>NZ_OMPH01000030.1:0-335429 GCF_900312795.1 Ruegeria sp. AU67
GCCGCAGCGCCCGCACCCTTCTCAATCAGACATTCATAGCCCAACTTCTGAAGCTGCAACGCCGACTCCGGCGTCATCCCAACACGGTTCTCACCGTCATAAGTCTCTCTCGGTGTGCCTATCTTCACTGGCAGTCCCCCTAATTTTCACTCTGACCGAGCGGGTGGTCGGTATTGTTTGTTAAGCAAAGGTGTATCCTGCGCAACATTATTTCGCAAGCGCAGCATTATTACGTTGTGTCATTACCACATCACCTCATATCCATCGGCGGGTTTGGCGTTCATATCGGGCAAATTCGGCGCGAAAAGTTCTGCGCATTCTGTCCTCTTCTGGCACGATGAAACGACGTTCCAGAAGCCATACGAATATTGGAATCAGAACCAATGACGTTATGGCATCAAACCGCAGGATCAGGCCGGACAGGATGAGCACATCGCCCACGTATATGGGGTTTCGGCTACGATTGAAGATCCCTGACCGCACCAGCGATGTAGGCGTTTCATGCGGGATAATCGTGGTGCGATGACGGCGAAATTCGGCTGCGGCCAGAACGATCATGATGACACCGCCACCGATCAAAACACCGCTGAGCAAATCAACAAACCCGTTGTCGAGCGACAGCCCCATCGGCATATGCCGCGCCTGCAGCCATGCCAGCACCGCAAAGCCCAGCAACCACACCGGAGGGATGTCGATTTTTTGCATGTCGGGCAGTCTTTCGTATTCGGGCAGGGCAAAGTGTCGCTTTTGCCCGATGACCTACCGCTTTTTGCCGGAAATAGCAAAATCACAGTTGGTCGCAGCCGCGCAATCGACGCGGTCCGGACATGGATGCAGAGAGGGTCTTCGATGATGGACAGTCGCTTTTGGATCAGATAGCCATTTTACATCAACAATTGCCCGCATAATGAAGAGAAAACGATGACCGACTTTGCCGCGACAAAAGCCATGTTCAACCTTCCCCAAGGCGTCGTTTATCTGGACGGAAACTCGCTTGGACCGCTGCCGCGCGCTGCCGGAGACCGGGTCAGTGACATGATGGTTCAGGAATGGGGGCAGATGCTGATCACCGGCTGGAACAAGGCAGGCTGGATGGCGATGCCGACCGGTTTGGGTGATCGCATCGGACGGCTGATTGGCGCAGAACCCGGTAGTATCGTCACCGGTGACACCCTGTCGATCAAGGTTTACCAGGCCGTTGCTTCAGCGCTGGAATTGTGCCCGGACCGCAAGGTCGTGCTTTCGGACAACGGTAACTTTCCTTCCGACCTCTACATGGTGGATGGCCTGCTTCGCTCACTCGGGCCGGAATATGAACTGCGCGTCGTCGCGCCGGAAGACGTAGCTGACAATGTGACCGAGGATGTAGCCGTTTTGATGCTGACCGAGGTGGATTACCGCTCGGGCCGGATCCACGACATGAAAGCTTTGACAAAACTTGCCCATGCAAACGGTACAGTGACAGTCTGGGACCTGGCCCATTCAGCTGGCGCGATTCCCGTCAATTTGGCGGCATGCAATGCAGATTTCGCGGTTGGTTGCACCTACAAATACCTGAACGGCGGGCCGGGTGCGCCCGCATTCATCTATGTCGCCCCGCGCCTGACGGAACAGGTGCGCCCCGCATTGTCCGGGTGGTTGGGCCACGAGTCGCCTTTTGCCTTTGATCTGGACTATCGCGCCGGCAACGGGATCGAAAGAATGCGTGTCGGTACGCCTCCGATCCTTCAGATGGTCGCCTTATCCGCGGCGATGGACATATGGGATATGGCTGACATGCAGGACGTACGGACCAAATCCATTGAATTGACCGAGTTGTTCATCAAACGTGTCGAAGCCGCCTGCCCCGATTTGCAACTGGCAAGCCCGCGTGATCCTGCCCAGCGCGGTAGTCAGGTGTCTTTCCGATTTGCCGACGGCTATGCCGCCATGCAGGCCCTGATTGCCCACGGTGTGATCGGAGACTTCCGCGCGCCTGACATCATGCGGTTTGGCTTCACGCCGCTGTACATTGATGAGCAGGATGTTGAAAATGCAGTCGAAATCTTGGCGGACATCATGCAGAACCGCCTGTGGGACGCACCAGAATTCAAGGTGCGTCAGCGCGTTACCTGACTTCTAGCCCGGCTCCTATCAGAGCGGCAAACTGGGCAACACGGGTTTCATATTCTTCCGCGCCAATAGCGCTTGCCTTCAGCCCCTTCAGAGTGGCCGTTATCGTTTTGGCCGTCTCGTCTGCCTCCACCTGCAACCTGACTCGCCCGGCCTGATCTTCGCGCTTCAGCCACTCGGCATATAGGCGCGCAAGCTTAGCCTCGCCTTGCGATATGATTTCTGACGACATGGATTTGGTCGTATCCAACATTTCAAGCCCATGAGGGGACGCTAGGATGGTGGCCATCCCTTCGGTTTGAGCGTGAACCGCGCCCTTGAAAATGTCCGAAACTGAGCCCGGTTTGGTCAGCGCCGCAGCCACTGCAACGCTTTTCGCTGCATAGTAGAGTTCGGTCAGCTTAGTGACGATCGCCTCTTTATTTTTGAAATGCAGATACACTGCCGGACGGGACATCCCTGCGCCCTGCGCTATGTCATCCATCGAGGTCTTGCGGAATCCATAAGTCGCAAAGGCCCGAAACGCCGAGTCCAGGATCGCCTGTTGCCGTGAATCTTCAGTTACATCTGCCATCCCCGAACTCGTGACACTTTTTGTTCATTTTGTCAATTGACATACTGACATTTTTCACCAATTATGTCATAAACCAGCCACAGCTACGAGAGGTGCGCCATGGCGACCGCCCTTAAGATCAACGGAACGCAACATCAGGTTGACCTGCCCGATGACGTCCCTCTGCTTTGGGTTCTACGGGATAAGGTCGGCTTGACTGGCACCAAATTCGGCTGCGGCGTGGCCGCTTGCGGGGCGTGCACCGTGCACATTGACGGCGAGGCTGTGCGTTCGTGCCAAGTGGCCCTGTCCGATGTCTGGGGCGATGTGACCACGATTGAAGGCATTGGCACCCCGGACGCGATGGCCGCGATTCAGCAGGCCTGGGTCGATCATCAGGTGGCGCAATGCGGCTACTGCCAGTCGGGCCAGATCATGCAGGCCGCAGCGCTGCTGGCCGAGAACCCTGCGCCTTCGGATACCGATATCGACGATGCCATGCAGGGCAATTTGTGCCGCTGTGGCACCTACCCCCGCATCCGCGCTGCAATTCACGACGCGGCATCCAAGCTGAAAGAGGCATAAACGATGGCATCTGTTGGAAAAATCCTCCGTCGTACGTTCCTGATCGGTTCGGCCGCGATTGTCGGCGGCGTAGCATTCGGCGCCTATTACGTCAGCCGCCCGGCCGCCAATCCGCTGAAGCCTGCTGAGGGCGAAACCGCGCTCAGCCCCTTTGTTCTGATTGATCAGCAAGGCGTCACCCTGTTCGCCCCTCGCGCCGAGATGGGGCAAGGCGTCAGGACCACTTGGGCAGCCTTGATCGCCGAAGAACTGGATGTGGAATTAGACCAGATCCGCGTTCTGCACGGCCCCGCGGCAGCGGCCTATTACAACTCGGCCCTGGTTGGTGAGGGATTGCCGAACAAGGGTTATGACATCTCGGACTTCCAGCACAATCTGGGGGAAACGCTGGGGGTGTTAGGTCGAACGCTGGGCCTGCAAGTTACCGGTGGCTCGACCTCGATGAAGGACG
The DNA here is from genome assembly GCF_900312795.1 of Ruegeria sp. AU67. Classification (NCBI taxonomy): domain Bacteria; kingdom Pseudomonadati; phylum Pseudomonadota; class Alphaproteobacteria; order Rhodobacterales; family Roseobacteraceae; genus Ruegeria; species Ruegeria sp. AU67. The sequence goes on from NZ_OMPH01000030.1 coordinate 3,702, forward strand.
GGTTCGAGCGCATGCGCGAGGCGGGTGCGACCGCGCGCGAAACGCTGAAACAGGCCGCTGCCGACCGTCTGGGCGTGGATCGTGCGCAACTGAAAACCGAGAATGGTGCTGTAATCGCGCCGGACGGGACGCGCATTCCTTATACTGAGCTTGCCGAGGCTGCCGGCCAGATTGAACCGCCGGAAGTCGAACTGCGCGATCCGTCCAACTGGCGCTTGCTGGGGCGGAGCTTGCCGCGTGTGGATGTGGTCGGCAAATCCACCGGAACGGCTGAGTTCGGGATCGATGTGCGCCCCGAGGGTCTGAAATTCGCCTCGGTCCGGATCAATCCCAAGCTGGGCGGCGAGATGAAAGGCTTTGACGCCAGCGAAGCTGAGCAAATGCCCGGCGTTGAAAAAGTGGTTGATCTGGGCAACGGCGTGGCTGTGATTGCCACCAACACATGGCTGGCCATTCAGGCCGTCGAGGCGATTGACGTAGATTGGGGCGACGCCCCCTACCCGCCGGAAACCGACGCCATTTTCACCGAAATTGCCAATGCATTCGACGCGTCACCCAATTCGACCATGCGCGATGACGGAGACGTTGACACTCTGCCCGACGGCGCCACCGAAATCACGGCCGAATATGCGGTGCCCTATCTGGCCCATTCTACAATGGAGCCGATGAACGCCACAGCGCTGTTCACGGGATCGGCGCTGGAACTGTGGTGCGGCAATCAGGCCCCGACGCTTGTACAAATACGCGCGGCCAACACGGCCAACCTGGATAGAGACGCCGTTCAAATCCATACCACCTATTTGGGTGGAGGGTTTGGCCGCCGGGGTGAGCTGGACTTTGGCGAGATCGCCACTAAGGTCGCGATGGCCATGCCCGGCGTTCCTGTTCAGACCACCTGGAGCCGCGAAGAAGACATGCGCCACGACTACTACCGCCCCGGCGCAATGGCTCGTATGCGCGGTGCTGTCAAAGACGGTCAAGCCGTTCTGATTGACGGCAAGGTCGCAGCGCAATCCTGCACGCAACAAGCGGTTCAGCGCTATACCGGCTTGCCGGCTGGCGGCCCTGACAAAGTGCTGGTCGAAGGGTTTTTTAACCAACCCTACGCGGTGCCCAACTATCGCATGAGCGGGCACATCGCCGATCTGGATATTCCCGTCGGCTTCTGGCGTTCAGTCGGGAACAGCCACAATGGATTCTTCCATGAGACATTCATGGACGAGATGGCGCATGCCGCAGGTCGTGACCCGCTGGAGTTCCGATTGGAATTGGCCAAGGCCGAGCACGCGCCATCGGCAGGCTGCCTACAGGCCGTGAAAGAGATGTCCGGCTGGACCGGAGAAACCCCTGACGGTGTCGGGCGCGGTGTGGCGATGACCTATAGTTTTGGCACGCCGGTCGCTCAGGTGATCGAGGTCGTCGACGAAGATGGCACCATCCGTATCGCTAAGGCATGGATCGCTTGTGACGTGGGTCTGGCCCTGGACCCCGGCACAGTCGAGGCGCAGATGTTCGGCGGCATGATCTATGGCCTGACGGCGGCCGTGATGGGTGAGATCACATTCTCGGACGGTGAGGTCGAACAGTACAACTTCCCCGACTACGACGCTCTGCGGATGCACAATGCTCCAGTGACCCAGGTGAAAATTCTGGAAACCAACCACCACATGGGTGGCGTTGGCGAACCGGGGACACCCCCGTCCATGCCGGCCCTTGGCAATGCCCTTTTTGACCTGGCGGGTGAGCGCGCCCGCACTCTGCCTTTGATCAATCAGTTCAATCTGCTGGTTTGATCGTGCTGCGCCGGTCCGAACCCTCTCTCTCGGATCGGCGCAGGACTTACGCGGATTGTTGGACCAACGCCCTATCCGACCCGGTTGCCCATGCATGTACAGCAGCACCGAATGCCTTGAACAAAGGGCGTGACACGGGATCATTTTCGGCGTCCCATTCCGGGTGCCATTGCACTGACAACGTGAATCCGGGCGCGTCCTGAATGAATATCGCCTCGGGCGTTCCATCGGGGGCTTGACCATCAATCACAACCCGACGCCCAACCGATTTGATCCCCTGCCCGTGCAAGGTGTTCGTCATCACTTCGGTCGCGCCCATCAGGCGGTGGAATACTCCGCCCTCGTTCAGCGCAACGACATGACGCAGGGCAAATTTCTCTTCCAGGGTCCCATCAGGCGGCATGCGGTGGTTCATCCGACCCGGCAGCTCGCGGATTTCCGGGTATAGTGTCCCGCCCATCGCCACGTTGACTTCTTGGAACCCTCGGCAGATGCCAAAGAAGGGCTGCCCGCGTTCCACACAGGCCCGCACCAGCGGCAATGTGATCGCATCGCGCGCCCGGTCAAATTCGCCATGGGCCTCAGTCGCGGACTCGCCGTATTCCTCGGGGTGGACATTCGGGCGCCCGCCGGTCAGCAGAAACCCGTCGCAGACCTCAAGCAGCTCATCGACCGAGACATAGCGCGGATCGGCTGGGATCAGCAGTGGCAGACAGTCCGACACATTGGCAACCGCGTCCGAGTTCATCGTGCCACCGGCATGGGTCGGATATTGATCATTCATCAAATACGAGTTGCCGATGATACCGACGACGGGTCGAGACATGCTGCGTTCCTGCGTTTTATGTTTGCTTTCCAAAAACTATCGACAGCAAGAACAGCGCGCAATAGCACAGGCCCTGCGTGTCAGCGCAAGCTCTTGTTCAACTGTGCACATGTTGGAAAATGATCGCGCTTTGTCTGGTACTTTGGCCATTGCCCGTTTTTGTGGCTTTGCACGAACATCGCATTGGGTCGGAGAGCCCAAAAGGCTCTCCGCCAGTCATCAAGTTCAGATCTCGCCAATCAGGCCGGCAGTTTCGATCCCGGCCAATGCCGCTGCGGCATCATTGTCGGACGTATCGCCGGTCACGCCGACCGCACCGATCACTGCGCCCTTTTTGTCGCGCAGCAACACACCACCCGGAACTGGCACGACCTGCCCGCCATAGACGCCATTCACAGCTGCCATGAAATAGGCCTGCGCCTCGGCCCGCTGCATCTGCGCTGTGCCGGCCAGGCCAAGCATCACCGAGCCATATGCCTTGCCATGCGCAATCGCGAACCGACCGGGGGAAGCGCCGTCTTCGCGTTCAAATGCGATCACGTAGCCGCCTGCATCAAGAACGACGACAGAAAGGGGTTTCAGCTCCATTTCGTGCCCCTTCTCAAGGGTCTTTCGGATGATGGTGCGGGCTTTGCGGAGGGAAACTCCCATATCGTGTCCTATCGTTCCTGTTGGTTTAAAGGCTGGCTTTCAGTTCCAACCGGCGGGCATGCAGGACCGGCTCGGTATAGCCCGAGGGTTGCACACGCCCCTTGAAGACCAGATCACAGGCCGCTTGGAAAGCAATTCCGTCGAAACCAGGTGCCAACGGGCGATAGTCTGCGTCATTTTCGTTCTGGCGGTCCACCACAGCGGCCATTTTTTGCATCGCAGCCATGACCTGCCCTTCCGATACAACATCATGGTGCAACCAGTTGGCCAGCGCCTGAGATGAAATCCGACAGGTCGCGCGATCCTCCATCAGACCGACATCGCTGATATCCGGCACTTTCGAACAGCCAACACCCTGATCAACCCAGCGCACCACGTATCCAAGAATGCCCTGCGCGTTGTTCTCGATCTCGCGGGTGATCTCGTTCTCGCTGAGGTTTCGACCGCCCAGCAACGGAATGGTCAGCAAATCCCCCAGCGTCCCCCGCGCGCCACCGGCAGCCAGTTCATCCTGGCGCGCCAGCACGTCGACCTTGTGATAATGCGTCGCGTGCAATGTCGCGGCTGTCGGCGACGGCACCCAGGCGCATGTCGCGCCGGATTTCGGGTGGCCGATCTTCTGCTCCAGCATATCACCCATCCGGTCGGGCATAGCCCACATGCCCTTACCAATCTGCGCCTTGCCCTTCAGGCCGCAGGCCAAACCAATATCTACGTTGCGATCTTCGTAAGACGCAATCCACGGCGTGTTCTTGATGTCGCCCTTAGGCAGCATTGGCCCAGCTTCGATCGAGGTGTGAATCTCATCCCCAGTCCGGTCAAGAAAACCGGTGTTGATGAAGGCCACCCGCGATTTCGCAGCGCGGATGCATTCCTTGAGGTTGACCGACGTACGGCGTTCTTCATCCATGATACCCAGCTTCACGGTATTGCGCGGCAGGCCAAGGATGTCTTCGACCATGTCAAAAATCTCGACCGAGAACGCCACTTCTTTCGGGCCGTGCATTTTGGGTTTCACCACATAGACCGAGCCTTGGACAGAATTTCCGCCGTCACGCTTAAGATCGTGCATGGCGATCAGCGTCGTGCAGAGCGCATCCATCAACCCTTCGCCGATCTCATTGCCCTGTTCATCCAACACAGCAGGGTTTGTCATCAAATGCCCGACGTTGCGGATCAGCATCAGCGAACGCCCCTTCAAGCTGCCTGCCTCACCGGATGCCGTTGTAAAGCTTAGGTCCTTGGCAAGTTTGCGGGTGAAAGTCGTGTTGCCCTTGTTCACCTCTTCGGTCAGGTCACCCTTCATCAACCCAAGCCAGTTACCGTATGCCACCACCTTGTCAGTGGCATCGACGCAAGCGACCGAATCCTCGCAATCCATGATGGTCGACAAGGCCGATTCCAAACGCATATCAGCAATATGCGCCGGATCAGTGGCCCCGATAGCGCTGTGTCCGTCGATCCTGATCTGAATGTGCAACCCGTTGTTGCAGAGCAGTACCGCATCCGGTTTGCCCGGATCTCCGTCGTATCCAACAAATTGTTTAGGATTGGCCAGAGTTGGCATCAGCGCGCCGTCCTGTACGCTCAGATCTGAGACATCAGCCCATGACCCGAAAGCCAGCGGCACAGCGTCATCCAAGAACCCTTTGGCCCATGCAATCACCCGCGCGCCCCGCGCTGCGTCGTAGCCGCCAGCCGCGGGCAGATCACCCATCGCGTCCGTTCCGTAAAGCGCATCGTAAAGGCTGCCCCAACGTGCATTGGCTGCGTTCAGCGCAAAACGCGCATTGGTAATCGGAACAACAAGCTGCGGTCCGGGGATCGAGGCGATCTCGGGGTCGACATTGGCGGTTTCAATCTGGAAATCCGCACCTTCCTCAACCAGATAGCCGATCTCGTGCAGGAAAGCCTGATAGGCCTCGGCATCGTGGTCCTGCCCTTGGCGCTCAAGATGCCATGCATCGACCTTGCCCTGAATGTCCTGCCGCTTGGCCAGAAAGGCGCGGTTCTTGGGGCCAAGCTCGGCGACCATGCGCGCCAGTCCATCCCAGAAGGCATCTGCTGTGACACCGGTTCCCGGCAGGGCTTGGCCTTCGATGAACTCGGCCAGAACCGTATCCACCTGCAATCCGCTGCGCGCCTGTCTGCTGCTCATTTTGTTTCTCCCGGGAATGTGCACGACTGTATGCCGTCAGCATTTAGGACGAAAGTTTCCGATAGGCAACGTGCGCCGCAGCGTCGCGGTCAAAAAGACTTACCAAAATCAATTTTCGGGACATTCCGGCGCGCGGATCGCACCGCTTGCAGCCAACCGCCACAGCCCATACGTTCGCGCAAACACAAAATCACGCGAGGCCCCTGATGCGCGACGCTGCCCCAACGACGATCTATCTGAAAGACTACACACCCTTTGGTTATTTGGTGGACAGCGTGCACCTGACGTTCGACCTCGCCGCCCACGCAACCCGCGTCACCTCTCGCATTGCATTTCACCCGAACCCGGAGGCCAGCGACAAGACGTTCTTCCTGCACGGCGAAGACCTCAAGCTGATCCGCGCATCCATCGACGGTGCGGATATTACCCCCGAGATTACCGACAAGGGCCTGACCGTTGCCGCCCCCGACGCGCCATTTATCTGGGAGGCCGAGGTCGAGATCGACCCGGGAAACAACACCGCCCTCGAAGGGCTTTATATGTCGAACGGCATGTACTGCACCCAGTGCGAGGCGGAAGGGTTCCGCAAGATCACCTTCTACCCCGACCGCCCCGATGTAATGTCCACCTTTACCGTGCGCATCAACGGCGACCTTCCTGTACTGCTGTCCAACGGCAACCCCTCGGGCAAAGGCGAAGGCTGGGCAGAATGGACCGACCCGTGGCCCAAACCCGCTTACCTGTTCGCGCTGGTCGCGGGCGAGTTGATCGCCCATCCCGGCCAGTTCACCACCATGTCGGGTCGCGATGTGGAGCTGAACCTCTGGGTCCGTCCCGGCGATGAAGGTAAATGCGATTTCGGTATGGAAGCCCTGAGGAAGTCCATGAAATGGGACGAAGACGTCTATGGTCGGGAATACGATCTGGACGTTTTCAACATCGTTGCCGTGGACGATTTCAACATGGGCGCGATGGAGAACAAGGGGTTGAATATCTTCAACTCATCCGCTGTTCTGGCCAGCCCTGAAACCTCGACCGACGCAAATTTTGAACGGATCGAGGCGATCATCGCGCATGAGTATTTCCACAACTGGACCGGCAACCGGATCACCTGCCGCGACTGGTTCCAACTGTGCCTGAAAGAAGGACTGACCGTTTTCCGGGATGCGCAGTTTACGTCAGATTTGCGCTCGGCCCCGGTAAAGCGGATTGAGGACGCCATCGACCTGCGCGCGCGGCAGTTCCCCGAAGATAACGGGCCCTTGTCGCATCCCGTTCGGCCCGAGAGTTTTCAGGAAATCAACAACTTCTACACCGCGACCGTCTACGAAAAAGGTGCCGAGGTCATCGGCATGCTGAAACGTCTGGTTGGTGATGAGGCCTACACCAAGGCTTTGGATTTGTATTTCGATCGTCACGATGGGCAGGCCTGCACCATTGAAGACTGGATCAAGGTGTTTGAGGACACCACCGGCCGCGATCTGAGCCAATTCAAGCGCTGGTACAGCCAATCTGGCACGCCGCGTGTGACAGTGAGCGAAGATTGGAATGACGGCACATATACGATGACATTGGCGCAGCACACCGAAGAAACACCTGGGCAATCTGAAAAGCTGCCGCAAGTGATCCCCGTCGCTGTAGGTCTGCTTGGCCAAAACGGGGACGAGGTGCGCGCAACCGAGATTCTGGAACTGACCGAGGCGGAACAAAGCTTCCAGTTTACCGGGCTGGCGGCAAAACCTGTGGCCTCGATCCTGCGAGATTTCTCGGCCCCTGTGATCCTTGAGCACGATCACACTGACGCCGAACGCGCCTTCCTTCTGGCCCACGACACCGATCCTTTCAATCGGTGGCAGGCGGGACGGTCTTTGGCGCAGGACACGCTGTTGCGCATGATCCTGGAAGACGCAACGCCGGGTGCGGATTACCTGGACGGGGTGTTGGCCGTTCTCCGCGACGGCGATCTGGACCCGGCGTATCGCGCCCTGATGCTGGGTCTGCCTTCGCAATCCGAGCTGGCGGCGGCGTTGTCCGACCGGGGCGAAACACCTGACCCGATGGCGATCTGGACAGCGGTAGAGACACTGCGGCAGGCAACAGCCCAGCACGTTCAGGACCTGCTACCGCGCTTGCACAGCGAAACCTTGATCGAGGCACCATACAGTCCCGATGCAGACCAAGCCGGCAAACGTTCGCTTGGCAATGCCGCACTGGCCCTGACGTCACGGCTTGATGGTGCGGCAATGGCAGCCGAGCAATACGCGGCGGCTGGCAACATGACACAGCAACTGAGCGCCCTGTCCTGCCTGCTGCGCGCAAGCAAGGGTGAGGCCGAGCTTTCTGCGTTCTACGAACAATGGCAGCACGACCGTCTGGTGATGGACAAATGGTTTGCCCTTCAGGTCGGGATGGCCTCGCCAGCGACCACGGCAGACATCGCCCGCACCCTGACCGAGCACACCGATTTCAACTGGAAAAACCCCAACCGGTTCCGGGCCGTGATGGGGGCGCTGGCTATGAACCACGCCGGTTTCCACCGCGAAGATGGAGCGGGTTATGCGTTGCTGGCCGACTGGCTGATCAAACTGGACCCTGTCAATCCGCAGACCACGGCGCGGATGTGTTCGGCCTTCCAGACCTGGAAACGCTATGACGCGAACCGTCAGGACCTGATCCGCGCACAGCTGACCCGCATCGCAGAAACGCCTGACCTGTCACGCGACACGACCGAAATGGTTTCGCGCATTCTCACCGCATGACGGAATTCACGTTTACACGTCAGAACCGGGCACCGCGCACTGTCGGTGTCCTGATCTGCGTTTACGCGGCCTTGTTGGCACTTGTGATCCTGTTCGACGCGGGATGGTGGCTGATGGCGCTGTTGGCGTTGCCTACGTTACCGGCCATTTGGGATATTGCTCAGAACACCAGCGCAGGGCTGGTTCTTGATCAAAACAAACTGCGCTGGTTTACCGGCACCCGTGAGGCCGAAATTGATCGTTCGGACATTGATTATGTTCGCTTTGACACGCGTTGGGATTTCTCGGTGCGCGTTTCTCTGGTTCTGACATCCGGCAAGCGGATTCGGCTACCTGATGAGTCGTCTCCGCACCACAGGGACTTCGAACAGGCCCTGCAACAGGCTGGTTTTCGAATTGAACGTCATCACTTCGTCACATTTTGAAACAATAGGTTCATTTTTGAAAGATTAGAGGCAAATGCTAACCGGTCCCCTTCAAAGACCTTGAATTTGACACCGATTACGGCAAAGCTCTTACCCTCAAGTTTCTGGTTTGTTTGTTTTGAGTGCCGCCATGTTCTGGTTTTTTAGGGACCGTTCGTCCCGTTCCCGATTTTCTATTGCTCATCCCGCTGCATCCGGCGCGTATTTCGCTGACCCGGCTGTTTCGCCCGTGTTACCGGACCAAGGGCAACTGAACATCCCATTGGCTGATGTTCAGGCCCAGGATGAGATTGGGCGCAGCTCGATAGAAAAAGGCCGTTTCCTCGCCAGGCAGGATCGCTGGGCAGAATTGTCCGACCTGATGCACAAAGCAGACGACGCACGGGAAACTGCACCCGACGGCATGCCTGTCGCGGAATTGCTGGCGTTTGGGGCGCGGGCCGATGTGGTTCTGGCGGCAGAACATGCGCTGTCCGATGCCAAAGCGCTATCAGAGTTTGACGTCCTGAGCGGCATTTCCGAATTGGAAGACGAGATGCGCGCGCATTCGGGTTACCCGATGATCGCCTTGGTTGTCGCTTTGGCCCACATTGATATGGCATGGGCATGGCGCGGTACGACGAACGAAGCAACCCTGCCCTCGCTGCACCAATCCCGCTGCGCCGCCCATTTCGATCGGGCAGCTGCAATCCTTCCCAATTGTCGCGAGGCCGCAGCGGACAGCCCCATTGTCGCCTCGGCTGGCTGCGCAATTTTGGCAGGTCAGCGTAGAGCCAACACACGGGTGGCGGATGAATACGAGCGGTTGATTAAGCTCGACCCGTTGAATCATCGGCACATGCGCGCGATGGGGACGCACCTACTGCCGCGCTGGTTCGGAAGCTATGGCGAGCTCGAGGTCCAGGCGCTGCGTATGGCGGCTCAGACCCGGGACATCTGGGGGGCCGGAGGCTATACTTGGGTTCAGTTCGACGCAATTGCCCTGGACGAAGAGGCCTGCGCGCGTCTGGATGTCGATTTCTTCCTGGAAGGCATGCACGATATTCTCCGTCGGCGTCCTGACCAGCAAACCGTCAACATGTTGTCTGCCTACTGCGCCATCACGATCCAGAACGGTGCTGGCCAGTGCGACAAGGCTGATCTGGTGCGCAGCCAGATACACCAGGCTGCAAACTGGCTGATCCGCGATCACCTGACAGAACTGCACCCGTTGATTTGGGCCCATGCAGCAAATGGGTTCAACAACAGTGTTCGGATCAATTCACCCGAACGGTTCGCGGCCCGCGGGCAGCGCGATGCCCTGCGTGCAATTGGCGATCTGTTCCGCGATGAGCTGCGCAGCGGATTGGATGTGACGTTTACTCCGACGGGTTTGCGCCTGTCCGGGCACTGATTCCCCCTTGCCCCTAGGCCGTGCCGGGCCTAATACGCAGGCTTAGACTTCTGCGGAAATGAGGCGCGCCATGCTCGACCTGACATACGAAATGCCCAAACCCAAAACCATTGCCGGGGCCAAGCACGATTGGGAACTGGTCATCGGGATGGAGGTGCATGCGCAGGTCTCGTCCAATGCCAAGCTGTTCTCGGGAGCATCGACTCAATTCGGGGCCGAGCCAAATTCGAACGTGGCATTCGTGGACGCGGCGATGCCGGGAATGCTGCCGGTGATCAACGAATACTGCGTTGAACAGGCGGTACGAACCGGTCTGGGCCTGAAGGCGGATATCAACCTGGTATCGGCCTTTGACCGCAAGAATTATTTTTATCCGGACCTGCCGCAGGGTTACCAGATTTCTCAGCTGTACCAGCCCATCGTGGGCGAAGGTGAAGTGCTGGTGGAAATGGGCGACGGCACCGCGCGCATGGTGCGAATTGAACGCATCCACATGGAACAGGACGCAGGCAAATCGATCCATGACATGGACCCGCATATGTCCTTTGTCGACCTGAACCGGACCGGTGTTTGCCTGATGGAGATCGTCAGCCGCCCCGATATTCGCGGCCCCGAAGAAGCAGCGGCCTACATCGCCAAGATGCGCCAGATTCTTCGTTATCTGGGTACCTGCGATGGCAACATGCAAAACGGCAACTTGCGGGCGGACGTCAATGTTTCGATCTGCTTGCCCGGTGCCTATGAAAAGTATCAGGAAACGCAGGACTTCTCGCATCTGGGTACGCGTTGCGAGATCAAGAACATGAACTCGATGCGCTTTATCCAGCAAGCGATCGAGGTCGAGGCCCGGCGTCAGATTGCCATCGTCGAAGGTGGCGGTACTGTCGATCAGGAAACCCGCCTGTATGATCCGGACAAGGGTGAGACACGCTCGATGCGGTCAAAGGAAGAAGCGCATGATTACCGCTATTTCCCCGACCCTGACCTGCTGCCCCTGGAAATTGAACAGGCGTGGGTTGATGACATCGCAGCCAGGCTTCCGGAACTACCGGATGCCAAAAAGGCGCGTTTTATTGGCACCTTCGGTCTGACGGATTACGATGCGTCGGTTCTGACGGCCGAAGTAGAGTCGGCTGCCTATTTCGAAGAGGTCGCCAAAGGCCGCAACGGTAAACTGGCGGCGAACTGGGTCATCAACGAACTGTTTGGCCGCCTGAAGAAAGAAGACCACGACATCACCGCCTCGCCGGTCTCGCCTGCGCAGCTGGGTGGGATCATCGACCTGATCGCCTCAGACGCCATTTCTGGCAAGATCGCTAAGGATCTGTTCGAGATTGTCTACACCGAAGGCGGCGACCCGGCGCAGATCGTTGAAGAACGCGGCATGAAACAAGTTACCGACACCGGTGCCATCGAAACTGCGCTGGACGAAATCATCGCGGCCAACCCATCGCAGGTCGAAAAAGCCAAGGTGAACCCGAAATTGGCAGGCTGGTTTGTTGGTCAGGTCATGAAAGCAACCGGTGGCAAGGCGAACCCCAAGGCCGTCAATGAGTTGGTCAGCAAAAAGCTGAGCTCGTAAGCCTTTCGGTTCATGAAACTGCAACGGCAAGGTCCGTGCGTCTGGCGCGGACTTTGCCGGTCCCGCGCGCGGGGCGCAACAGACAAAACAGAATTTGCCCAAAGGGCGATGATGACTGTTCGAAACCCGACAACATGTTAGATTGCTGGGGATCGGCAACCAGGAAAATCTGATGCAGCGCTACGAATACAAAGTTGTCCCCGCCCCACAAAAAGGCACCAAGGCCAAGGGCGTCAAAACTGCCGAAGGGCGGTTTGCAGTGTCGATCGAACAGATACTGAATCAGATGGGGCAGGATGGCTGGGATTACCAGCGTGCGGAACTTTTGCCCAGCGAGGAACGCGCAGGCCTGACCAGTTCCACCGTGAACTGGCGCAATGTTCTGGTGTTTCGGCGAGAGGTTGCAGTTGAGTTTTCTTCAGCACGTGAGCCGGTTGAGGACAGCGATGATGCGCCCGTGGCTCAGCCAGTGCCCGGACCAGAAGAAGTGCAGGCCCCTGCACCGATTTCAGAAGAGGTCAAAGATCCGCCATTGACCTTGAAGCCCACGGACCTGTCCGAAAAGGACAAAGAGCAGACCTAAGCGGTCTGCTCCGCGTTTTCATAGCCAACAGCTGAATTACTCAGCAGCGTTTGCCGCTTGGCTCAGATCCTGCGCCAGCATCAGTGCATTGCCGTCCGGGTCGTAGAACGTCGCGGTGCTGACCATACCCTCGATCGTTTCAGTCGCCCCATCGAACCTGACGCCCGAGGACTCGAGCGCCTGACGCGCCGTCGCAATATCCGACACCCCGAACACCGGCACCGTATTACCCGGCGCAGGCTCGGCCTGTTCACCCAGGCCCAAGGTCACACCGTCAGTTTTGGTCTTCATCTCGCTCCAACCGGCCTCGTCAATGTGGTGGATCAGCTCAAACCCCAGCTTGGCCTGATACCATTCGGCACTGACATGCCTGTCTTGCACGGACATGGCGAGCGTGATCGTGTTTTCCAGTGAAACGAGTGGCATTGAACTATCCTTTTGTCGAAAATTAAGGTAACTATACTTTATGGACATAATGATTCTTGTCAAGCTTACATCCCGCGCCTGGTCCCTGAACATTCTGGCGTTGATGCATGAAGGCATGCCGGGACGACAGGCACCGCTACTGGCTGCGACAAGCGCCGGCAGAACCGCTTTTGCACAAAGCCTTGACCATTTGATTCAATTGGGTTTTCTGGAACGGAATCCCGGCCACGGTCATCCGTTGCGTCCCGAGTTTCAATTGACCCAAACGGGTGAAACTGCGGCCGAAATCGCCAGCCGAATCGTGAATGCCGTGCCTGATGACGCTGATTTCGCGTTACTCAGACGCAGTTGGACGGCACCTATTCTAGCACTGACCGACAGGCCCCAACGGTTCTCGACCCTCAAATCCGGTCTGATCACGATTTCCGATCGCGCACTTTCGACGTCGCTTCATCGCCTGGAAGAGCAAGAGTGGATACAGCGAGACATTGATGCGACGCACCGGCTGCCTTTTCCCACCTATCGCGCGGTGAATCAGGGAATCGCGGTTAACAGGGCCATTTCTCTGGTCGCCTAGGCACCGACCAAAGGGCCTGTTCAGGTATCAATATCCAGCGCCAGCGCATGAATGCGGGGCACGATGTCACCCAGTGCCTTATGTACGGCCCGGTGGCGGGCGACGCGGGATAGACCCTGAAAAGCGCTGGCACGAATACGGACGTTGAAATGACTTTCGCCGCCCTCTTGAAACCCGGCGTGTCCTCGGTGGCTTTCGCTGTCATCCACGACTTCCAGCTCACGCGGTTCAAAGGCTGCCATCAGGCAGGTTCGGATCTCGTCGGTAACAGTCATTTTTTTGCTCACGGGCGAAAATTTTACCGCCCCCCCTCTTCTACTTTCGGCTGCTTAGACTAAACTGCTGCCTCCGAGTCGAAAAGATGCGTTCTTAAGGATGAGCACATGGTGAAGTCAGACCCCTTCGGATTTGATATGTCCGTATCCACTTCGAAGAAAAAGAACCCGCGCGGGCGTCGCGGAATGTCGGGCGCGTCTGAAACCTCGACGCGTATCTGCGATCACGAAGGTTGCGAAGAACCGGGCAAGTTCCGTGCACCCAAGGCCCCTGACGTTCTGGACGACTTTTTCTGGTTCTGCCAGCAGCACGTTCGCGAATACAACAACAAATGGAACTTCTTTGACGGCACCACCGAGGCCGAGCTGAACGCCCAGCGCTCCAAGGACAAAGTGTGGGAGCGCGAAACAAAGCCAATGGGCGATCCCGAAGCGCGCGCATGGGCGCGTCTGGGCATCGAAGACCCGCATCAGGTACTTGGCGCAAACAGCACCCAAAACAAAGGGCGCACGTCAGGTGGTGGCGGTCGTCGCCTGCCCCCCACGGAACGCCGCGCGATCGAAATTCTGGAAGCCAACGACAGCTGGACCAAGGCCGAGGTGCGCAAAGCGTACAAAAAGCTGATCAAGGTGCTGCACCCTGACATGAACGGCGGCGACCGTTCCCAGGAAGAGCAGTTGCAAGAGGTCGTCTGGGCGTGGGATCAGATCAAGGACAGCCGGAACTTTAGGTAGTCGGCTTATCGACGACCGTACATGCGCAAAAGCGCCTCTGTTTCGAGGCGCTTTAGGCACCGCACGCGAGTTTGTTCCAAAGTGGGTTTAGGGCTGAAACGATCCGGGAATAGCATACCAAACTCCTCGACATCTTCGCGATCGAATGACAAAAGCGCCATGTCGCCCAGAAACAAGCTTTCTGTCGGCAAACCATGCGAAATCAGTATCGCATGGCGATCACAGGCAACGTGGAAATACGTCACGGCCTCATCGGACCGCACTTGTCGAATTGTTTTGTCATTGACCAAATGAATTGCCGCAGCAAAAACTCTGGGCTCTCCAAACAGCAATTCGGCGCGCCACCCTTCGAGAACAATCCTATGCTGTGGAGACACGTATAGATCACGATCAGGCAAACGGTCCCCGATTGCCCCTTTCTGGATGCAAACAGGGCGCAATCGCGGGTTTCGCTGCAACGCTTCCGCGCTCATGGTCTTTTTGCCAATCCAAAGGATAGGCAACAGCGCACCGCTGGAAACGCGAACTTTGTCCCCAACCGACAGTTCTTCGACAGGGCAAGGGCCTTTTTCGGTTTCTATCAAAGTGCCCTTTACGAAACATGGCACTGTTCCGGCAGGAAGGTCGACTGTCACACTGAGAGAGGCATTGTTACCATTTCCCGGGTTCCCCGTCGTCGCGCGTATTAGAACCGTGAGCTGCGTGTTCGGGGGAATGTCTGCCCCCTCAGTAAGCTCAACGGTCAGAACTCCGCTCGGTGAAATCGAAACAGTGTAGTCGGAAGGATCCAATCCACCATTGCCAGTTACGGTCACGCTCCACGTCACAGCTTTGGTCGTGGTATACTGCTCCGCAACCGAGCTCGACCCACTGGGGATCGAGATAGAAGTCGGACCTGTGATTACTAGCGACATTATTACCTACACTCTTAAAAACAAAATCGGGAACCGCTTTTGCACAATCATATATGCATATTTAACTCATCATATCTTATTATTGCAATGTTAATGCTTCACGGGACTGCGTGGCGGCGTTCTGGACCCAAAATTCGAGCTGTCCAAGATTTGAAAGATTAGCTCGAGACATTGGACGCAACGTCGATAAGGCCAGTTTCAAAGAAACATCCGCCTAAGTACCTACCAGCACGGCTTTCCCTTGCCCTTGCCCGCAATATGTTGCACCACACACGAGTTCAAACCCGGCAACGCGGGGCAAAGGATAAGGACAAGGCGAATGGCTGACGGATCGATCGACGTAAACGCAAAACCCACCGAAGAAATTTCGGTCCGTGACGTGTTCGGTATTGAAACCGACATGGCGATCAAGGGCTTTGCTGACCGCAGTGACCGCGTACCCGCGATCGACCCGACCTACAAGTTTGACCCCGAAACTACACTGGCCATTCTGGCAGGCTTTTCGCACAATCGGCGTGTGATGATCCAAGGCTATCACGGTACGGGCAAATCGACCCATATTGAACAGGTCGCGGCCCGGCTGAACTGGCCCGCCGTCCGTGTCAACCTCGACAGCCACATCAGCCGGATCGACTTGATCGGTAAGGACGCGATCAAACTGCGTGATGGCAAACAGGTGACCGAGTTTCACGAAGGCATCCTGCCCTGGGCTCTGCGGAACCCCGTTGCAATAGTGTTCGACGAATACGACGCGGGTCGTGCAGACGTGATGTTCGTGATCCAGCGTGTTCTGGAACATGACGGTAAACTGACCCTGCTGGACCAGAACGAGATCATCACGCCGAACCCGAACTTCCGCCTGTTCGCCACTGCGAACACTGTGGGTCTGGGCGACACTACCGGCCTCTACCACGGTACGCAGCAGATCAACCAGGCACAGATGGACCGTTGGTCTCTGGTCTCGACGCTGAACTACCTCAGCCACGATGCCGAGACGATGATCGTTCTGTCCAAGGCGCCGCATTACAACACCGAAAAGGGCCGCAAGACCGTCAGCCAGATGGTCACCGTCGCCGACCTGACCCGGACCGCCTTCATGAACGGTGACCTGTCGACTGTCATGAGCCCCCGGACCGTGATCAACTGGGCGCAGAACGCCGAGATTTTCCGCGATGTGGGCTATGCCTTCCGCCTGTCGTTCCTGAACAAATGCGATGAGTTGGAGCGTCAGACGGTTGCCGAGTTCTATCAGCGTTGCTTCGACGAGGAACTGCCGGAAAGCGCGGCGAGTGTTAGTCTGGGCTAATTGGTGATAAGGCTAACGATAGGTGCAGCGTTAATGTCGCTGCCCTCTCTGGCGCACGCAGAACTACCTTCTACCGTTTTTCCGGCGGGTGCTTCAGAAGTCGAGAAGATCAAACACTGTGTAGCTGTGAACTATGCCAACGCACTAGCTGGACTAGTTGGTTCGAAGTTAGCCAACTTGTCCTCCAAGCCACGCGAATACTACTATGGCGACACAACTCAGACCAACCTACCCGCCGACTGGATTCTTGAGGCCATAGGCGGAATGTTGGTTCTCGCAGATGCGCAAAAAGTAGCACTCGGCTGGGAAAAAAACTGGCGAAGCCAAGGCGAAACCTACTGGGCACCAATCAAACTTAACGATGGTACACCTTACAATGTTCGCGAAGGCAGGCTTCTTGTCGCCCATACAATTGCATGTGCGGAATTCACGCGCGCTATTACTATTAGGTATGGTCGCGGCTTCTACTCGAAAAACACCCAGGAAGTTACGCTACCTGAGTAACTCCTAACCGGCCTGTGTGCGGCTGGAACTGTTAGTTGACCGGGGCAAGGGTATCTGAGTGCATAAGAACATGCTGTAGCGGTGTGCTGGTTCGATGGGAAAAGGGGGTTGGCCCTATGGTCAAGGCCCCGGAATAGCTCTACGTTGCCGCGACAGAACAAGACCGGACCTGCCCGATGAGCAAACCAAACGACAACCCCGCTGATCCGTTCAAAAAGGCTCTGGCCGAAGCCACCAAGGTGATGGCTGACGATCCCGAGCTTTCGGTGAGCTATACCGTCGACCCCTCTGGCTTGTCGGGCGAGTCGATGCGTTTGCCACAGGTTTCTCGGCGGATGACCCGCGAAGAGGTTTTGCTGGCGCGCGGTACGGCAGATGCTTTGGCGTTGCAGCGCCGATATCATGACGATGCGACCCATAATCGCTATGCCCCTCCGGGTGATATGGCGCGGGATCTTTATGAGGCCATGGAAGTTGCCCGGTGTGAGGCGATGGGCGCGCGGGATATGCCCGGCACCGCATCAAACATCGATGTCAAGATCGGGCACGAAGCACTGCGCCGCGGTTACGACCAGTGCAAACAGCCTGCAGATGCCCCCTTGTCGGTGGCCGCGGGTTATCTGATCCGTCACTTGGCGACCGGTCGCGACCTGCCGCCAGCGGCTGAGAACATCATGAACCTGTGGCGCGGTTTCATCGAAGAGCAAGCTGGCGGCACACTGGAGAACCTGCAGGAGATCCTCTCGGATCAGGCCGAATTCGCTAAATTCGCCCGCCAGATGATCAAGGATTTGGGATACGGCGACCAGTTGGGCGATGATCCGGACGAACTGGACGAAGATCAGGAAGATCAGGCCGAGGACGACGCAGAAGAACAGCCCGATCCCGACAGCACCGGTCAGGATGATCAGGACGAGCAGGACGCCGACGCGACACCCGAGCAAACGCAGGAAGAGCAGCAGGACCAATCTCAGGCCCAGGTCTCGATGGACGAGATGGCCGAGGATGAGATGGGCGATGAGGCCGAGATGCCCGAGGGCGAGGCCCCGATGGAGCCGCCTACCCTACCGCCTGCATCCGAGGCCGATCCGGACTACAAGGTTTACCTTGGCACTTATGACGAGGAGATCGCAGCCGAGGATCTGGCCGAGCCTGCCGAGTTGGAGAGGCTGCGCGCCTATCTGGATCAGCAGCTTGAGCCGCTAAAGGGTGCCGTCAGCCGTCTGGCGAACAAGCTGCAGCGCCGGTTGCAGGCGCAACAGAACCGCAGCTGGGAGTTCGACCGCGAGGAAGGCATTCTTGATGCCGGTCGTCTGGCGCGCGTTGTGGCCAACCCGACCACGCCGCTAAGCTTCAAGGTCGAGAAAGACACCGAGTTCCGCGATACAGTGGTGACGCTGCTGCTGGATAACTCGGGCTCGATGCGCGGTCGCCCGATCTCGATCGCGGCGATCTGTGCCGATGTTCTGGCCCGTACGCTGGAGCGCTGTAATGTGAAGGTCGAAATCCTTGGCTTTACTACGCGCGCTTGGAAAGGCGGCCAGGCACGTGAGGCATGGCTGAATGACGGTCGCCCGCAACAGCCGGGGCGTCTGAACGATCTGCGCCACATCATCTATAAAGGTGCGGATGCCCCGTGGCGTCGAGCGCGACCTAACTTGGGTTTGATGATGAAAGAAGGCCTGCTGAAAGAGAACATCGATGGCGAAGCACTGGAATGGGCGCATCGCCGGATGCTTGCGCGACGCGAGCAGCGCAAGATCCTGATGGTGATCTCGGACGGTGCGCCTGTTGATGATTCAACTCTCAGCGTTAACCCTGCCAATTATCTGGAAAAACACCTACGCGACGTGATCGGGATGGTCGAAAAACGCAAGATGGTCGAGCTTTTGGCCATCGGCATCGGCCACGATGTAACCCGATACTACGACCGCGCGGTAACAATCACGGATGTCGAACAGCTGGCAGGTGCGATGACTGAACAGCTGGCGGCATTGTTCGACAGCGATCCTCGGGCACGTGCACGCGTGATGGGGATGAAAAGGGCCAGCTGACGCTGGCCCTGCCTCCGGCAGGAGTATTTTTCAAAAGATGAAGGGGACTGCCCCCCGTTTACGAGAGGTGTCACATGTTTCAGTCCTTTGCAGTCACTGCACGTCCGGAACAGGGACCGCCCAGACTGGCCGCTTTGCGATCCCAGATGGCGCAGGATGGGTTGGACGGTTTTCTGATCCCACGCGCAGATGCGCATCAGGGCGAGTATGTGGCCACACGCGATGAACGGCTGGCATGGCTGACGGGCTTTACCGGTTCGGCCGGCTTCTGTGCGGCATTGTCCGAAATTGCGGGTGTATTCATCGACGGCCGATACCGCACCCAGGTCAAGGCGCAAGTGGCGGAAGAATTCACGCCCGTACCCTGGCCCGAAACAAGCCTTAGCGCCTGGCTCAAGGAACAACTGCCGAGCGGCGGAAAGGTTGGTTTTGATCCCTGGCTGCATGCAGCTGGGCAGATTTCCAGCCTGAAGAAAGAGTTGAACGCGAGCGGCATCGAGCTGGTTCGGTGTGACAATCTGGTGGATCGGGTGTGGCCGGATCAGCCGGACGCCCCGATGAACCCGGTCAAGGCACACCCGATTGAGTTTGCCGGGGAAACCGCTACAAGCAAAATCGCGCGGCTGGCGGATGATTTAAAGCAGAACGGGTGTGAGGCGGCGATCATTTCCTTGCCGGATTCGATCATGTGGCTGCTTAACATTCGCGGATCAGATATCGGGTACAACCCGGTGGCACATGGGTTTGCCATTCTGAAAACCGATGGTCGGGTTGATCTGTTCATGGCGGCACAAAAACTGGCGGGGTTGGACGATCATCTTGGCGACCATGTTCAGGTTCACGACCCACAGGTGTTTCTGGAAGCCGTTGCGGGTTTGGTCGGCAAGGTTCAAGTCGACTTGGGGACTTTGCCGCAAGCAGTTGCTGACGTTCTCAGCGACAAGATGATGGATGCAGGGGATCCCTGTGCCTTGCCCAAAGCTCGCAAGAATCCGGCGGAAATCGCTGGAAGTGCCGAAGCGCATCTTCGCGACGCGGTGGCCGTTATTGAGACGTTATGCTGGCTGGACGCAAAGACCCCGGGCACAATGACGGAAACTCAGGTAGTCACGCAGCTTGAGGAAAACCGCCGCCGGGATAACGCGCTACAGGATATCTCGTTCGACACGATTGCGGGCACCGGGCCCAATGGCGCGATCATGCATTACCGGGTGACCGAAGAAACCGACAGCCGACTGGAAAATGGGCAACTGTTGGTTTTGGATAGCGGTGGGCAGTATCTGGATGGCACAACCGACATCACCCGCACCATTGCGATAGGGGAAGTAGGCAATCAGGAAAAAGCCTGCTTTACCCGCGTGCTGAAAGGGATGATCGATATGTCCATGCTGCGCTGGCCCGCCGGGCTGGCCGGACGAGATATCGAATGCATCGCACGCGCCCCCTTGTGGGCAGCGGGCCAGGATTTCAATCACGGGGTCGGCCATGGCGTCGGTGCGTATCTGAGCGTCCATGAAGGGCCGCAGCGCTTGTCAAAGGTCAGCCACGTACCGCTCGAGCCAGGTATGATCCTGTCCAACGAGCCCGGATATTATCGCGAAGGCGCGTTCGGCATTCGGATTGAGAACCTTGTTGTGGTGCAGGATGCCCCGACGCTGCCCACCGCTGACACCGAGCGTGCGATGCTGAACTGGCGGACACTTACATACGTACCGATTGACCGGCGGCTGATAGTAGTTGATATGCTAACGGCAGATGAGCGCGCGTGGCTGAATTCATATCACCGCGACGTTGCGGAAAAAGTCCGCCCAAGGCTGGGCGACGACGCTCAACTGTGGTTGGATGCCGCAACTGCGCCGATCTGACACCGGACTGTCACATAAACCGGGCAGAGGAGTGATCCGTACTGAAGACGAGGGAAGAAGCAGAGATGACAGACATAACGATCCGCAAAGCAGCTGGTAAATGGAGCGTTCGTTCCGGGGGCGCCGTTCTCGGAGAGAGCATGAATGCGCTGGAGCTGCTGGAAGGTGATCTGGATCCGGTGATCTATTTCCCTCGCACCGATATCGGAATGGCATTTCTGGACCGTACAGAAAAGGTCACGCATTGCCCGCACAAAGGCGATGCAACGCATTTCTCAATCGTCAACAAATCATCGGTGACCGAAAACGCAGCGTGGAGCTATGAAGACCCGGTCGCCGCAATGGCCGAGATCAAGGGTTATGTCGCGTTTTACCGCGTCGATTCCGTCAAAGTCGAACAGATCTAAATCCCTCAGATGGCCTCTCTGACCCGCTCGGTCGAGGCTATGTCGTTACACGCACGCCCATAGGCCTGTGCCATGGATGTCAGTTACCTGAGGTGGGTTGCTGCCGTTCGTACGCGACAAAGAAATACCTGGCCAGGCCGCCCTGGCATGGCCAGGTATTCGAAGCCATAGCAAGTATTATCGTTTTTGGCATCGTGACAAAAAATCTGTGACATTTTTTAGGTGTGACTAACCGGAAAATTTCACGAATACATGCAAGCAGATAGTCTTCGTTGGTAGTTCAACAGCGCGCTCGCGACTGACAGGGCTTGATCACGATCCGATCACGGGGCTGTTGCATGCATGTGAGGCATCAAGAGTGCACAATGCCACCAAACACCGCCCAGAGGATGCCATGTCACTTACCCGTCGCAGTTTTGCAGGATCATTGGGGACCGTGCTCTTGTTGCCTGGCGCATTGTCCGCGCAACAAGACCCCGTGCTGGATGCTGTGCGTTCCACCTTGTTCGGAAGCAACGCGGAGTTTGAGCAAGGCATGGCCATTCTCGTGCAACGCGACAACCCGGATGTGGTGCCTGCTTTGCTGACCGGTATGCGATACGCCAGACGTCGCAGCAGCGACATCGTGAAGGTCATGCAGACCCTGACTGGTGAGAGTATCGGCCAAGACTGGTTTGACTGGATGCTCTGGCAGGAAAAGAACCCGCAAATCGTGCCGCACCCCTCGCTCATCCCGTTCAAGCGCGAGGTTCTCCTGGGGATAGATACGAATTTCGATGTCTTCCTGAAGCCAAAGTACTTGCAGCGCGACAAGATAAAGATCCGGCTTGAAGAGATCGCGTGGGGTGGTGTGAACAAGGATGGTATCCCATCGCTGGACAATCCGGCGCTGATCCCTGCCGCGCGCGCAGATTACCTTAAGGACGATGACCTGGTCTTTGGCGTTTCGATCAACGGGGACGAACGGGCTTACCCGCTGCGGATCATGGGCTGGCATGAAATGTTCAACGAGGTGATTGGCGGGGTTCCGGTAGCCTTGGCCTACTGCACACTGTGTGGTTCAGGCATTCTGTTTGAAACGCAAGTGCCGGGTCGCAGCAAACCGCTGATCTTCGGCTCATCCGGTTTTCTGTACAGATCCAATAAACTGATGTTCGATCGTCAGACGCATTCCCTGTGGAACCAATATACCGGTAAGCCAGTTGTTGGCGCGCTTGTCGGCAGCGGTACCGAGTTGAAACAACGCCCGGTGGTTATCACTACATGGCAAAGTTGGAAAACATCGCATCCCAAAACGAAAGTTCTTTCAATGAACACCGGTCACCGGCGGAATTATGGGTCGGGTGTCGTGTATCGGGAGTATTTCGCTTCGTCCGAATTGATGTTCCCGGCGCTGGTCGATCAGTCCAGCCACAGGCAGAAAGACTATGTTTTCGCCATCCGGCAATTCGGCGCGGCGCGAGCATGGCCCCTGGATGCGTTCGGCAGGAGCCGGGTAATCAACGACGCCATCGCCAACCGGCCTCTGGTGCTTATCGGAAACGACGAGAAGCGCGCAGTGCGGGCTTATGAACGCGCATCCCACAAGTTCGCTGCGTCTGGCAGCGAATTGGTGGATGAAACGGGTCAGAAGTGGACCATGACCGAAGAGGCGCTGGTTGGACCGGGAGGCACGGAATTGCCCCGGGTCGCAGGCCATATTTCGTACTGGTTTGCTTGGGACAACTACCTAGGCGATACCGCGACCGTGTATAAACGCTAAGAGTGCTCTTCAGCCGCCGTGGCAGCCAAGGCGCGATTATACGCTTTCAGTGCATCGACGTGGTAAAGCGCTCCGACCGGGTTTTCACTGCCGTCCTCTTCGACAATCACCACCGGAATACAGGGGATGTCATCCCTGTCGAAATAAGGCATCGCGGCCTCTAGCGTGGCGCTAGCTTGAACACATAGCCCTTGTTCGATCAATTCGACCGCCTGTTGTTTCGTGATCGAGCGCGAATCGCCCAAGGGGCGCATGACCGCCCCGGTTCGCAGCATCGCCAGCAGATAGGCTTGCGGCCCTGCGGCCAGATGCACGTTACGACGTTCCAGCTGGGTCAAGAAGAAGGACCGATCCACAAGACGCGAGGCCAGCGCTGTCGACATCGACACCGAAACCATCACAGCCAGGCCGATCTGCCAGTCTCCGGTCAGTTCAAAGACAATCATCGTGGTCGAAATCGGTGCGCCCAGAACCGCGGCAGCAACGGCCCCCATTCCGGCAAAGGCATAGAGCGTATGGGTGCCAGAAACATCAGGCAGCAGCCCGGTTGCGATCAGGCCGAAGGCCAGTCCGGTCAACGCCCCAATCATCAGCGATGGGGAAAACACCCCGCCGCCCATACGTCCGCCCATGGTGATCGCTACGGCAACCGTCTTGATTACCGCAAACAGGATGGCAAAACTCAGGGTCAGGTCACCTGCCAAAGCGCGGATCGTGGTTTCATACC
Organism: Ruegeria sp. AU67; assembly: GCF_900312795.1. Taxonomy (NCBI): domain Bacteria; kingdom Pseudomonadati; phylum Pseudomonadota; class Alphaproteobacteria; order Rhodobacterales; family Roseobacteraceae; genus Ruegeria; species Ruegeria sp. AU67. Next base: position 27,424 of record NZ_OMPH01000030.1, read on the forward strand.
CGACGCCGATGATGTGCGGGAACCAGATCGCCAGCAGCCCCAACATCGCGCCTGAAACAGCTGGGCGCAGCCAGCCAGGCAAGGCAAGCCGGTTCTGGATATGGTTGCCGATATCTTCGGCAAAAAAGATCGACCGCATGAGCAGAAGCGAAACCAGCCCGCAGATTAGGCCAAGTAGCAGGAAGGCGGGCAATTCCACGTAGAATTGCAGGGAACCGGGTGTATCCAGAACAAACTCGGTCACGTCGCCATATTCCAGCCGGTTGATCACCGTCCCCGCAACCGAAGCGATCACGATGGGCGCAAACGCATGCACTGCAAAGTGGCGCAGCACGACCTCAAGCGCGAACAGTGCACCTGCGATCGGTGAGTTAAAGCTGGCCGAGACGGCGGCGGCGACAGCGCATCCCAACAGGTCGCGCCCGGTGATGCCATCAGCATGGATGCGGTTGCTGACCCAGGTTGAGATCACACCAGCCATGTGCACGACCGGCCCCTCTCGGCCCGTGGACCCGCCTGTGCTGAGCGTGACGAGCGAGGCAAAGAAAGACGCGATACCCGCCTTGCTTTCCACGCGACCATCGGTCACCGCGGCCCCTTCGATGACGTCAGCGACGGATCGCACGCGTCCGTCGTCGGTGAACTTGTTCAGGATCACGCCCACGATTAGCCCGCCGATGATGGGAATGATCAGGATCAGAAACCAAGGCAGCTTTTCCGCATGGCTGTGCAGCAACAAAATGTCATCCGTATCATAGACATAAGCCTGCAGCGATCGGATTGCCTTGCGGAACCCTAATGCCATGAAACCTGCCGCAATCCCGATCGCCAGCGCGATGAACCAGAATTGAATCTGGCTGGGCCCACGCCGTCGCATCACCCTCCAAGCGTCCTTGATCGCGGCCAAAGCCTGATTGAGCTGGTTGCGCAGAACAGTGCGGGTTGATTGGGTCATTGGCCCTCAGGGATCACGTCTTTCCCCTTAGTAAGCCACGGAGCGCCCTTATAAAAGTGGGATCGCGACGGTTTGAACACGCGAAAGCGGCAGAATTGCCTCAGGCCTGCAAAAGGGCTCGGGCGGCAGCGCGCGCTTCGTCCGTGATCGTGTCCCCTGCGACCATACGGGCAATTTCATCCACGCGGTCGGGTTCGGCCAGCGGAACAACGGTAGAAAGGGTCTGCCCGTGGGTGACGTGTTTTTGCACCCGCCAGTGATGCGCCGCGCGGGCCGCCACCTGCGGTGAGTGCGTCACAACCAGCACCTGCCCGCCCTGCGCCAGCGCCGCCAGACGCCGCCCGACCGCATCGGCAGTTGCACCACCAACGCCCCGGTCGATCTCATCAAAAATCATCGTGCGCGCGCTGTCATCCCCGGTCAGGCAGACCTTGAGCGCCAGAAGAAACCGACTGAGTTCGCCGCCCGAGGCGATTTTGTTCAGCGGACCAGAAGGTGCGCCGGGGTTGGGGGCAACTGTGAAAGCTACTGCGTCAATTCCATCGGGACCGGGATCCGCGGCTGTAATTTCGGTTTGGAACACAGCGCGCTCCATCTTCAACGGGGCGAGTTCGGTCATCACGGCGGCATCCAGCTGTCCGGCTGCCTTCTGTCGCGCCGCACTAAGCTTGGCCGCTGCGCCGTCATATTCGGTCTGAGCGGCGTCTACCGCTGCCCGCTGATCGGCCAGGTCCGCGTCGCCAGCGTCAAGCCGGTTCAAACGGTCACGCAAAGTTTCAGCAAAGGTGCCCAGATCATCAGGCACGACATCATGCTTACGAGCCAGCGCGCGGATGGCGAACAGGCGTTCTTCGGCCTGTTCCAATTCCGCCGGATTGAAATCCAATTTCTGCAGACAAGCCTCGACACCGTCCTGCGCCTCACCCAATTCGATCAAGGCGCGCCCCAGGGCCGCGATTGGTGACTCCAATTGGCCGCCGGCATTGTCCGAGACGCCTTCGAGCCAACGCACAGCGTCCGCCATTGCGCTTTCAGCCCCGTCCCCGCCAAGCAGAGAGAAAGCCCGAGCGACATCATCGCGGATACGTTCAGCCCCTTGCATCATGCGACGGCGGGCGTCGAGCTCGGCGTCCTCACCGGGTTGCGGGTCCAGCTGATCAAGCTCAGACACCGAATGCCTCAGGAATTCCTCTTCCGCGCGCATCGCCACAAGGGTCGATTCCGTTTGAGCAAGAGCTTTGAGCGCACGTGACATCTCGGACCAGGCCGACCGCACCTTTGCCAGTTGGGGTTCTGCGCCGGCGTAATCGTCCAGCATTGCCCGGTGACCGCGCGGGTTCAACAGGCCGCGATCATCGTGTTGACCATGTAGTTCGATCAGGGTCTCGGACAATGCGCGCAGCACCTCGCCCGAACAACGGCGATCATTGACCCACGCGGTCTTGCGCCCCTCGGCCGTATTCACCCGCCGCAGGATCAGTTCCTCTCCGCTCGGCAGGCCCGCCTCGGCCAGAATTGTATGTGCAGGATGGTCTTCGTTTAATTCGAACTCGGCCACGACTTCACCATGGGCGGCACCCTGACGGACCAATTCAGCCCGGCCACGCCAGCCCAGAACAAACCCCAGCGAATCCAGAAGAATCGACTTGCCCGCACCGGTTTCACCAGTCAACGCATTCAGGCCCGGCTGAAACGTCAGTTCCAGCCGGTCGATGATCAGCATGTCACGGATATCGAGGGCGCGCAGCATCGGGTCTTAGCGTCCCACCCCATTGGCCATGGCGATTACAACCACTCACCTTTGACGGTCTGACGGTAGATCGTGCTGAGCCAGTTGTTGCCACGACTCTTGAGATCCAACCCGCGTGACGTCAGCAGCGAATAGCCCGCATCGTACCATTCGGACGATTGATAGTTGTACCCAAGAATGGCCCCTGCCGACTGTGCCTCATCCACAAGACCCAGTGCCAGATAGGCTTCAATCAAGCGGTACAGAGCTTCGGCGGTGTGAGATGTGGTCTGGAAATCTTCAACCACCACACGGAACCGGTTGATGGCTGCGGTATAATGGTCCTGGCGCAGATAATAGCGTCCAATTTCCATCTCTTTGCCAGCCAGATGGTCAAATGCCAGATCGAATTTCAGCACCGCAGAGGTCGCGTATTCACTATCCGGATAGACTTCGATCACGGTGCGCAGCGATTGCAACGCCTGAAAAGTTAGGCCCTGATCGCGCCCGACCTCGTCAATCTGGTCATAATAGCTGAGCGCCAGAAGATATTGGGCATAAGCCGCATCTTCATCCGTCGGGTAAAAGTCGATGTACCGTTGTGCGGCGCCTCGGCTCTCTTCGTAGTTTTTGTCCGAGTGGTATGAGAACGCCTGCATGATCAGCGCGCGCTTGGCCCAATCGGAATACGGATACAGACGTTCAACTTCTGAAAAATACCACGCCGCATCGTCCGAACGATTCTGCGACAGCTCATATTCGCCGCGCGTGAAAATCTGTTCAGGAGTGAACCCTTCCAGGTTCTGATTGCGGTCTGCGCCTTTTCCAGCGCACGCCGTCAAAACTGCTGTCAGAAGAATCGCGCCTGCGAACCTGACTGCCGCTTTGCTGCCAACCATTCCGCCTATCCTTGTCGTATTACTTGACGGGGTTAAGCCCCGATTTAGGCCAAGGTCTAGCACATAAAATTCCGGTGCAAAACGTCTTATGCGCCCGTTCGCGGAATTGTCGACAGAGTTGATCCAATCAGGCGACTTCGGGGATTTCGTCCCGGACCAGGCCCTGCCCCGGAAGGCGGGCTGCCTGTTCAGGCGTACACAGGATCGGACGGACGGCACCCGGTGTTTCGAACAGCTTGCGCAGCAGAGTATTGGTCATTGCATGCCCGGATTTGTCACCGGTAAAGTGACCAAAGATCGGACCGCCTGCCAAATACAGATCACCAAGGGCGTCCAGCATCTTGTGACGCACAGCCTCATCCGCGTGGCGGAAACCACCCGGGGTAAGGACTTCATCACCCTGAACAACGACGGCATTTTCCAGCGTACCGCCCAAAGCCAGCCCGTTTTCGCGCATCGCCTCAACATCAGTACGGCGACAGAACGTCCGGCAGTCACACAGCTCACGTGCGAACGAGCCGTTGCGCATATCCAGTGTCTTGGTCTGGCTGCCGATGGCACCGTCTTCGAAGTCGATATGGAAATCGATGATCAGACCATTTGCAGGCGCAATCGATGCGCTGGCACCTTCGCGCACAGCGGTCACCGGCTTAAGAACCTCATAGGCCAGAACTGGGCTGGCTTGGCGACGCACGCCCTTCGCCATGATACCGCGAACGAAATCAATCGAAGACCCGTCCATGATCGGAACTTCGGGACCATCAATTTCGATCAGCGCGTTATGTATTCCGCAACCGGCCAGCGCGGCCATGATGTGTTCAACCGTAGATACAGACACACCTGCGTCGTTGATCAGGCGGGTGCACAGCGGGGTGCGCTCGACCACGTCATAGATCGCAGGGACAAGGGCATTGCCCAGCTCAATATCCGTCCGTTTGAACCAGATGCCGTGACCGGCGGCCGCCGGTTTCAGGACCATCGTCGCAGGCTTACCGCTATGCAGTCCGACGCCTTTAAACGTGACCGGAGATTTGAGCGTATGTTGCAAGGTGAACCTCGAAGAGTGGTGTCCGGCCTCGGTTGGCCGTGTTGGACACTCAGTTAAGGAAGGCGGCGTCAAGGCTCAACTCACTCTTTGCAACCGAATGAAACATGTATGTGACAGATCGGCAAATCCCTGCTTACACCCCATTAAGCATCTGTAAAACAAAAGAAAAGGGCCGCCATTTGGCGACCCTCTGCATTCATTTTGTTACCGCGATCAGTTGGCCTGGCGCCGCAAAAAGGCGGGAATTTCGATCCGGTCCTGTTCGGGGTCGACCTCATCCCTTGCAGGTGCCGTAGCGTCAGATTGGCGCATAACGGGCTGCTGGCGCGGTGGTTGCGCCGGAGTATCTGCCGCGTGACCGGTCATCCGATCGATCAGCCGGTTAAAGCCAAAGCGGGGACGATCATTCGCTTCTTCCTGCGGCACAGGGGTCGGCTGCGGCGTTGCAGGGCGGGCCATCGAAGGGCTCCGCTCGGACGGCGGAACGTTCTGGACTGCGGCCTGCAAGCGCTGCAGCGCCTCGGGCGACGGTGTTCCCGCTGCCGGTTGAGGCTGCGGCGCGACATAGTTTTCGGACACAGGCTCAACCGGTTCGGGGGTCGGCTCGAATTCGGCAACGCGCGGCTGATAGGCCGGCGGAGGCAAACCATCATCATCCTGCCGGGCACACGACTGGAACTGCGGCTGGGCAGGCTCTTCCGGCGCTTCAAACAGCGAGGGTTCGCGGATCATATCTTGCTGCGGTGCTTGCTCCGCGACTTCCGCAGCAACCGGAGCCTCTTCCTGCACCGACTCTTCTGCCGAAACGGTGCGGGTCAGCGGTGCCGACATAGAACGGCGCGCGACGGGGACATCTTCCTGTTTTTCACTGGCATCGATACCGGTCGCGACAACCGATACGCGCATGCCGCCTTCCATCACGGTATCCAGTGTCGAACCAACGATGATGTTCGCCTCGGGATCCACTTCTTCGCGGATGCGGTTGGCGGCTTCGTCCAGTTCGAACAGGGTCAGGTCGTGCGAGCCGGTGATGTTGATCAGAACACCCTTGGCACCCTTGAGGCTGATTTCGTCCAGCAGTGGGTTGGCGATCGCCTTCTCGGCGGCCTGAACCGCGCGATCTTCGCCGGTGGCCTCGCCTGTTCCCATCATCGCTTTGCCCATCTCGTCCATCACGGCGCGAACATCTGCAAAGTCGAGGTTGATCAGGCCCGGACGGACCATCAGATCGGTCACGCCTTTGACGCCCTGATAGAGAACATCGTCCGCCATCGAGAACGCCTCAGTGAACGTAGTCTTTTCGTTGGCCAGACGGAAGAGGTTCTGGTTCGGGATGATGATCAGAGTGTCGACGACCTTTTGCAGCATCTCAACGCCGTCTTCGGCCTGACGCATCCGCTTGGCACCCTCAAACTGGAAGGGTTTGGTTACAACACCAACGGTCAGAACGCCCAATTCCCGCGCGGCCTGCGCGATGATCGGAGCGGCGCCTGTGCCAGTACCGCCGCCCATTCCGGCGGTGATAAAGCACATATGCGCGCCGGCCAGGTGATCAACGATCTGTTCAATGCTTTCTTCGGCTGCTGCCGCACCCACGGTCGGACGGGCCCCTGCCCCCAGACCTTCGGTGACTTTCACGCCCAGTTGAACCCGTGCCGAGGACTGGCTTTGTTGCAGTGCCTGCGCATCGGTGTTGGCGACCACAAAATCGACGCCGTCCAGCTGTTTCTCAATCATGTTGTTGACAGCGTTGCCGCCTGCACCACCAACGCCAAATACTGTGATCCGAGGCTTCAGTTCGTCGTGCCCGGGCATCGAAAGATTCAATGTCATGCTCTGTCCGCCTGTTTTTTTGTTCCCGCCAAAGCGGTGTTTTTCTTACCTATCCACTAACAATCCTACCGTTTGAAACGGCAAACGTCACGCCAAAAATCGCGCAATTCCACAAAATATGGAGGAAATAAGGCGCTGACCGGCAGTATTTCGCATATACCGCCAGATGTTGCGTAAAGAACTCAATGTAGCACAAAACAGGCGATTTGCGCGCGGCACTCAACCGACGCATCACCAAAGGGACTAATAAACTGTCAAACTGCGGAAAACTGCTCAGGTCCTGCCGCGGGCCTCTGTCGGGCCTTGTGGATATCTTGCGGGATAAACGAGTCAGCTGCAACCCATTTCTTTAGCTGATCGGGGCACTTGGACAATTCAAACCGTCCTCGGTGATGCTGCGCACCTCCTGGATTTCGCTGTCCGCAAAAGTGGCCAGTCGCACCATCAACCTGCCCTTATATTCGAAAGGCCACCAACACACGGCTGGCCCTTCGACTTCATCATCATAGAGAAAACAGATTTGCCCGTTCGGCGTTGTGATATGCCCATAAACGCACCCTCTTCCTTCTCGGCGCCAAACCGAAACGGTAGAGCTGAGAAATTCTTCGGTGCCAACAAGGTCGCCGCTGCGAACGTCATGAAAGTCGACGGTTTTGCCCAGAACCGCATCCAGAAATGCCTCGGGGGTGATCCGGGTTTGCGCCTGAGTGGTCAGCGGTGTCAGGGCCAGCAGCGCTGCGACCCCTAGCTTACCAATTGTCACGGAACCAACGCACGGCCCGCTTGAACGGGCGCGCGGCATAGGTGTCGACAGGGATTTCAAAGTCCCACCATTCGTCCTGTGGGTGCGCTGCAAACAGGCTAAGCCCCACTGCGGAGGAGAACCCCGGCCCGGTCGCCGATTGCGGTAGACCATGCACACGCAGCGGCCGGCCAAGGCGGACGCGCTGCCCAAGGATGCGGGTGGCCAGTCCGTCCAGTCCCATGATCTGGCTGCCGCCGCCGGTCAGGACGATCTGCTGGCTCGGCATGTGCTCGAACCCGGCGGCATCCAGACGAACACGCACCTCTTCAAGGATCTCTTCCACACGGGGACGCATAATCCCGATCAGTTCAGCACGGCTGACGGTGCGGCGATCATGTTCCCAGTCGCCAGTATCCCCACCGATGTCGATCAGGTCCCGATCATCCGCGCCAGTTGCGTGAACCCCGCCGTTAAAGGTTTTAATCCGCTCAGCCACCGAGGCCGGGATACCCAACCCCATCGAAATGTCCGAGGTTACGTGATCGCCACCCATGCGCACGCAATCGGCATAGATCATGTGCTTTTTCATAAAGATCGACACGCTGGTCGTGCCGCCACCCATGTCGATACAGGCCGCGCCGAGTTCCTGCTCATCCTCGACTAAGGCGGAAACACCAGACACATAGGCCGAGTTTGCAATTCCGGCCAATTCCAGATCGCAGCGTTTGATGCAGCGCACGATGTTTTGGATCGCAGTTGCGTCGACGGTCAGCATGTGCATGTCGACGGCAAGGTTCTGCCCCATTTGGCCACGCGGGTCGATCAGACCTGAGCGGTTGTCCAAAGCGAAGTTTACCGGTTGGGCATGCAACACCTCGCGCCCTGCCCCGTAGTCCGGCACGTCACAGGCGTTCAGGACACGGCCAACCTCGGCCTCTGTCACGACCTGCCCCTCAAGATCGACCTGCGCATCCAACCCGTAAGAGCGCGGGTTCGCACCCGAGAAGCTGGCAATCACATGATCGACCCGGATATCGGCCATCTTTTGCGCCGCCTGCAGGGCGGTTCGGATCGCCCGTTCGGTTTCTTGCATGGCGGTGACTTCGCCAAATTGAACGCCCCGCGACCGTGTGGTCGCAGCACCAATCACACGAAAGCCGGTCTGCCCGGCCATCGACCCGATGGTGTTGTCCTCGCTCAGGCGGCCGGTCCCGTCAAAGCGCAGTACAAGACAGGCAATCTTGGAGCTGCCAACATCGAGAATGGCGACAACACCGCGCTGCATGGCTTGTCTGCGCATCTGCCGCATGGCGCGCTGGGACTGATAAAGATCGGTCATCATGGTCGTTACTGCTCGCTACCCACTGTCACTTTTGTATTCCACCAGTCTTCGCTGGCAGCTTTGGTCATTCTTATTGTCGGACGTTGCCCAAGGCGCATGTCGACTACCGCCACGTCACGTTCCAAAAGGTCCTGCACTTCATTCACGGCCAGAACGCGTTCCAACGCGCGTACGGGGCGCTCGGTCGGCAACATGATGCGCTGGCCGCGGTCCATAACCAGGTCCCAGCGACGCTCACCAATCCGGACCAGCCCGCGCACACGGCCGCCCAGGCTGCGGGCGGTTGTCAGCAATTCAAGCGCCTCACCCACGTGACCGTCTGCACCTTTGCCCGCGATCAGAGGTAAATTAGAATGATCCTTGCGCGACGCGATGCGTTCCACATGGGCACCGGTTTCGTCCAACAATTCGATCCCGCTCCGCGTTCGCCAGACGATGACGGGCTGACGTTCGACAACATCCACCTGCAGAATGCCGCCCGGGCGCACCCGTACCGTGGCGGATTTGATCGGATTCAGCCCGGTAATCGTGTCGCGGATTTGCTCAACATCCAGATCCCAAGAGCTGACAGGGAAATCCAGCGGCACGACCTCACGAATATCCTCGGACAGGTTGGTCCCTGCCCCGTCAATGGCCATCAGATTGACCATGAACTCTGGCCGTTGCTGGATCGAGGTTTTGATGTCGATGACATAGGCCACAACCGCATCGCGACGCTCTTGCGAGCCGAAATAGATGCCAATTGCGGCGCAAACTGCAAATACCGGCAGGCCAATCTTTAGGCTGCGCCGAACGCCCCGCGTCAGCATCCAGCGCTGCAGGCGGTAGCTGAGACGAGACGGGGCCGGGTCGAGGCGATCGCCTTTGCCACCAAACATACCACGCAGCCGCAATTTGGGTTCGGCTCCGGTATGTGCGCCGGATTCGAAATCAGCATCGGGACCGGTCAGTTGTTTGGGCCGGTGAACCACAGGCGCTCGGGTGGCTCTTAGCGGTCGCATGATGCGTCCTCCACCATCCAGGCGCAAAGCTGCCCGAAACTCATCCCCAGATGTGCGGCCTGTTCAGGCACCAGTGACGTCGGCGTCATGCCGGGCTGAGTGTTGGTCTCGAGAAGGAAAAGCCCATCGGCACCCATACTGTCATCCCAGCGGAAATCTGTACGGCTTACGCCCTTGCATCCCAGCGCAGAATGAGCGCGCAATGCGTAGTCCATGCACAGGTCAAAAATCTCGGTCGGTACGTCAGCGGGCAAAACATGCCACGATCCGCCGGGCTTGTACTTGGCGTCATAATCATACCAACCGCCATCGGTCATGATCTCGGTAACCGTTACGGCCTTGTCGTTCATCACCGTCACGGTCAACTCGCGCCCGGCAATGTACTTCTCGACCATAACCTGATCGGGCATCTCTTCGGACAGTTGCGGTGGACCATTGGACCCTTCATGCACGATGTAGATCCCAACGCTGGAGCCTTCGTTGTTGGGCTTGGTCACGTAAGGAGGCTCCATCACATGAACCTTAACTACCTCAACCTTTGGTACGATCACGCTGGCAACAACGGGTAGGCCCTCGGCTTCAAAAACTTCTTTGCTGCGCTGCTTGTCCATCGCCAGCGCCGAGGCCAGAACACCTGAGTGCGTGTACGGAATGCGCATCCATTCCAGCAAACCCTGAACGCAGCCGTCCTCACCCCAGCGGCCATGCAGGGCGTTGAACACAACGTCTGGTTTGATTTCCAAAAGGCGCGCATAGAGGTCAGGACCTGCGTCCAGCTCAACTACTTCAAAGCCTTCTCCCACAAGGGCGGCCGCGCATTCGCGCCCAGAGCTGAGAGACACCTCGCGTTCCTTCGAGGGTCCACCCATCAATACCGCCACTTTGGGGTTTGTCCTGCTCGACATACCCAACGTGCGCCTCAATGTCCCCGGACCTTATGTGGTGGTCCGTACTGCGTTTATCTCCTTGATCCGTCGCCTTAATTTGCCTGTTATGGTCTGACGGTCAGGGCTTTATTCTGTCAACGGATCACCGATCCGCATGATTTCCCACTCTAGCGTGATGCCGCTTGTTTCGTAAACCTTTTTTCGCACCTCTTCGCCCAGACCTTCGAGGTCCGCGGCAGAGGCATCACCGGTATTGATCAGGAAATTCGAGTGCTTCTCGCTCATCTGTGCGCCGCCGCGCGTCGCGCCGCGCATGCCCGCATCGTCAATGACCTTCCATGCCTTGAGGTCGTGTACATCATCCGCCCGCCCGGTCGAAGAAAACCCTGCCGGGTTGCGGAAGGTTGACCCGGCGCTGCGGTCTTTGGTCGGCTGGGTTTCGTCGCGTTTTTGCAACTGCGCGGACATCCGGGCGTGCAGCTCTTCCGGATCGCCGGATGGACCTTCGAAAGTGGCCGAGATTAGTACCGCGCCTTCGGGCAGATCGGACTGGCGATAACGAAAATTCAGGTCTTCCGGAGTCAGTTCCACAAGCTCTCCCTGCCGGGTGACAATGGTCGCCTTGCGCAGCACGTCTGCCGTGTAGCTGCCATAACACCCTGCGTTCATCCGCACCGCGCCGCCAATTGAGCCCGGGATGGTACGCAAAAAGGTCAGATCCACACCCTCATCCGCCGCCTTGCGCGCCACATGCGCATCCAACGCGGCTGCTCCGGCGGTAACGGTGTTTCCCTCAACCGAGATAGCATTGAACCCGCGCCCCAATCGGATCACAACCGCGCGCAAACCGCCATCACGCACAATCAGATTTGACCCGACCCCCATCGGGAAAACCGAAATATCTGCGAGCAAATCGCGCATAAATGTCTGCAGATCTGCGATATCGGCCGGCTGGAAAAGAAAGTCTGCAGGACCTCCTACCCGAAGCCAGGTCAGATCGTTCAAGTTGCGGCTCTCAGTGAGTTTACCGCGCGGTGTCGGAAGCGCTGTCATGTCGGCTAGATCGCGGATTCTGACGCATAACGCAAGACGCATCCATTACGGAGCAGACCCGAGTATCCTGCGTACCCAACGCCCCAAATAGATCACCGGCCAACGCAGCACCGACATTCCTGCGGCCAAAACGATCAGTCCAATCCATGGGCCGTTTTGCAAAGTGACGTAACCCAGTATCGGAATCCCCACAGCGATCAAAACATAGGCGCGCGTCCAGTGGTTGTCCTTGCTGGGGATCATCGCCAGCACATTCGCCGAAATTCCCCAAAGCGCAGCTAGGGCGATCGACCAATTCATTCCTCGACCTCCTGCCCGGTCCAGCGGCGCCAGTAATGGCGAATGGGATTACGGAACATGGATGCAAAGGCCGCAAAGGCCAGCACCGAAAAAACCCAGCCGAAGTCATGGCCCAGCCAGACGATCAGCGCAGGTGCAGAAACGAAAAGAACCACGCCCGGCGGAAATTGAAGGCGCATCGGCAGCATGGCTACGACCGTAGAGGCCAAAACCCACAAGCCAGCAAAAAGCACTGAATATACCAACTGCCCCTCCGAGGACGATCATTGCTGCAACTGCAACATCACACTTTAAAGTTGCAATGCTAGAGAGTCCATTCCATCAAACGGCTTGCTTTTGTCGCAGCCTTTCTGGCAGCCCGTTGGCCCAAGTGCTGATCGTACCAGCGCCGAGACAGACGACCATGTCGCCGGGGCGGGCCTGTTCGCGCACAAGGCGCTCCAGATCGTTTTCGTTCAGCAATGCACGCGCGTGGCGGTGACCGTGGCGGATCAAGCCTTGCACCAAATCATCTCTACTGGCTCCTTCGATCGGATCCTCTCCGGCAGAGAAAACATCGGCGATGGCGACAACGTCCGCGTCATTGAAGCAGGTGCAGAAATCGTCAAACAGATTGGACAGGCGCGAGTACCGGTGCGGTTGGTGCACGGCGATGACGCGGCCTTCGCTTGCCTGGCGCGCGGCTTTGAGGACGGCTGCAATCTCTACCGGGTGGTGGCCATAGTCATCAATGATGGTAACGCCATCGATTTCTCCGACCTTGGTGAAGCGGCGGTTGACGCCACCGAAATTGGCCAGCGCATCGCGGATTTCAGTGGCCTTCATGCCCAGATGGCGGGCAACGGCCACTGCAGACAGCGCGTTCGAGACATTGTGGTCGCCGGGCATCGGCAAAGTGCAACCCTCGATCATCTTATCTTCATACTGAAGGTGGATGTCGAAATGCGCCACGCCGCCCTTGTAGGTCAGGTTCAAGGCGCGCACATCGGCCTGCGCGTTGAACCCATAGGTCCGGACACGGCGGTCGGTGATACGTCCAACCAACGTCTGCACTTCGGCGTGGTCCGTGCAGCACACAGCCAGACCGTAGAATGGCAGGTTTGATACGAACTCGTAGAACCCGTCGCGCAGTTGGTCGAAGTCACCCCAATGCTCCATATGCTCAGGGTCGATATTCGTAACAATGGCAATGGTCGCGGGCAGTCGGTTGAACGAACCGTCGGACTCGTCGGCCTCGACCACCATCCATTCACCCTGCCCCATCCGTGCGTTCGAACCGTAGGCGTGGATGATGCCGCCATTGATGACGGTCGGATCGAAATCGCCGGCCACCATCAGCTCGGCCATCATGGTGGTCGTGGTGGTCTTGCCGTGGGTTCCGGCAATGGCGATGTTGGATTTCAGGCGCATCAGCTCGGCCAGCATGTCGGCGCGACGAACAACCGGCAAGCCTTGCGCTCGGGCGCCGTCCAGCTCGGGGTTGCCAGGCTTGATCGCGGTCGACACCACGACAACGGCCGCGTTTTCAAGGTTTTCGGCACGCTGGCCGACAAATATCTCAGCCCCAAGGCTCGCAAGACGATCAGTGATCTTGGACGCCTTCAGGTCGGACCCCTGCACGCGGTAGCCCAGATTCAGCAGAACCTCGGCAATGCCCGACATCCCGATCCCGCCGATCCCCACAAAGTGTATCGACCCTACGTCTTGCGGCAGTTTGGTTGCAGGATTCATGTGGTCTCCTTCTGCGCCAGTTGTTCGACAAGGGCCGTCAGACGCTCAGTCGCGTCGGGGGCACCGGTCGAGAGGGCGGCATGGGCCATCTTTTGCGCGGCTTCGGGGTTGGTCAGAACGGCGGTGACTTGCTCTGTCAGCGCGGGAACGTCAAGTGCGTTTTCGGGGATCATGATCGCGCCGCCTGCCTGAACCAACCCTCGCGCATTGGCGGTCTGATGGTCGCCGGCGGCTGCGGCAAACGGGATCAGGATCGATGGACGTCCGATGACCGAGATATCCGCCACACTGGATGCGCCGGACCGGCTGATGACAAGTTGTGCATCCGACATGCGACGCGGAACGTCGTCAAAGAAAGGTTTGACCTCCGCCCGAATGCCATGCTCGGCATAGAATGCCGTAACACGTTCCCCATCTTCGTCGCGGGCCTGATGTGCAACGCGTATATGGCTGCGCAAATCGTCAGGCAAGGCCGCGATTGCTCCGGGGACAACATCGCTGAGGATGCGAGCGCCTTGAGAGCCACCCATTACAAGGATCGACATCGGATAGTCGCCAGGCGGAATGTATCCTGCTGCCGCACGTTCCAGAACTGCCGCGCGAACCGGGTTGCCGGTGTGGATTCCGTGCGCGCCTTCGGGCAGATCTGTCGGCCAAGCACCGCAGGCCACATTGGCAACGCGTGTGGCAAAAACTTGATTAACGCGACCCAGGACCCCGTTCTGTTCGTGGATCATGCGGGGAAGTTTCAGCATAGTGGCCGCCCCCAGCGCCGGGATTGACGGATATCCGCCAAAGCCGACCACCACATCCGGTTTGTCCCGTGTCATCTGAAAGGCCATACTGGCAACGCCGCCCACGATTTTGGGTCCAGCCATTGCCTTGGCCGCAAGACCGCCGCGCGCAAAAGTAGCCGAGGCAACTTCCACAATCTCGACCGTTTGCGGAAAGCCACCAGTGTAACGCGCGCCACGCTCATCCGTAGACAGGCGCACACGCCAGCCTTTCTTCAGCATCGCTTCAGCCAGCGCTTGCGCCGGGAACATGTGGCCCCCGGTGCCGCCCGCCGCTATCAACAGGTAAGGTGTCCCCATTATCCTCTTCCGCGCAGAATATCGCCAAGTTCGCCCTGTGGGCGGCTTCGGGTGAACGCCAGCAACATGCCGACCGCGATACCACCCGCAATCAGCGACGAACCACCATAGCTGACAAAGGGCAGCGTCATACCTTTGGCTGGCAGCAGGCGCACAGCCACACCCATGTTAATCATGGCCTGAACGCCGAACATGCAGGCCAGACCAGTCCCGGCCAATCGGATGAACATGTCACGTTCCCGCATCAGCCGCAGAAGTGACCGCACCACGATCAGTGAATACAGCGCGATGATGATCAGTACCAGGATCAGACCGTATTCCTCGGCCGCGACAGCGATGATGAAATCCGTGTGGGCATCGGGCAAAGACCACTTCACCTGTCCCTCACCCACGCCGACACCGAAAAGACCGCCTTCACGGATGGCGTTCGTGGCATAGCCAAGCTGGGTGGTAGGGTCGACCTCCTGGTTCAGGAAGCCATCAATACGGCGGGCAAAGTGTTCCGAATTCGAATAGGCGAACATACCCCCCAGGACTACGACGCCCGCCATGCCAACCAGCAGCAGCATCGGCGCACCGGCCACAAAGTACATCACACCCCATCCAAACAGGATCAGGCAGGCCTGACCGAAGTCAGGTTGCAAAACCAGCATCGCCACAATTGCAATGCACAACGCAAATGACCACAACCGACCCGGAGGGCCGTTGATCTGTTGCGACGCAGCCAGCAGCCACGCGGCCACGACGACAAATCCGGGTTTCAGAAATTCCGACGGCTGCAAAGATGCAAAGCCCAGCGAGTACCAGCGCACCGCCCCTTTTCCGAAATCCGTTCCGAAGACGGGCAGAAAGGCCAGCGCCACAAACGAGGCAAGGAACCCAAGTACTGCCAAACGGCGCACCAAAGTCGGCGACATCATCGACGTCAGCAGCATCGCAATCAGCGCCAGCCCACCGAACAGCGCCTGCCGTTCAACATAGTGGAACGGATCAAACCCGTTGCGCCCTGCCAGCGGTGGTGATGAGGCCAGCCCCAGCAACAATCCGATGACAAACAGGATCAGAACGCAGGACATCGTCCAGCGATCAATCGTCCGCCACCATTTCGGAAGAATCGGTTCTCCGCGCTGGTCCTGGACCGCGCCATACACCATCTCAGTCATGAGATACCGCCACTATCTGCCTCGTTAACGTCCCGTTTTTCAGGATCTGATTGAGAGTCTACAGGGATTTTTGCGTTTGGGCTAGCGGAATGAATAAGGATGGAGAAATCTGCTCATCGTTGCGGCTGAGCGGCGGAACACCTACCGGACTTTATCATGAAAGAGCTCGTCATGACGTTTCTTGATCTTGGGCCAGACTTCAGCAACCGCCGGGACATTCAGGCCAAAGTCATACTTCAGGCAGTCAACCAACTCCTTTGGTGTCGAAACGGTTTCCTCACGTATTCCCATAGTATCAATCGTCCTCATCACCAGACCGCGTAGTATAATATGCCTGTTGGTATAACGCCTTTGCGCGGTCAGGGTGCGTAGAAATGGCGAGTTGGGATCGGTCTGCAAATGTCGACTGGCAGACTGAAACACGCTTGGTTCGACACTTTCCTGAGTAAACCAATAGCCTGTTTCCCCTCCGCATGCGCTTTCTGAATATTGAACAAAGCCATCACGCTGGGCGGCTAGCGAAATATTGTAAGGCTGCTGCAATCCCGTGAATGGTTCCAGCGGGATTGGAGTAGACATCGCGCCACCAAATCCAACATCAACAAGCAAATGCTCATCGCACTTGACCTTCAAAAGCATATGATCTGGTGCCTGATCTGAAGAAGGTTTGTCCGGGCCGACGTATCCAGCCAGATATGACACCTCAAATCCGATTTCCTGCAGTACCCAACTGAAAAGAGAGTTTAGCTCAAAACACCATCCGCCGCGTTTCCGCGTAACGACTTTTTCAAACACGTCGTTCTCATCAAACGAAACCGGAACCCCCAATTGTTGATCGATATTTTCGAAAGCAACCATCCTTAGTTGGGCCGCGAAGAGATTGTCGAGCGTCGCCCGATCTGGCTTTAGGTCGCCCGAATACGCTATTCGGTCCAAGCAGTTTTCCAAATCCATTTAAGCACCCTCAAAAGCATTGCACTGTTTGGCGTCATAAACTTGCTTGTAATTCCTCAAGCAAGGTTGAGCTCAAGACAAAATTCTGGATCGTTCATCTGAGACTTTGACCCCTTGCCTTCCTTTGCGATCCAAGCCATCCACCCGCGCATGACCTATGACACGATCATCCTTGGTGCCGGTGCAGCCGGCATGATGTGCGCCGCCCATTGCGGCGGGCACGTTTTGGTAATCGACCACGCCAAGGCTGCCGGAGAGAAAATCCGTATCTCGGGCGGTGGGCGCTGCAACTTCACCAACATGTATGCGGGACCGGGAAACTTCCTGTCGCAGAATCCGCATTTCTGCAAATCCGCGCTGGCGCGGTACACGCAGTGGGATTTCATTGATCTGGTCGGTCGACACGGCATCGCGTGGCATGAGAAAACGCTGGGGCAACTGTTCTGCGATGGGTCATCAAAACAGATCATCCAAATGTTGCTGGATGAGATGGAGCGCGCCGGGGCGGAATTGTGGGTTCGGACCGAGGTAAAAGACCTGCGCAAGACCGATGGCGGATTTGCTGTGGACCTCGAACGTGAAGGGCAGCGGCATAACCTGAGCTGCACCAACCTCGTGCTGGCTACTGGCGGCAAGTCGATCCCCAAGATGGGCGCGACCGGGCTGGCCTATGACATTGCGCGCCAGTTCGGACTAACGATAACCGAAACGCGGGCCGCGCTCGTGCCGTTTACGTTTTCGGATGGCAAATTCAAGGACCTGTCTGGCGTATCCCTACCCGCGCGGCTGTCGAATGACCGGACCAGCTTTGACGAGGCTTTGCTGTTCACCCATCGCGGGCTTAGTGGACCATCGGTTCTGCAGTTGTCTTCCTATTGGCGCGAAGGCGAGGCGGTCCGCGTAAACCTGATCCCGGATCTGCCGCTGTTTGATTTGCTGCGGGATCAGCGGCAAAGCGGCGGACGCAAGGCGCTGACCACGGAACTGGCGCGCCACCTGCCCGGGCGTCTGGTCGAGTACCTGAGCCATCATATCCCCATGCCAGGCAATCTGGCCGATCAGTCGGACGCCGCGCTGTCCGAACTGATCGCAGCACTGTCCGACTGGCAGCTTACCCCCTCGGGCACCGAAGGGTATCGTACAGCCGAGGTGACGCTGGGCGGGATCGATACTGATAGCCTGTCGTCAAAAACAACGGAGGCCAGGGATGTCCCCGGCCTCTATGCGATTGGCGAAGCGGTGGATGTCACCGGTTGGCTGGGCGGCTACAACTTCCAATGGGCGTGGTCCTCGGGCCACGCCGCAGGAATTGCAATCGCCGGGCAGAGTTAGCCGACGACGTTGTAGCCACGTCCGCGCATGCAGTTGCGCACGATAACTTCTTTGTTCTGGTTTTTGTTAATCACGTCTGCGCCGGCGCCAACAAGCGCACCGGCAACTGCCGCACGGCCCAGATTGTCGCTGCTGTCCTGAACAATCCCGGTTACAGCCGCCGCACCTGCCGCGCCTATCGCTGCGTTTCCTGCGGTGGAGCCATCAACGCTGGCTTGTGATGCCGCCAGTTGTTGGCACTGCTGAAGGTCTACGTTGTAGTTCGGGCCGATCGGGCCGTCGACGATTGGTTGATAATTGGCACCTGTGTTGGTGCAGGCACCGGCAACGAGAATGGCAGGCAGGATCAGAGAAAACTTACGAAATGGCATAGTCATAACCTCGTGTTGAATTTGCAGGCAAGCAAAACCAATAATGATGGCGCGTCAAGCTGATAGCATCGCAGCTTGGCCCAACCGGCGGTCTATTGCAAATGGCTATTCCGGAAGCCGTTGCCTGACTTCCGCTACAAAGTCCTCTCCGCGCTGCTCGAAATTGTCGTATTGGTCGAAACTGGCCGCGGCTGGCGCAAGCAGGACTGTCTCGCCGGGTTGGGCATCCTTCATGGCTTGCTCAACAGCCTCGGACATGGTGGTGCAAACCAGCGCATCAGCCTTAAGTTGCATGGCGAAACTCGCGGCCTCGCGACCAATGACATAAGCTTTGACCACCTGGTCTGCGGCTGCGTTCAGAGCGGCGACACCGCCTTCCTTCTCAAGCCCCCCACAGACCCAGCGGACCTTCCTGAAGGCGCTCAACGCCTTGAGAGCGCTGTCCACATTGGTGGCTTTTGAGTCATTCACATAAGTAATACCGCCTACCTCGGCGATGATCTGACTGCGATGCGGCAGGCCCGGATAGCTGTGCAGCGCGTCTTCGATTACGCGCGGTGCCAGCCCAAGCGCGCGACAGGCGGCATAAGCTGAACAGGCGTTTTGGTGGTTATGCGCGCCGGGAAGGCCCGTGATTCCGCGCAGGTCAATCGAACCTGCTTGCCGTCCCTTACGGTATTCCGACAAGAACCCTTTACGCGCAAACACCTGCCATCCGGGTCCCGTCAGTTTGCGCGCAACCGACACCCGGATAACCCGATCGTCTGCGCGGCCCTCTGCCAGTTGACCGGCCAAAAACGCGCCCTCTTTCTCGTCAATGCCAATCACGGCGCGGTCCGGGCCACCTTCGGCGAACAACCGACGCTTGGCGGCAAAATAGCCCCCCATCCCGCCGTGGCGGTCAAGATGGTCGGGCGACAGGTTGGTGAAAACGGCCACGTCCGGGGTCAGGGCCCGGGCCAGTTCTGTTTGATAGCTGGACAGCTCCAGCACAACGACCGAACCGTCACCACCCGGATCAATATCCAGCACGCCACGACCGATATTACCCGCCAGCTGTGCCTCGCGCCCGGCTTCGGTCAGGATATGGTGGATCAAAGCCGCGGTGGTCGATTTCCCGTTCGACCCGGTCACCGCGATCACACGCGGCGGAGAGTCATAATTGTTCCACTCAGGCCCTGCAAAGGATCGGAAAAACAGCCCGATGTCGTTATCGACCGGGACACCGGCCTCGAGCGCCGCAGCCACAATTGGATTGGGGTCAGGATAGAGATGAGGAATACCGGGCGAAACGATCAGCGTGGCGATATCGTCAAACGCTCCATGACGGCGCAGATCGGTACAGACGAACCCTTCGGCCTCGGCCAATTCCCGGGCGGCAGGATTGTCATCCCAACACACAGGCTCAGCTTTACCTGCCTGCAGGGCACGCGCCGTGGCCAGCCCCGACCGGCCAAGCCCCAGAACCGCAACTTTCTGCGCTGAAAACCCTTTGACCGGGATCATGCTGCCCACCTTCGTATAGCTTTGAATTGGCCGCCACACTGCACCGAAGAAATCACCGATGGCAAGGGTGGCAAAATGCTCGCGCGTCAGCGCGAGCCGGGCCCAACAGGTGACAGGTGGACCGCAGGTCCGCCGAACCTGACGGGAGCGTTACCGGACTTTCAGCGTTGCCAGACCGATCATTGCCAGGATTAGCGAGATGATCCAGAACCGGATCACGATCGTCGGCTCTGCCCAGCCCTTTTTCTCATAGTGGTGATGGATCGGCGCCATCAGGAACACCCGACGTCCAGTACGTTTGAAATACAGCACTTGGATGATCACGCTCAGCGCTTCGACCACGAACAAACCACCTACAATCGCCAAAACCAGTTCGTGCTTGGTGGCTACCGCGATGGCACCCAATGCACCGCCCAGCGCCAGCGATCCGGTGTCGCCCATGAACACCGCAGCTGGTGGCGCGTTGTACCAAAGGAAGCCAAGACCGGCACCGAATAGGGCCGAGGTAAAGACGAAAATCTCACCTGTTCCGGGCACGTAATGGACATCCAGGTATTCGGTAAAGTCGACCCGTCCAACGGCATAGGCAATCACTCCCAGCGTCGAAGCTGCGATCATCGCCGGCATGATGGCCAGACCATCCAGACCATCGGTCAGGTTAACAGCGTTGGCCGCCCCTACGATCACGATGATCGAGAAGGGTATGTAGAACATGCCCAGATTGATCAGTGTATCCTTGAAAATGGGCAGCGCCAGCTGGTTCTGCAGGGCCTCGGGATGGTGCAGCGTGGCCCAGGCCGAGGCCAGAACTGCGATGATAACCCCCAGTGCCATACGCATTTTACCCGAAACGCCCTTGGTGTTCTGTTTCGACACCTTCGCATAGTCATCAGCAAACCCGATCGCCGCATAGGCCAGCGTTACAAACAGAACCATCCAGACATAGGGATTGTCCCACCGCGCCCAGATCAATGTCGATGTCATCAGCGCTCCCACGATCAGCAGCCCGCCCATCGTCGGTGTGCCCGCCTTCGAAAAATGCCCTTCGGGCCCATCATCCCGGATCGGCTGGCCCTTGCCCTGCTTTTTGCGCAGCACGTTGATCAGCGGTTTGCCAAAGAGAAAACCGAAAATCAGCGCGGTCAAAAAGGCGCCGCCTGCGCGGAACGTGATATAACGGAAGAGGTTGAAAAAATCTCCTCCGTCCGACAGGGCGGTCAACCAATAGAGCATTTCAAAACCTTTCTCACACTGAGGTGGCGGGCGCGATCATCAATCAAGCGCGCCCCCTTGCCCCATTTTACGCAAACCGTCAACGATCTGCGCCAATGCCATGCTCAGCGATCCCTTGGCCAACACAGTGTCACCGGCCTGAACAAGCTCGGGCAGTTGAACCGCCATCTCGGAGCTGGTCTCGAACCAAAGCCCGCGTTTATCCGCCGGAAGTGCATCGTACAGCGCCTTCATCAGCGGACCGACGCAATGAACTTTGTCCACGCGCTGCATAGCCGAAACATCCGCCATCGCCGCATGCATGGCAATTTCCTCCGGCCCCAACTCCTTCATATCCCCAAGAAAAGCGACACGACGCTGACCTTGCGCGGCGGCCAGAACGTCCAGTGCGGCCTCCATCGACGTCGGGTTAGCGTTATAGCTGTCATCCAGCACTTCGATCCGGCCACCGTCGGTCAACGCGATCTGTTCGCGCACCCCGCGACCCTTGACCGGCGACCATCCGCCGAGACCTGCAATCGCCTGATCTAGATCGACGCCCATTTCAACACAGGCAGCCAATGCCCCCAGTGCGTTCATGGCGAAATGCGTGCCCGCTGACCGAACGTCAAACGCAATCGCACGCCCTGCAACTGTTGCATTTGCGCTCACCGAGTCGGCCTCTTGGGACACATCGGTCAAAGTGTAGTCGGCCCCATTGCGGCCGAAATCCACTGTCTTTGCCCCTAAGTCCCGCGCGCAGGCGCGCAGGATGTCTGCGTGTTCGATATCCGCGTTTACGATAGCCGCACCGCCTTGAGTCAGGCCGTCAAAGATTGCAGCTTTTTCGCGTGCGATACCGACCACGGACTCGAAGGCCTCAAGATGCACCGCCGCAACGGTCGTCACCAGCGCCACATGCGGGCGGGCCTGACGCGCGAGCGGAGAAATCTCTCCGGGGTGATTCATTCCGATCTCGATCACAGCAAATTCTGTGTCGCGCGGCATCCGCGCCAATGTCAGGGGAACCCCCCAATGATTGTTGTAGCTGGCAACGCTGGCATGGGTTTTCCCCTGCGTTTCCAATATGGTGGCCAGCATTTCCTTGGTCGATGTCTTGCCAACGCTGCCTGTGACGCCCAGCACACGCGCTTCGGCTCGGGCACGACCCGCCCGACCCAGCGCTTCCAGCCCGGTCTGGACATCTTCGACGACCAACAAGGGCGCGTCTTCAGCCACGCCTTCGGGAATGCGGGATACCAAAGCCGCACCTGCGCCTTTCTCCAAAGCTTGCGCTACAAAATCATGCCCGTCCCGCGCAGCCTTTAGCGCAACGAAAAGATCACCGGGCTGGATGGTGCGCGTGTCGATCGACACACCATTGACCGCCCAATCCGAAGTGACGCGTCCACCGGTTGCCTCGGCGGCCTCGGCTGCAGTCCACAATGTCATGCCACCCTCCCGTCTAGAGCGGCCACACTGATGCTGGCCTGTTCGACATCATCAAATGGCAGAACCTGATCGCCAACGATCTGGCCGGTTTCATGCCCTTTGCCCGCAATCAAAAGCGCGTCCCCGGGTTGCAGCGCGTCTATCCCGCGCAAGATGGCCTCCGCCCGATCGCCGACCTCGGTGGCCTCTGGTGCCCCATCCATCACGGCGGCGCGTATGGTGGCCGGATCTTCGCTGCGCGGGTTGTCGTCGGTGACAAAAACCACATCTGCGTGGTTGGCGGCGGCTTGCCCCATCAGCGGGCGCTTGGTCGCGTCGCGATCACCGCCCGCGCCGACAATGGCGATCAGACGGCCCATCACATGCGGGCGCAGTGCCTTGAGCGCGGTCGCCACTGCGTCAGGTGTATGAGCGTAATCCACAAACACCGCTGCCCCATTCTCTCGCGACGCGGCCAGCTGCATGCGCCCGCGAACTGTTGTGAGATGCGGCAGGGTTTCGAAAACGTGTTCAGGCTCTTCCCCTGCAGCAATAACCAGACCGCAGGCCAACAAGATATTTTCAGCCTGAAACCCGCCGATCAGATTCAAACGAGTTTGGAAGATCTTGCCCTGCCAAGAAAACCGCAGGTCCTGACCTGTTGCGTCAAACCGCTGATTCATCAGGCACAGGTCTGCTTCCCCAAGCCCAACGGTCAAAACCTTTTGCCCCCGGTCTTTGGCAATTCGGAGGACCTGAGCCCCCTTGGGATCGCTCATGTTGACGACAACGGTGCCGTCTTGCGGCAGGACCCGATCAAACAGACCTGCCTTAGCGTTGAAATACGCCTCAAACGTTTCGTGGTAGTCCAGATGGTCCTGAGTGAAGTTCGAAAACCCCGCCGCAGCCAGCTGTACCCCGTCCAAGCGGCGCTGTTCCAACCCGTGCGAGGATGCCTCCATCGCAGCATGAGTCACTCCGTTCTCCGCAGCCTCGGACAGGCAACGATGCAAAGTGATTGGTTCGGGCGTTGTATGGGCTAGTGGTGCGGTCCACGCCCCCTCGACCCCTGTGGTCCCGAGGTTCACCGCGGCGTGACCAAGTTCGGTCCATATCTGGCGAACAAATGTCGCGACCGAGGTTTTGCCATTGGTGCCAGTAACCGCAACGATGGTCTTAGGCTGCGCTCCGAACCACAGCGCAGCGCACCCGGCCAGCGCCTGACGCGGGTCCTCGAGCACGATCAGCGCCGCATCTGATGCGGCCAGTTCCTCGGATGCGATCTCTGCCCCTTCAGCATCCGTCAGGATGGCTGCGGCCCCCATACGCAAAGCGTATTGAATGAACTCACCGCCATGAACACGTGTACCGGGAAGTGCCGCAAAGAGGAATCCGTCTTTGACTTCGCGGCTGTCGACCGCCAGCCCTGTGATATCAGGATTGGTGCCACCTCGGGCGGTCAGGGCCAGTTGGCTGAGTTTCTTTGTCCTTGCGCCCATGACCCACCTCGTTTGGACAGCCTAATTTGAGGTCAGCGTTATAGCAGCGCCGGCCTCAGGCTCAACCCGAGGACGCAGGCCCAGCAACGGTGCGATGCGCCCGATCAATTCTGCGGCCACAGGAACCGCTGTCCAGCCTGCCGTACGGCGCTTTTCGCCATAAGCAAGTATGGATGGTTCGTCCAACGTCACGATCAGGACATACTTAGGATCATAAGCCGGAAAGAACGTCGCAAAGGTCGCGATAACTTTGTCATCATAGTACCCGCCGCGGGGCTTGGGTTTGTCCGCGGTGCCGGTCTTACCGGCCACATCATAGCCTGCAACATCGCCAAAACTGGCGGTGCCATCTGTTACCACTCGGCGCAACATGTTCTGCGCCTGATTTGCCGCGTTATCAGACATCACCCGAGGACCGTATTGTGGCCCATTTTTGCGCAGGATCGTCGGGCTTACATAGTGCCCGCCATTGGCAATCGCCGCGTACCCCGCCGCCAGGTGCATGGGGCTGGTCGACAGACCATGACCGTATGAGATGGTCACCGTGCTCAGTTCGCCCCATTTCTTGGGCTTCAGCGGTTCGCCGCCCTTGGCTTCGACGATTTCGAACGGGGTGGGATCGAACATACCAAGCGATTCCAGGAAATCCTGCTGCCGTTGCGCGCCGATCTGCAGCGCCAGTCGCCCGGTGCCCCGGTTCGAGCTGTGGACGATCACATCGGCTACGCTGATCTTGCCGTAATTCTTGCCGTTGAACTCACCAATCGGGAAACGGCCGATCTTCATCGGCCCCGAGGTATCGATGATCGTGTTCGAATTCACCAAACCCAACTGAACCGCCTGCGCGGCGGTGAAAATCTTAAACACGGATCCCAGTTCGTAAACGCCCTGTACATAGCGATTGAACAGCGGGCTATCTGATGGATCGAACCCCGAGGTCGGCGGGCGCGGGCGATCATTGGGATCGAAAGACGGCAATGAGGCCGCCGAGATCACCTCGCCCGTATGCGCGTTCATCAGAACCGCCGACGCACCCTTGGCGTTCATGATCTTCATGCCGCCATATAGCACCTGCTCAACGGCGGCTTGAACCGTCAGGTCCAATGAAAGTTGCAGCGGCTTAGTCCCATTCGCGGGATCACGCAGGTAGTCGTCGAATTGCTTTTCAACACCGGCCACACCGATCACTTCAGCAGCGCTGACGCCTTCGCGCCCAAAGCTTGACCCGCCAAGGATATGCGCCGCCAGACGGCCATTCGGGTACAACCGCATCTCACGCGGGCCGAACAGGATGCCAGGATCACCGATATCGTGCACGGCTTGTTTCTGCTCGGGCGAGATACGCTTTTTGATCCACAGGAATTTGCGATTGCCGGTGAAGTCCTTGACCAGGCGTTCTTTTTCCAGATCTGGGAAAATCGCTACAAGCTGATCAGCTGCGGCAATCGGGTCGATCATCAGCGGCGGCTGCGCATATACCGAATAAGTGTCCAGATTGGTCGCAAGAATGCGCCCTTCCCGGTCTACGATGTTGGCCCGCTGCATCGCAATGGCTGCCCCCGGGGCCGAGGCCACGGGTTCTTGCGCTTCGGAAGTGGCCAACATGCCCATCCGGACGCCCACGACGGAAAAGGCGCAGAAAAAGAACAGACCCAGCACCAGCAAGCGGCCCTCAGCGCGGGTACGGCTGCGGTCTTTCATGTCTTCGTGACGCTTGCGGATATTTTCGCGCTCGATGGCTTTGGGATTCTCGCCCCGCGAGCGCGCGTCAAGGATTCGAGCCAGAGGGCGCAGCGGCGTTCGGGTCATGGGATTTGCACCTCACCCAGCGCCTGAATGTTCGTGATGGCCTGCAGCTCGATCGGGTCGACGATCGGCAGGTCAGGATCTTCCGCATAGGCAATCTGATCGGCGCGACCGAACTGCTCGGCCCGCAGGGGCAAAAGGCCCAGCCGTTCAAAGTTCAGATCAGCAAGCTCACGCAACCTGTCGGGGCGGTTCAGATAGGCCCATTCGGCGTTCAAAACCGCCAGTTTCACCTGCGCCATACCAATTTCGCGCTGCAGCTTCTGCGTTTCCTTCACCACCTGCTGCGTGCGATAGTTTTCCTGATACGCCCACAGCGCCAGCCCAAACACGGACAGAGCAGTCAACACATACAAAACACTCTTCATTTTGCTCTTCCCCCTAGTTGCGGCATACCAACGGCGCGGGCATCAATTTCCCCCGACGGCGCATCCGTTCGAATTGCAACACGCAGCTTTGCCGAGCGTGAACGCGGATTTTCCTGCAGCTCCTGATCATCCGGTCCCACGGCTTTACGAGTCTTAAGCGTGAACTGCGGCAGCTCCTGCTCAATCTCGGGCGCGTATCGATTGGCCCGGCCCGTCTTTCCCGCACGGGACTGAAAGAACCGTTTGACCATCCGGTCTTCGATGGAATGGAACGTTACGACTGCCAGTTGCCCGCCCGGCTTCAACGCACGTTCCGCAGCCATAAGACCCTGATACAGCTCTTCATATTCAGCATTCACTGCGATCCGCAGACCCTGAAAACTGCGCGTTGCAGGGTGGGACTGCCCCGGCTTGGGTCGCGGCAAACAGGATTCGATGATCTGGACGAGGCGCAGAGTTGTTGTAATCGGCTCTTCTGCACGCGCTTTGGCGATGGCCTTGGCAATGCGGCGGCTGGCACGCTCTTCGCCATAATGATATAGGATATCAGCTAGTTGTTCCTCGGTCGCAGTGTTGACCAAATCTGCCGCGCTTTCGCCCTCCTGACTCATACGCATGTCGAGCGGGCCATCTTTCATGAAAGAAAAGCCGCGTTCCGCCAGATCCAGCTGCATCGACGACACGCCCAGATCCAGAACGACACCATCCAGATCCTGTGCGTATTCGTCCATGCGCGAGAATACACCCGGCTGCATCACAAGCCGGTCGCCATAACCTTTGACCCAATCCGCCGCCATTTCAAAGGCCAACGGATCACGGTCCACGCCGATGACTTTGTCAGCGCCCGCTTCCAGCAGGCCCCGCGTATATCCGCCCGCACCAAACGTTCCGTCCAGCCAGACACCCGACACGGGCGCCACAGCAGCCAGCAACGGACGCAGCAGAACGGGGATATGAGGTTTATCGGAAGGGGTTTTAGCGCCGGCCATGCCGTTACGCATCCCCGGTGCCGTCAAGGAACTCCAAAGGATCAAAGTCCTCGGGCTGTTCGTCCAACCACTCTTCGGCCGCAGCCAATTCTTCGGAATCGTAAGTTTCAGGCTTCCAAATCTGGAACGTGTCACCCGCGGCGATAAAGAATGCCTCACCTTCAAGATTGATCTTGTTGCGCAGCTTGGCCGGCAGCACCAGACGGCCGGTTTCATCCACTGTGGTCGGGAAAGATTGACCGTGGAACATGCGCTGCAACATCTTCCGCTGCATCGACCCGCGCGGCAGCGCATCGATCTTGGCATCGACCTCTTCGATCGCCTGCATAGTATAGCATTCCAAGAATTTGCGTCGGTGGTCGCCGTAGACAATTACAAGCTCAGGAGTGTCGCCGGGCTGCCAATTCGGGTCAGAGGATTCAAGCACACGGCGAAACGAGGCCGGGATCGACACCCTGCCCTTCGTATCCACCTTGTGGTGGCTTTCACCTCTAAACCTGCGCGCCAAGACGACTGTCCCTTCCGCTTGCGCCCCACTTAAAATTCACTCCCCCAGATGAAAAACGGCGGGTTGATCTGCTGCCACTGATCAACCCGCCGCATTGACCCGCTGTGCGGGATGTCCAGCTGCGCGCGCCACCTGGGGGGATGTCTGCTCGCCCGCGCGCCGGATCTCTTGATTGATGAAAGCGAGATGCCTGTATGAAACCTGTTTTTATTGGTTCGGGGTCGTTTGGCGCCCCATGTGCCTCGTCCTCATCGGATGAACTAGGGATGACATGGGAATTCATGGAAATCAACAGAAAATTTGCCGACCCTATGTTCAGAGTCACAGTTTAGCCAACGCAACTGGGAAAGAAAACCACCCCGCAGACACCAATTGTAGGTAGTTTATGTTATCAATATACTAAATAGACCAATTTCAGAGCCACCCCAAATATTCCCATAATTTCCCAGAAAATTCTCCCAGAGGTGATATTTTATGATGAGCATAGCGAAAATGGGCCACTGGGTTAACGAATCATCCCAATTTTTAACCTCAGCCACATGTGGATTCTGCGCCGCCCCAGCTGACGCCCATGAATTCCCACGATCAGAAATCATCATGTCAGCCGCCGCGCGCCTGGCCCGTCCAATACACAAAGCGCACAAGAATTGACAAACTACGCTCAAAAGACGCGCAGACACGAAAATTCAGAAAACCTTGTTGAGACCTTCCCTAGGGGAAACACTCACTGAAGGCCTTATTTTATTGGCTCGGCCAAACCCACACTGGCAACCGGTTGATATCTATGCATTTGCTGCATAGCAGCATTGACGTTGTCGGGTATTGTGCAATCGCAGCATTTGATTATTTTCAATCTCAAGCAAGCGCCGGACAACACCGGCAACAACGAATACATCGAGTAAAGCAAATGGCTGTAGCAACACAGAACACCGCGCTCAAAGGCGCACCGGCAGTTAGCCTGGCTTCGCTGTTCGAGGCGGCAAAGACCCGGTTCACCCGATATCGCGTCTATCGCCAGACGGTTCACGAACTGTCTGATCTGTCGAACCGCGAACTGGCTGATCTGGGGCTTCACCGCTCAATGATCCGCCGCCTGGCTCAGCAAGCGGCCGAAGAGCACGTCGCGCGTTAAGCGACACAGAAACATCGAGATCAGGTCCTTCCTCCTCCCTTTTGGACCTGTATTTCAGCGGCGACATCTCTCCTCCTCCCTGATGTCGCCGCCCTTAATACCGGCCTTGAACGCCGGAACGTGACACACCGGGTACTCCTCCTCCCTTTCCCGGTGTTGAAAGCGCGCGGCGACGTCTCTCCTCCTCCCTGACGTCGCCGCGTCTTCCTCATACCGGGATCAAACCCGGGTTCGGATACATCGGGGCTCTCCTCCTCCCTGCCCTGATGTTGAAAAGAACGGCGGTTCCCTCTCCTCCTCCCTGGGAACCGCCGTTTTTGTTTCTGCAGACAAGAAAAAAGCGCCGCGGTCGAAACCGGGCGCTTTTCAAAAAGATCGAGCATGTGCCGTCAGGCAAATTCCGTTTGCTTAAAACGGCACATCATCCTTGGCGGACAGAAAGCGGGAAACCACTTTTTTCAATCCAGCTTTTTCGAAATCGACCTCGACCTTGTCGCCTTCGATGCCGATCACCGCGCCATAGCCGAATTTCTGATGAAACACGCGCTCGCCAAGGGTGAAACTGGCGACCGCAGTCGCGTCAATCACCGTATTGCGGCTTTCGCGGGGTTGGGACGTTCCATACTGCCCCTGCCGGGCCTGCAATCGCCGCCAACCGGGGGAGTTATAGACATTGGCCTCGGCCGCACGGGTTTCGATACCGGCAGTCGGCTGACCACCCCCATACAGCCCCGGCGGCGTCAGAACTTCGACATGATCTTCAGGCAACTCGTCAATGAACCGCGACGGCATCGCGTTTTGCCATTGACCAAACACCCGACGATTGGCCGCAAAAGAAATCGTACAGATCTCTTCCGCGCGTGTGATTCCGACATAGGCCAATCGCCGTTCTTCCTCGAGTCCCTTGATCCCGGATTCGTCCATCGACCTTTGCGACGGGAACAACCCGTCCTCCCACCCCGGCAGGAACACGGCCGGGAACTCCAGCCCCTTTGCCGCGTGCAGGGTCATGATCGAGACTTTTGCCCCGTCCGATTCCTTCTCGTTGTCCATCACCAGGCTGACATGTTCCAAAAACCCTTGCAGATTCTCGAAATTATCCAGTTGGTTGACCAATTCCTTGAGGTTTTCCAACCGCCCCGGAGCCTCAGGCGTTTTCTCGTTCTGCCAGTGGGCCGTATAGCCGGATTCGTCCAGGATGATCTGCGCCAACTCAATATGTGACACCTCTGGCTCACCAAACCGCATCGGAGCTGTGCCGTCATCAATCACAGAATCATCGTCGACTTCGATCTTGGGCCCGCGCGTCATCGCGTTCCAACGCGCCAACCCGTCGATAAGCTCGCGCAGTGCTTTGCCGCCTTTGCCTTTGATCAGCCCATTGTCGACAGCAATCCGCGCCCCATCGACCAGCGACACGCCATTTTCCCGCGCCGTCATCTGAATCGTCTGCTGCGCCTTGTCACCAAGCCCGCGTTTCGGTGTATTCACGATCCGCTCGAAGGCCAGATCGTCGCCCGGGCTAACCACCAGCCGGAAATAGGCCATGGCGTCACGGATCTCCATCCGCTCATAGAATCGCGGGCCGCCAATGACTTTGTAAGGCAGCCCGATCGTCAGGAACCGATCCTCAAACGCCCGCATCTGGTGGCTGGCCCGCACGAGAATCGCAATTTCGTCCAGATTGAAGGGACGCGCACCACGCGTTCCCCCCTGCATCGCGTCGATCTCTTCACCGATCCAGCGCGCCTCTTCCTCGCCATCCCAGTGGCCAATTAATCGTACTTTTTCGCCATCCTGCGCATCAGTCCACAGTTCTTTGCCCAACCGGCTTTCATTGCCGCGAATTACATTGGACGCAGCCGCCAGAATATGTGGGGTTGAACGATAATTTTGTTCCAGCCGGACAACATAAGCCCCGGGAAAATCTTTCTCGAACCGCAGGATGTTGCCCACCTCGGCCCCTCGCCAACCATAAATTGACTGATCGTCATCTCCCACGCAACAAATGTTCTTGTGCGCCCCGGCCAGCAGCCGCAGCCACAGGTATTGGGCGACGTTGGTATCCTGGTATTCGTCCACAAGGATGTACCGGAACCAGCGCTGGTACTGCTCCAACACATCCTGATGGGTTTGGAAAATTGTGACCATGTGCAACAGCAGATCGCCGAAATCCACCGCGTTCAACTCGCGCAGCCGGATTTGGTACTGAGCGTATATCTCAATTCCCTTGTGGTTATAGGCGCCGGCATCGGCAGCAGGCACCTTGTCAGGCGTAAGCGCCCGGTTCTTCCAGTCATCAAGGATTCCGGCCAACATGCGCGCCGGCCAGCGTTTGTCATCGATATTGGCCGCCTGAATCAGCTGTTTGAGCAGCCGCAACTGATCATCCGTATCCAGAATGGTGAAGTTCGATTTCAGATCGACCAGTTCCGCGTGCCGTCGCAGCATCTTGACGCAGATCGAGTGGAACGTGCCCAGCCAAGGCATTCCCTCGGCTGGCTGCCCCAACAAACGGCCCACGCGGTTCTTCATCTCGCGCGCGGCCTTGTTGGTGAAAGTCACCGACAATATCTCGTTCGGGCGCGCCCGCCCGGTACTAAGCAGATGCGCGATACGCGCGGTCAGTGCCTTGGTTTTGCCCGTACCTGCGCCTGCCAGCATCAGGACAGGCCCATCCAGTCGCTCGACCGCGTCACGTTGCGCCGGGTTCAGCTCGTCCAGATAAGGCACGGGGCGCGCGGCCATGGCGCGCGCAGACAGGGATGCGCCCTCAAAGGCGTCCATTTCGTCAAAACTGCTCATCTTGCCAAACTACGCTGGATGAAGGCTGAGGGAAAGGGTTTGTTCACGCCTTGTTCGCACAGTTTTTAATGCTCTGTTACGATCAATTCTAATCAAGCGACTTGGACTGAGAACGGTTTCATTAACCATCTGTAAAACACCCGCCGCGATGATCAGTAAATTGCTGTGGGAGCGCGAAGTTATGATTCAGGATAATCGAGGGGCCGTAAAACACCGGCTGAAATGGATCGGTATCAGCATGTTGCTGATTTCTCTGACAATTGGATGCGGCTGGGGAATTTACAAATTGCCTGCGCCGCTGGTCGACAGGATGCTAAAGGTCGACATTCTCAAGCAAGCCGAGCTTTGGAAGCGCCGCGTCGTCTTGCATCTGGAGGACCCCGAGAGCGCGCTTAAGACCAGCGTGATTGATGCGCATGACGCCGAATTTCTGGCCGCGATGCCCGAAGCTTCTGATGTTTACCGCTTCAAATTGCTCGACTCGAATGGGCGTGTCACCTGGTCGACTCGTCCGACAGAGGTAGGCAGTGTTGAAAACCGTGATTTCTTTCGCAGCGACGTTGCAAGAGGAATAGTTCACTACATTCAGGAAGTTGTTCCACTGTCCGAGATCGACGGGCTTGATCTGCATACCGACAATATCCTGAACGCAACGGAGCACCATGTTGCCGAAGTCTTTATGCCGGTCGCCAAGAATGGGCGTTTCATCGGCGCCATCGAGTTCTTTACTGATATCTCCGATTTGCGCACCACGTTTATCTCGCGGCTTAGGATTTCATTGACCGTTTTAAGCGGTATCGCCTTGCTTGCGCTTGTTGCCGTGTCCTTTGCGAGCTACAGGGCGAACCGCTTGCAATTGCGGGCGCTGCAAAAACAATCCGCCAAAGAGCGTGATCTGATGGAAGATCAGCTGCGCCTTGCCCGCGAAGTACGATGGCTAGGCGAATTGAACGAGTGGCTGCAGTCCAGCCGGTCTTTGGACGAGCTGTTCGATATGGTCTCGCGCTTCATGACCCATATCCTACCCGAGGCCGAAGGCAGCGTTTACGTGTATTCCAACTCGCGCGACGTCCTGGATGGCTGTGCCAGTTGGAATGGCGGGACCCATAAGGCGCACATCCATCCCGAAGGGTGTTGGGGGCTTCGGCGTGGCCGAACCTATGAATACGGCGCGTCTGAGATCGACTTTGTCTGTGAACACGCCGAACCACATGACGGGCGACCTTATTTCTGTTTTCCGATTCTGGCGCATGAAGAGACGGTCGGCCTTCTGCATCTCCGCGCCCTTGAGGGGACAGATGAGGCGTTTCATACAAGTAAAAAGCTGGCACAGCTCAGCGCCGAACAGATCAGCATGGCGATTGCCAATGTACGGATGCGCAATCAGTTGCATGACCAGTCCGTCCGGGACCCGTTGACCGGGCTGTTCAACCGGCGGCATATGCTTGAAACCCTGCGCAAATCCATCAATCGCAGTCAGCAAACCGGAGCGCCGCTCAGCCTGATTGCCGTGGATGTCGATCATTTCAAGAAATTCAACGACACCCATGGGCATGATGCAGGTGACATGGTGTTGCGCGCAGTTGGCGCAGCGTTGGAACAGGGCTGCGATCGGGACGAGGTTGCCTGTCGCATTGGTGGCGAAGAATTCATGCTGATCCTGCCCGACAATACATCGGACGACGCAATCACCCGCGCCGAACAATTGCGGCAAGCGGTCGAGGCCGTCTCGGTGCGCTACGGTGAGAAATCCCTGCCCCGTATCACGATCTCGGTTGGGGTTTCGCATTATCCGGCACACGGCAGCATGCCGCAGGATCTGATGCGCGCCGCCGATGATGCGCTGTATGCGGCAAAGGATAAAGGTCGCAATCAAGTGCAGGTCGCCGGCAGCGGAAGTGACGCACAGCAGATTTCCCAGCTCAAAAAGCCGGTAAAAGCCGTTGGTGGGAAATCAACGGCTTAAAATCCTTGCCGAATCGCGCCTTAGGTCCGATCAATCCCCATGGACCTACATAGTCGCTTTCCCGGCATTGCCGATCTGAAACACCGCGCCCAGCGCAGGATACCTCATTTTGTATGGGAGTATCTGGACAGCGGAACCGGAGTTGAGGCCACGCTGCGCCGCAATCGCGACGGTTTGGACCGCGTCGGTTTCCTGCCGTCGATCCTGCATGGACCATTGGAATTTGACACTTCGACCGAGTTCCTGGGTCAGACCTACCCATTACCGTTCGGCGTTGCCCCGATCGGTATGGCAGGCCTGATTTGGCCTGATGCCGAAGCTCATTTGGCCCGCGCTGCCGCAAACGCCGGGCTGCCCTTTGCCCTATCCAACGTTGCCTGCCAAAGCCCCGAGGACGTCGCGCCGCATCTGGGTGACAACGCGTGGTTTCAACTTTATCCGCCAAAGGACCCGGACATCCGCAAGGACCTGCTGGATCGGGTTCGGAACGCTGGTTTTACGACGCTGGTGATGACGGCAGATGTCCCGGTTGCATCCCGGCGCGAACGTCAGACACGTTCCGGGCTGACCAATCCACCGCGGTTGACTCCACGCCTTTTGGCGCAGATCGCGATGCGGCCTGAATGGGCGCTTGGCATAGCGCGCAGCGGACCGCCGCGGATGCGGACACTGGACAAGTATACGGACAACTCCAGCAACTTGCCGCCGACGGCCCATGTTGGGTATCTGCTCCGCACGTCACCGGACATGGACTATGTTCACTGGCTGCGCGATGCCTGGGATGGCCCGCTGATTGTGAAAGGCGTGCAGCGCCCTGAAGATGCCGAGCCATTGCAGCGGGCTGGCGTCGACGCCATCTGGATATCGAATCACGGCGGACGACAATTCGATGGTGCCCCCGCCGGCATCGACGCCTTGCCTGCAATCCGCGCGGCCACAGACCTGCCCCTGATCTTCGACAGTGGGATCGAAGGTGGTCTGGACATCTTGCGTGCCAAGGCCCTTGGGGCCGATTTTGTGATGCTGGGCCGTGGCTTCATGTATGGGCTGGCCGCCCTCGGCGCCAAAGGCCCTGCCCATGTCATAGACATTTTGCGGCAGGATATGCACGCGAATATGGGTCAAATGGGGGCTGAGTCGCTGAATCACCTGCCCCCAGTCGAGCCGCTTGCCGATGCTGCGGTGCAGCGTTATTAGATAAATAGCGCCAACAGGGGGCGTTTGCGAGCGTTAACATGCCGGTTCTACCCAGAACGACTGATATACGTGCGCGTATTGTCCGCCTATCAACACGGCCAAACAAGTAGGACCGGGACTCGACATGACTGAATTCACCAAGATCCTGATCGCCAACCGAGGCGAGATTGCCATTCGCGTGATGCGCGCCGCCAATGAGATGGGCAAACGCACCGTTGCCGTCTTTGCCGAAGAAGACAAGCTGGGCTTGCATCGGTTCAAAGCGGACGAAGCCTATCGCATTGGCGAAGGGATGGGGCCTGTTGCCGCCTACCTGAGCATCGATGAGATCATCCGCGTCGCTAAAGAATGTGGGGCAGACGCGATCCATCCCGGCTATGGCCTGCTGTCCGAGAACCCGGACTTTGTCGATGCCTGCGTGCAGAACGGCATCACCTTTATAGGCCCGAAGGCGGAAACCATGCGCGCCTTGGGCGACAAGGCCAGCGCGCGCCGCGTGGCCGTCGCAGCGGGTGTGCCTGTGATCCCGGCGACAGAGGTCCTGGGCGATGACATGGATGCGATCCGGGCCGAGGCAAAAGAAATCGGTTATCCCCTGATGCTCAAGGCGTCGTGGGGTGGTGGCGGACGCGGGATGCGCCCGATCCTATCCGAGGATGAATTGGAAGAGATGGTTCTGGAAGGCCGCCGCGAGGCCGAGGCCGCGTTCGGCAATGGCGAGGGCTATCTGGAAAAGATGATCATCCGCGCGCGTCACGTCGAGGTTCAGATCCTAGGCGACAAGCATGGTGAGATCTATCACCTGTATGAACGCGACTGCTCGGTCCAGCGCCGAAACCAGAAGGTAGTCGAACGCGCTCCTGCTCCTTACCTGAGCGAAGAGCAGCGCGCCGAGATCTGCGAACTGGGTCGCAAGATTTGCGCCCATGTGAATTATGAATGCGCTGGCACTGTTGAATTCCTGATGGATATGGAAACCGGCAAGTTCTACTTCATCGAAGTGAACCCGCGTGTGCAGGTTGAACACACCGTCACCGAGGAAGTCACCGGTATCGACATCGTTCAGGCGCAAATCCTGATCGCCGAAGGCAAAACCCTTGCCGAGGCCACCGGCGCAAACAGCCAGTCGGATGTGCACCTGACCGGCCACGCGCTGCAAACCCGGATCACCACCGAGGACCCGCAGAACAACTTCATCCCCGACTACGGTCGTATCACTGCTTATCGCTCGGCCACTGGCATGGGCATCCGACTGGATGGCGGCACCGCCTATGCGGGGGGTGTGATCACGCGCTATTACGACTCGCTGCTGACCAAAGTGACTGCCAAGGCTCCGACGCCTCAGGCTGCAATTGCCCGGATGGACCGCGCCTTGCGTGAATTCCGAATTCGCGGCGTCAGCACCAATATCGACTTTGTCATCAACCTGCTCAAACACCCGACTTTCTTGTCGAATGAATATACAACCAAATTCATCGACACGACGCCGGACCTGTTCTCCTTTAAGCGCCGCCGCGACCGGGGCACCAAGGTTCTGACCTATATCGCCGACATCACGGTGAATGGTCACCCCGAGACCAAGGACCGCCCCGAACCGCGCGCTGATCTGAAAGACGCAAAGCCCCCAGCACCGAAGTTCGAGCCGCAGATGGGCGCACGCAACCTGCTGGAACAAAAAGGCCCGCAAGCCGTTGCTGATTGGATGAAGGCGCAGCGCCAGCTTCTGATCACCGACACAACCATGCGCGACGGCCACCAGTCGCTGCTGGCGACCCGGATGCGGTCGATCGACATGATCAAAGTGGCACCGACCTATGCCGCCAACCTGCCGCAGCTGTTCTCGGTTGAATGCTGGGGCGGCGCGACATTTGATGTGGCCTACCGATTCTTACAGGAATGCCCTTGGCAACGTCT
Source organism: Ruegeria sp. AU67 (assembly GCF_900312795.1). Lineage (NCBI taxonomy): Bacteria > Pseudomonadati > Pseudomonadota > Alphaproteobacteria > Rhodobacterales > Roseobacteraceae > Ruegeria > Ruegeria sp. AU67. Next base: position 64,194 of record NZ_OMPH01000030.1, read on the forward strand.
GCGCGACCTGCGCGAGGCGATGCCGAACCTGATGACCCAGATGCTGCTGCGCGGCGCGAACGGGGTCGGTTACACCAATTACCCTGACAACGTTGTGCAAGAGTTCGTGCGTCAGGCATCGCAGAACATCGACTTGTTCCGTGTGTTCGACTCGTTAAACTGGGTCGAGAATATGCGCGTGGCCATGGACGCCGTAGTTGAGAACGGCAAAATCTGTGAGGGCACCGTCTGTTACACCGGTGACATTCTGGACCCGGACCGCGCCAAGTATGACCTGAAATACTATGTCGGCATGGCGAAAGAACTGCGCGATGCAGGTGCACACGTTCTGGGTCTGAAGGATATGGCGGGTCTTTTGAAACCGGCCTCGGCCAAAATCCTGATCCGCGCGCTTAAGGAAGAGGTCGGCCTGCCGATCCACTTCCACACGCATGACACCGCAGGTATCGCCAGCGCTACCATTCTCGCGGCATCCGAGGCGGGCGTGGACGCGGTGGATTGCGCGATGGACAGCTTCTCGGGCAACACTTCGCAGGCGACGCTGGGCACCGTGGTCGAAGCACTGCGCCATACCGAGCGCGACACCGGGTTGGACATCAAGGCCATCCGTGAGATCAGCGATTATTTCGAAGCGGTTCGGGAGCAATATGCGGCCTTTGAATCCAGCCTGCAGGCCCCGGCTTCTGAGGTTTACTTGCACGAGATGCCCGGCGGTCAGTTCACCAACCTCAAGGCGCAGGCGCGGTCTCTGGGACTTGAGGAGCGTTGGCACGAAGTGGCTCAGATGTACGCGGACGTAAACCAAATGTTCGGCGACATCGTGAAAGTTACACCTTCGTCGAAAGTGGTCGGTGACATGGCGTTGATGATGGTCAGCCAGAACATGACCCGTGAACAGGTCGAAAACCCGGATACCGATGTGGCCTTCCCCGACTCGGTTGTGGACATGATGCGCGGCAATTTGGGTCAACCTCCGGGCGGGTTCCCCGACACTATCGTCACGAAGGTCCTCAAGGATGAAACACCCAACACAGATCGCCCGGGCAAGGATGTCCCACCGGTTGACCTTGAAGGCACACGCGCCGAGCTGTCCCAACTTTTGGAAGGCAAAGAGGTCGATGACGAGGATCTGAACGGCTATCTGATGTATCCCAAGGTGTTCCTGGACTACATGGGGCGTCACCGGGCTTACGGTCCTGTGCGCACTCTTCCCACGCGCACCTTCTTCTATGGCATGGAACCCGGCGAAGAGATCACAGCTGAGATCGACCCCGGCAAAACACTGGAAATCCGCTGTCAGGCCATCGGTGAGACCGATGAAAAGGGCGAGGTCAAAGTGTTCTTTGAACTCAACGGCCAACCGCGCGTGATCCGGGTTCCAAACCGTCTGGTGACCTCAACCACGCAGTCCCGTCCTAAAGCCGAGGCAGGCAACCCCAACCACATCGGCGCGCCGATGCCGGGCGTGGTGGCCACTGTTGCCGTGACCGCGGGCCAGGAGGTCAAGGAAGGCGACATGCTGCTGACCATCGAAGCGATGAAGATGGAAACCGGCATCCACGCCGAGCGCGATGCGACGGTCAAGGCTGTGCATGTTCAGCCGGGCAGCCAGATTGACGCAAAGGACCTACTGGTCGAACTGGAATAAACGACCTAACCTTTTCGGGAACAAGGGCCGTTCGGGGAACCGGGCGGCCCTTTTTTGATCCTGAAAGGAGCAGACCATGCTGTCCATCACCCCAGTCTATGCCGCATTGCTGGCACTTCTCTATGTCGCGCTCAGTGTGCGGGTCATCATGCAGCGCCGCGGCGACAAGATTTCTTACGGCGATGGTGGCAACACCGATATGCTCAAAGTCATGCGCACGCATTCCAACTTTGCCGAATATGCACCGTTTGCCCTGTTGCTGATCGCCATGGTCGAGCTGCAGGGCGCCGGTGGTTGGCTGGTCAATCTGTTGGGCCTTGGCATTTTGGCCGGGCGCGTGCTGCATGCCTATGGGTTCGGCCGCAAACCGCAGATCGTGATTCTGCGCCAGATCGGCATGTTGCTGACCTTTGCCGTGATTGTGGTAGCAGCCATAGCCAGCCTTTTGATGGCGCTGTGAACTGGATGGCGGGGATTACCCCGCCAAAACCTTAGTTTCGATTCGAGGGGATTCCGTAAAAATTGATTCGACATCGCCCATTCGATTCTCGCCTTTGCCAGACACCGCCGTAGCCAGCAAAATCATCGCCGCCAGGGCCGCCATCTTCAGATCCTTAGTATACGTCATTTTCGTCACCTCCACCGTTCTTATTCTTGGATGCTCTGGTTCTGGAACGGTTAAGAGGCGCGTTTCCGTCGCAAAGAATTTTCCTCTTTTTTGTTTTTTCCGCTTGAAGCCCTGCTTGGGAATTAATACACCCCTCCTCACTCAACGGCGCGGGCGTAGCTCAGGGGTAGAGCATAACCTTGCCAAGGTTAGGGTCGGGCGTTCGAATCGCCTCGCCCGCTCCATTGAGAGACCGAAAGGTCGAAAATATGTATCTGATGCGGGCGTAGCTCAGGGGTAGAGCATAACCTTGCCAAGGTTAGGGTCGGGCGTTCGAATCGCCTCGCCCGCTCCAGATACAAACCTCTATGAACATGCTGGTTCTTTGTCTGGTGTTGCGGCATTCTCGAATGGCACGCAATCACAACAGAGGTGCGCTGATGCCAGAATACGTTATTCGCGCTTTGACTGAAAACGAAGTTCAAACGGCCGTCGATTGGGCTGGCCGGGAAGGCTGGAACCCGGGGTTACACGACGCGGTCTGCTTTCGCGGTTCCGACCCCGAAGGGTTTAAGGGCGGGTTTCTGGATGGGCAGATGATCGCATCGGCCTCTGCTGTGAATTATGACAATAACTACTCGTTTTTAGGCTTTTATATCGTGCAACCCGAATATCGCGGATCGGGATATGGGCTGCAGGTTGCCGAGGCGGTCAAGGCGCATTGCCAGCACCGGAACATGGGCATGGACGGTGTCGTCGAACAGCAGGGCAATTATCGAAAATTCGGGTTCGAGCTGGCCTATGACAATTATCGTTTTTCGGGCAGGGTTGGTGAAATTCTAGACCAGTTGGGCCGGTACCTTCACGATCAGATCACGCCCCTCAGTGCCCTGACGGATGAGCTGAAATCGTATGACCGGGGCTTGTTCCCTGCCCCGCGCGACACGTTTCTGCATGGCTGGCTGAACGCACCAAGTCATATCTCTCGGGTGTTTGAGGAAGACGGTCAGATCAAGGGCTATGCAACGCTGCGCCGGTGTCTGAGCGGGTACAAAGTTGGTCCCCTTTTTGCGGACCGCCCAGAGATCGCACAAGCCCTTTTGGTATCGCTGCTAACGACACTTCCCGCCGATCAGATCGGGTCTGAGGTCTTTATCGACATGCCCAACCCCAACGCGCGTGCTATGGCAATGGCGCAACAGTTGGGTCTGACCAAAGTCTTCGAAACAGGTCGCATGTATTCCAGCCACGCACCGGATATTGATCTGGACCGGATTTACGGCATCACAACATTCGAACTGGGGTAATTTCACCCCACACTCGACATTCCAAAAGCGCAATTGCAAAAAGGAAATCTATAGAATGCCCAGCGATACCCAAAAGCGATTGCTGCATGAGATGTTTGAGAATCTGCCAGGCGTGGTTTTCATGCTTTTGTTTCGGGCCACGGATGATATGCGATTGGCCGGGTGGATCGGCGCGGTTCTGGCCGCCTCGGTTTGCGTTACCTATGTCAGGAAAACGCTGCGTCCACAGCCCATTTTACTTGGTATCAATCTCTTCATGGTGGCGATCACGCCACTGATCGAATGCCTGATCTTGCTTGGCTATCGCGACACGGCGACGATTTTGACCCGGAACATCGCGACCCTCGTTATTATGAGCGTTTTCTTGACGGGTGTCGTTTTGACCTTGTTCAGAACGAACGGATTCCTGAACTATCAGACCAATGGGACAAAACAGAGAAACACGCACTCTGCCGTTTTGCTGATTGTCTGCGCTTTCGGTGTGGTTTGGTCGCAATTGGCCGGAAAAAACTATCTGGTCTCGCTTGGCATTCCGCTGATGGTATTGTTCGGTGTGCATCAGTTGCTCCGGGCAGGAACAACTGATCAGCAGGCGCGCAATGGCGCGATTTTGGCATGTGCCGCGCCACAAGGTTCCGTATCCGACGCTTCGGCCTGACTCAGAACGCCTTGAAGGTCATAGTAGTCAGCGAACGCTCGATATTCGGGATCACAAGCAGGTTTTCATTGATGAAATGACCGACATCGTCGGTTTCGGGGATATAGAGCTTGAGCAGCAGGTCATATTCGCCGCTGGTCGAGTAAAGCTCGGAGTGAATCTCGCGCAGCGCGATCTCTTCGGCGACCTTATAGGTGGTGCCGGGTGTGCAGCGGATCTGAATGAAAACGCAGGTGGACATGTTTTGGACCTGTTGATTGAGTTTCCGGCAGGCTGGCATGGCGCGTCACCGGGCGCAATCCCCTGCAACAGATTGCAATGAAAGCAACGCTTGGTCTGGATAAGCCGACCAATCCCCGTCTATAAGCGCGCCTGTAGCAAAAGGAATTCGCCCATGCGCAGCGCAAAGATCAGCCGTCAAACCGCCGAGACCGAGATTTCGGTCGAGGTCAATCTTGACGGAACCGGCACTTATGACAACCAAACCGGTGTTGGGTTTTTTGATCACATGCTGGACCAGCTTGCGCGCCATTCGCTGATCGACATGACGATCCGCGCCAAGGGTGATTACCACATCGACGACCACCACACGGTCGAGGATACCGGCATTGCGCTGGGTCAGGCGCTGACGCAGGCGTTGGGCGACAAGAAGGGCATCCGTCGTTACGGCGAGTGCCACCTGCCCATGGATGACGCGCAAGTACGCTGTGCTCTGGACTTGTCCGCGCGTCCATTTCTTATCTGGAACGTGGACATGCCGACACCCAAGATCGGCAACTTTGACACCGAATTGGTGCGCGAGTTCTTTCAGGCGCTCAGCACCCATGGCGGCATCACGTTGCATATTGACCAATTGCACGGCTTCAACAGCCACCACATCGCCGAGGCCGCGTTTAAGGCCGTCGCGCGTGCGTTGCGTTTGGCGGTCGAAACCGATCCGCGCAAGGCGGACGCGATTCCGTCCACGAAGGGCGCGTTGTAGATGCTGACGGCCATTATCGACTACGAAAGTGGCAATCTGCACTCGGCCGAAAAGGCGTTTCAGCGCATGGCGCGCGAGATGGACGCGGGTGAAGTTGTCGTAACCTCGGACGCGGAGGTGGTTGCCCGTGCGGACCGGCTGGTTCTACCCGGTGACGGCGCTTTTCCCGCCTGCGCGAATGAGCTGCGCGGGCACAAAGGCATCTACGACGCGATGGTCGAGGCCGTCGAACAGAAAGGCCGCCCCTTTCTGGGCATCTGCGTCGGCATGCAATTGATGGCCTCCAAGGGTCACGAATATCGCGAGACCGACGGTCTTGGCTGGGTTGCAGGTGATGTGGTGCGGATCGAGCCGTCAGATAGTGCGCTGAAAGTACCGCATATGGGCTGGAACGATCTGGTTCTGGAAAGCGAGCACCCGGTCTTTGCCGGGGTGCAATCAGGCGATCACGCCTATTTCGTGCACTCCTACCATTTCCGGGTCAACGACCCGGCGCAGCGTCTGGCCTTTGTGGATTATGGGCAGGAGGTCACGGCCGTGATCGGCCGCGACACAATGGTTGGGATGCAGTTTCACCCTGAGAAAAGTCAGGATGTGGGCCTGCGGATGATCGGGAACTTCCTGACCTGGACGCCCTGAGCGTTTACTGAACCCGCGTCCAGTCCTGCCCGCGACACACGAGACCGCCCACAGCACAGCCTTTGACGGTCAGCTTGTTCTGGCTGTCCAGCGTCATTTTCGAGCTGTAGGTCTTGTCCCGGTCCGGGGCCCAGATCTTGCCGCCGCTATAGCTGCCGCCGCCATCGGGCACCATATCCCAGATGATCTGCTTGCCGAGGTTTTCATACGCCAGCTGCTCATTACCGTCTTTGTCAAAGGCGGTGTCGATGGTGCCACAAATCGCGCTGCCGCATTCCGAAATCGAAACGTGTAGATACCCACCGGTATCCCCGGGCTGAGTCTTCCAAAGACCGTCAACCGGATCGGCCGCAAAAGCAGCGCTGGCCAATACCGCAAACCCGGCTGCAAGTGTGAATGTTTTCATGACTTCCTCCCTTATTTCTGCTCAGTCTGGCCCGGCTGGGCAATTCCGGCAAGATTGACTTGGCGTCGCGTTGCATCCCCTGCCCCGCATGTGCGATATCCCGCGCGAACAAATCAGATATAGGGCCGCCTGACATGATCCTCTACCCCGCCATCGACCTCAAAGACGGACAGGCCGTACGCCTGCTGCGTGGTGAAATGGATAAAGCAACCGTGTTCAACGACGACCCTGCAGCGCAGGCACGGGCTTTTGTCGAGGCAGGCTGTGAATGGCTGCACCTCGTCGATCTGAACGGCGCTTTCGCGGGTGAACCGGTCAACGCCGCCCCGGTTGAAGCGATCCTGAGAGAATGCAACGTGCCCGCGCAGTTGGGCGGTGGCATTCGCGACATATCCACGATCGAGACATGGATCGACAAAGGTCTGGCGCGCGTGATTCTGGGCACCGTGGCGGTCGAAAACCCCGATCTGGTGCGTGAAGCTGCCAAGGCGTTTCCGGGCAAAGTTGCTGTTGGCATCGATGCGCGCGACGGCATGGTGGCCACCAAGGGCTGGGCCGAAGAGACCAACGTAAAGGTCACCGATCTGGCCCGCAGATTCGAGGACGCAGGCGTTGCGGCCATCATCTATACCGATATCAACCGCGACGGCGCGATGCAGGGGCCGAACATCCAGGCAACGGCTGATTTGGCCCGCGCGGTGTCAATCCCCGTCATCGCCTCAGGTGGGGTCAGTTCGCTGGATGATCTGATCGCCCTGCGTGATTGTGGCGTGGCATTGGACGGCGCGATCTCGGGCCGGGCGCTTTATGATGGCGCGATTGACCTTTCCGAGGCCATTCGCGCCTTAAGCTGATCACTCGGCCGCAACCGAAGTCAGCTTGGCAAGCGCACCGCGCATCTTTTCGATGACAGGTGATTTCTCGACTTCGTCGAGCTCATCCATCGTCTCTTTCGGGTCCTCATAGGCCAGCCAGACCTGCCCGGTCTCATCTTCGTATGCCTGCACTTTGAGCGGCAGGAAAAGCCCGGCGCGCGGATCAATCTGCATCGCGGGTGTACCCAGTGCCGGGTTGCCAAAGATCAGAACCTGATTGGCGGGGATGGTCAGACCGACCTTTTCCGCACCAGCTGCATGATCGACGCGTGCAAAGACGGTCGCGCCCGCATTGCCGACGGCAGCTTCCAGGGCGTCCATCGCCTCTTGCACCGATTTGTTCGTGTTTACCTTGATGATGTCGTCAGCCATGGCAGACATCGCCCCTCCAAAAGTCAAAATTGTTGCCAATATCAGATTTCGCATATCGGGTTTCCTTCTGTAAATTTCATCCAAATTGTCTCAGCTTTTCGCGAACTTGCAATCACATCTCCGGCATCGGCGAAGCCTTGCCACGCACCCGACCCCTCGCAACTTTGAAACCCGCGCAGGCCGTCCCGTATTCGAGAACAATAACCCATTCTGACAGATATTTTACCCAGCTTGGCCCAAACTTCGTCTTAATTCGCCTGTAGCAGTTCGCAAAAGAACTCGGGCAGGGAATTCCACCGTGAGTATTACCAGCACAGAATATTCGAACAATTCTTGGTTCAGAATTGCGATCATATTCAGCTTTTGCACCACAGTTTTTGTCAGCGCTTCTCTATTGTTTTTTGTTCAGCCCCTGTTTGCCAAGCTGGTCTTGCCGCAAATTGGTGGCGCTCCTGCGGTTTGGACGACCGCTATGCTGTTCTTTCAGGTGGTTCTGATCGTTGGCTACATTTACGCCCATGTGTTGACGAAATGGATCCCCTTGCGCTGGCAGCTTGTGACTCACCTGGCACTTTGGGCGACTGCACTGACATACCTGCCCCTCTCAATTAGCGACGGCTGGAGTTATGACGCATCCAGCTCAACCGCGCTGCAAACCCTTAAGTTGTTTGCCCTGGGTGTCGGCCTGCCATTTGCGGTTCTTTCTGCGAATGCGCCATTGCTTCAGGCGTGGTATTCACGGTCCGGTGGGCCTTCGGCAGACGACCCCTATTTCCTATACAGCGCAAGTAACGTCGGTTCCTTGCTGGCTCTTTTGGCTTTTCCTTTGCTGGCAGACCCCCTTCTGGGTGCCAGTGCGACCAGTAATATTTGGTCCATCGGGTTTGTCATATTCGGTGGGTTAATGGCGATATGTGGCCTTATTGCGCTGCGCGGATCGAGCAGCGTCATTGCGCCGATCGCAGCTGATATCGCGAAGAGCACCCCAAAACTGAAGCAGATTGCAACATGGGTTTTGATCGCCTTTGTACCTTCATCGCTGATGCTTTCCTTCACCACGAAAGCAAGTACAGATCTGGGCTCAATCCCGCTTATCTGGGTTGTGCCTCTGGCAACTTACCTTCTGTCCTTCATTTTCGCCTTTGCGAAATTAAAAAGACTGAACGTCAAATCTCTGCGCATTCCTATGATCTTGGCGCTGGCGATTGGTGTGGTCCTGTTGTCCAATTTTATCGACCAACATTCGACCCCCATCGTTTTTTTGCTGTACATTCCTGTTCTATTTGTCATCGCCCTTTATGCGCACAGGTTGCTTTATGAAATGAGGCCACCAGCAGAACAACTGACAGTGTTCTACATAGCACTGTCGATAGGCGGTGCGTTCGGTGGATTGTTCAATTCGATCCTTGCCCCTTTGGCATTTGCCCAAGCAGTCGAAGCGCAGCTGACGCTGTTCTTGGCCAGCGGATTGCTCTTGATCGGAAAAGGCGCAGTGACGCCCAGGAACCTGACGATCGGCCTGATTGTCAGCTACCCGTTCCTGCTATTATTCGGGATGATCGATGGAGTAGAGCCTCTTGGACACGGCGCGCTGCGCGCGGTTTTCGCAACCACGATGCTGTTGGGTGCACTGATCCTGTTCCGTAATCAACCTGCACGTATCATAGCGATTATCGCGGCACTTATGCTGCCGGTACTTTGGCCACAAAAAGACTCATTGCTTCAAGATCGAAGCTTCTTTGGAACGCACAGGGTTTTCTCAAAAGCGGGCCTCAGAATGTATCAAAACGGGACTACACTGCACGGTTTGCAGTTGGAATCAGAAATTGGTCAAAAACCTACGCCGAAGTCTTACTACTATCCCAAAGGGCCAATGGCTCAGGTCATAACGTCTGAATTCGGACGAGGAGCCGGCAGCATCGGTATTGTCGGCCTCGGAGTTGGTGCTCTGTCCTGCTACAAGCTTCCATCACAGAAATGGGCATTCTTTGAAATCGACGCCATGGTTGACCAAGTGGCGCGCAACCCATCCCTTTTCACCTACATCTCGGAATGTGCACCAGATTCGCCAACGCATCTTGGTGACGCACGCATTGTCCTGGCGCACACAGATTATTCCTTCGATATTCTCGTCCTGGACGCATATAGTTCTGATGCTATTCCTGTGCATCTAATCACTGAAGAAGCGGTGCGGATGTATACAGAGCGACTGGCTGATGACGGAATATTGGTCTTTCACATCAGCAACCGGTACTACGATCTGGTCGACCCACTTGCGCGCATTGCAGACAAGCGTGGTCTCCACGCGGCCAAACAGTTCCATCGGATTGAACCAGGCGCCAACGAACTAGGCGCATCGGATTCCCAAGTGGTGATTATCAGCCCAGATCAGGGACGAGTCGACGGTTTTGTCCAAAATGGAAAATGGCTGCCCGTGGTTTCTGATGGGGGAGAGCCGTGGACGGACGATAAGGCAAACTTGCTGTCCGCGCTCATATTGCTCAAAGACAAGCAGCAAACGCACTAATGTGAGACAGCGTTTTCTTCCAACCCGCAGAAATTCCGCTTCAAAGGTTCAATTGACCCCGCCGTTTTCCGCAAGGTGCCTTTACGGCACTGGAAAAGGTGGGGTTTTGCCGATACAGGTGCGCCAACAAAGGACGCCGGTATGCTGAAAACTCGTATCATTCCCTGTCTGGATGTCGCCGATGGCCGTGTTGTCAAAGGTGTCAATTTCGTTGGTCTGCGTGACGCGGGCGATCCTGTAGAGTCGGCCAAAGCCTATGACGCAGCAGGCGCGGACGAGATCTGTTTTCTGGACATTCACGCCACCCACGAAAACCGCGGCACCATGTTCGATGTGGTTCGACGCACAGCTGAACAGTGTTTTGTTCCGCTGACGGTCGGTGGAGGCGTCCGTACAAAAGACGACGTTCGGGCGCTGCTGCTGGCGGGTGCCGACAAGGTCAGCTTTAACTCGGCCGCAGTCGCCAATCCGGATGTCATAGCGGAAGCTGCGGATCAATTCGGCAGTCAGTGTATTGTGTGTGCCATCGACGCAAAAACAACCAGCCCAGGCAAGTGGGAGATCTTCACCCACGGTGGCCGCAAGCCGACCGGTATCGACGCCGTCGAATTCGCCAAAACTGTTGTCGCCAAAGGAGCCGGAGAGATTCTTTTGACCTCAATGGACCGCGACGGCACCAAGGCAGGCTTCAATCTGCCGCTGACCCGCGCGATCTCGGACGCGGTGGACGTGCCGGTGATTGCCTCTGGCGGCGTAGGCAACCTGGATCATCTGGTCGAGGGTGTGACAGAAGGCGGAGCCAGTGCCGTGCTGGCGGCCTCGATCTTCCATTTCGGCGAATACACTATCCGCGAGGCCAAAGAACACATGGCTGCGGCTGGCATCCCCATGAGGCTGATATGAACATCCTACACGATCTGGCCGCGACGATTGAGACCCGCAAAGGTGCCGAGCCCGACTCTAGCTGGACTGCAAAACTGTTGGCCAAGGGGCCAGAGAAATGTGCCGAGAAGTTTGGGGAAGAGGCTGTTGAGGCCATCATCGAAGCCGTCAAAGGCGACAAAGACAAGCTGACCGCCGAGGCTGCGGATGTCCTCTATCACCTGTTGGTCATGCTGGCCGCGCGGGACGTGGCGCTGGATGACGTTTTGACCGAGTTGGTCCGACGCAAGGGCACAAGCGGCATCGCGGAAAAGGCATCGCGCCCAAAAACCTAAGCCCGGGTTCCGTCCTGCCGTTCTGCCCTGTATAGTCAGGGATCAGTGTGGGACCGACCGAGGAACGCGGGAATGACCAAGGCTCTGGCCAGTGTAATGGCTTTGCTTTCGCTTGTGATGTTTACCGCGTGTTCGGCACCGCCGCGCTCGACAGGTGATGAAGTTCAACGACTGGCAACGGAAATCCGCAGCCTTGGTCCCGACATCGACCCCGAAGAAGCCGACCGCGCAGCCCGCATCGCCTATTCCTATACCGCGCAGCTGGTTCAGGAATACGAAATTACTGACCCTCCGCTGATCCACAATGCCAAGGTCAACAAGGGTCTACGCCCGCGTGGGCTGTGTTGGCATTGGGCCGAGGATATCGAACGTCGGCTGAAGCAAGAGAACTTCCGGACGCTGGACTTGCACCGTGCGATAGCAAATGCGGACAACCAGTTCAGAATCGACCACAGCACAGCCATCATCAGCCGCAAGGGTGAGACGATGTTTGACGGCGTGGTGCTGGACCCATGGCGGTACGGCGGTGTTCTGTTCTGGTCGCCCTTGGTGGAAGACACCAAGTATGAGTGGGTGCCCCGAAGCGTTGTTCTGGAAAAGCGCCGCCAGGAACAATACGGGGAATTGCTGCCGTATGTCGGAGGCTAACCTTCACAGTCTGGAAGAAATCACTCCGGTCGCGAATCCACCCATGCGCAGCTCGCCAAACAAGCGCTGATATTCTATTTTAGGGCAACGATTCATCACCACATCCACGCCGCGCGCCTGTGCTTTGGCTGCGGCTCCGGGGTGTTCAACGCCGATCTGTATCCAGATCGTGCGTAGGTCGGGAAAAGAAGACAGTGCTTCGTCGACTATTGGCGGAACAGCTTCGGAACGGCGAAAGATGTCAACCATATCGACCGGCTGAGTAACCTCAGACAATGACGCGCGAACGGTCTGGCCAAAAAGTAACTTCCCGGCATGACCTGGGTTCACAGGGATCACCGCGTATCCCTTAAGTGAAAGATACCGCGCGACATAATAGCTGGGCCGCGCCGGGTTCATCGAAACGCCTACCACAGCAATCACCTTGGTGCGACGCAGGATGTCTTTCAGGAATGGGTCTGTGTAATTCGGCATGCGGGCACCCTAGACTTGGCGCAGCAAAGAAAAAAGCGCTCAGGTCAAACCTGAGCGCCAGTTGTTGGAACGAGGGACAGTGAAATGACCCGCGGCAGTTCCGTTCCGCGGTCACTGTGACATTTAGGCATAAGTTCAGAGAAAAAAAGAGGGGTGTCGCATTTTTGTGATGACAGACCGAAGAAGGCGGAAATTCGCCTAGTCTTGATACAGCACCACAGGCCAGTTTTCCTCGGCCATGTGAATGTATTCTGCACGATCTCCGTGCCAGAGCTGCTCAATCTCAGGCGAGTGGGTCAGATACAGTCGGCCTTCCACCATGTCCCAAAGCATCGGATCGGTGCTTTTTAAGATACCTTGCGCCATGGCATAGGCGCAGTAGCCCCCGAACTGAGGGGAAAAGGCGCGAGGATTGCTTTCAAACAGATCGCGATTCTCGGCCGAGGCGAAATGCCACTCGGCCCCTTTCCAGATCACAGAATATTCTGGCAATCCGCGGACCGGCGTTTCCTCAAGAAAATATGAGACTGGGTCGTAGCCGGCCATGACGGCACCGTCCGCCTCATAGAAGACGGGCATGTCCTGTGCATGAGCGGCAGAAAGAAGGGCAACGGCGGCTATCGCGCCATGTATGAAACGTTTGATTGGCATCACATGCTCAGGATTACAAATTCAGGGTATCAAAATGCAATCTTTTGTCGCGCGAAACACCCCTATTAACGCGGTTGTGAACGCCCGTGTCGCTTTAATCCGCGTCAGTCAAAGATATCCTCGACCACATCCCAGGCCTCATCAATGACGCGCGCAAAAATCCCCTTTTTCTTCTTTTTCTTTTTGGACTTGTATGCGGTGGCGGTTTTGTAACTGTCGCGCTTTGGCTTGTCATTGCTCAGCTTGCGCTTGGGAACCATCTTGAGGTCATGCAAAGGGGCACCGCAGCTAGAGCAGCTGAGTTCGTGGCGTTGCTTCCCCTTCAGAACCAACGCAGCGCGCGTTCCGCAATAACAGCAGGTGGCGATTTTGGTCGGGCTGGTAATGGCTCTCTCCTGTCTATCAATGCCTTGAAGCATATAAGGCAATTGCGGCAGCATTTGAGACGTTCAGAGAACCAAACCCACCGGATGCGTCGATTTTCACCAGTTGATTGACAGTTTCCTTGGTCTTTTGCCGCAGACCCGGCCCTTCGGCCCCCAGAACCAGCGCAACAGGTTGATCCAGTTTGCCGCCCAGCGCGGTTTCGATGGTGTCCTCCGCCTCGCCATCCAGACCCAATACCAAGAATCCCATATTCTGCAATTCAACGATCGCATCCGCCAGGTTGCGCACACGCAGATAGGGCTGACGCTCCAGCGCTCCGCTGGCGGTTTTGGCCAGCGCGCCCGTCTCTGGGGCCGAGTGGTGCCGCGTACCGATCACCGCACTGGCCCCAAGCACTTCGGCCGAGCGAAGGATCGCCCCAACATTGTGCGGGTCGGTGACACGGTCCAACAGAATGACCCTGGGATGTTCACGCCCAATGCAGTTTTCAGCCAGCCCGCCCCAATCCAGCGGCTTGACCTCCAGTGCAGCCCCCTGATGGACTGAACCGGGATCAATAGGAGCGGTAAATTTCCGCGGATCGACCATTTCGGCCTCGATCCCTGCAAATTCAATCGCTTCTGCCAGTTTATCCTGGGCATTCCGCGTCACAACAAGGCGGAGTTTCTGCCTGTTGGGGTTCATCAAAGCATCCCGAACGGCATGCAAACCGAACAGCCATACGGTTTCAGACGCCGCGGCTTTGCGCGCCTGTTCCTTTTCAACGACCCACTTGGGTTTCTTCATTTCTTGGGCCTCCGGGCCGGGAATTCGGTTTCCTGCGTCAAAGCCAAATTTTCCTGTTGACGCTTCTTCAAGGCGCTAGTAATCACGCCTCCACGTCAGGTGCAACGCCTGACAGTGGGCGACAGGCCGCAAGGTGTGGCAGGGGACTGTAACTCCCTCGCGGAGACGCACGCCTGGTTCGATTCCAGGGTCGCCCACCACTTTCCAATCACATGCAGATCCCTCAATCCAAGCATTTTCGTTTGCACTGGCCTTCGATTGCGAGGCTCTGTTGCAAATTGTTGACATTGGCAGGACGCTACGCAACGGATCAGCGGTCTTGTCACTGGAAGTGCAAATCGCCTCAGGTTAATCTGATCGCAAACAACGAACAGCCGGATTCCCAGCGAAGTCAGGGCTTTGCGGATCAATCCGATGTGGAGAATAAATGCTACAGGCAATACGTGAAGCGCAGGATTTTGGCATTCCGTTCGATGATGTTTTTCCCCATCAATACGCGGTCAGATCGGACAGTGTGGCAGCGCCCGAAGGTTGGAATACAGTTGAGTTCCCCCCTTTCAAAATTCATCACAGTCCTCGGCTAAACGTTGCGCAACCTGAATGCGCCAACGCCAGCCTACAGCTGTTGATTCTAGGGATCGCGGTCGACACCGGAAAGGTCATAGCAGACGATACACAGATCGATCTTGGTGCCAGTCCGACTTGGCGCGATCTGGAAAACTGGCTTGAAAATCTGGCCGGGCGCTTTGTCATATTCAGCAGTCTTGGACGCGAGCAAAGGCTGTACTTCGACCCTACCCTGGAATTGTCCTGTTTCTATAATCCAAAGACCGGCCTTATCGGCTCATCACCTTTCATGGCGCTGGACCGACCCATTGAGCCAGGTCGGTATATCCGGGTCGAGGACGTCATGTCTGGGGCAACCAACTTTTCACTGGGCATCACTGGTGATCGCGATTTGCGGCTGGCGCGGCCAAATCAGGCTCTTACCCTTGACCGGTATCAGCAATACCGCCATTGGCCCCGGTCGGACGCACCGTTTACCGCAGATGTAGATATTGACACTGTTGCATCAGAAATAGTGACGCGTCTCGGGGCGACAGTTGGTGCGCTTGCGGGATCCTTTCGGGCCGCCATTCCGATTACAGGTGGGTATGACAGCCGGGCACTGGTCGCGTCGGCCAAGGAGCACCTTGAACATGTCAGTGCGTTTTATACGCACCGGATTAACTATCTGTCATCGCTGGATTGTCTGCTTGCCCAGAAAATTGGACAGAAACTTGGATTCGAACCCGATTTGATTGACGGCATGAAGTTGACCGAAAAACGTGACCCCTCGGATGCACCCAGCTTAGAGGAGAAACTATTCGGCCTACGCACGGGGGGGCACACGTCGACGATGGGGTATCGTGAATTGGCAGCGCATGCATTCCTCCCTGATGCCCAGATCTCTCTGCGCGGCAACGTCATGGACATGAACCGTGCAAATCAGTGGAAAAGGCAGGATGCGTTTCGGTTTCTTCATCTGGTTCGACGTCTGCGCCTGAGGGCACCCGAAGGCATTCAACCAGCCGTCTTTTGGCAGCGTGAGGTGATGACTTGGCTTGACACACTGCCGCCAGAAGCGCGCCCCAACGCATATGACCTTTCATTTCTTGAGAACATCCTTCCAAACACAATGGGTGCCATGCTGAACGGGATGCCATGTCACTTTACGCTCAATCCGTTCAACGACAGATACCTGATCTCGCGCAGTATGGGCGTCACTCCTGCCCGGCGCCGAAATGGAGAGCTGAACGCGGCGATCTTGCGTCAGTCGGTGCCCGAACTGGCCGAGCTTCCTTACAACCAAGAGATCAAGCGCGACCCCGAGGCGCGCCGCGCCGCCGAAGCCCTGTTTGCAGATTAACCGACGCCTAGTTAGGCAGGCATGGCCATTCACTAATCACCTGCCTGCCTCGGACGGCCAGAATGGTGCCGAACTGATTCAGCACAGCCTCGCTTTGATCAGGGCGCAGCAGTGCGATGTCGCCCGGCGATACGTCTGCCGAACGTGGACCTGTCCACACTTCCTGATTGCTTGAACGGCCAAAGACCGCTGAGTAGCCAAACGCTGCTGGGAAAACCGGCTGGGCAAGGAAGTGGCCGCCAAAGATCGCAATATCCGTTTTTTGTCGCGGCAAGAACTCCAGACCCGGCAATGCGTTTCCCGGCATTACTTTCAGAACCGGTGTCGCGATGAACGCGGCTGGGTCAAACGCCTGCGTCGTAGCGTGGTCAAAATCGCCGGGCTTTACCAGGACCGAGCCGAATGCCACCTCATTCGCGGCCCCCTCGGCAAGGTAGGATTGAAAGGTCAGGCTGCCGCCTGTGTTCAGGCACAGCTCATCCTCGTCACGCGGCAAAGCGGCGACGGCTGTGTTGAACGCATCTGCACTGGCCCGAACCGCGCGGTTGCGTAGAATGCCGGGCAGTTTCGCCAAATGCGCCTCGTACCCCATGACCCCGGCAAGTTGCCCGTATGGGTGCGCCATTATTTGTTGGGCAAGTTCTGCGACATTCTGAGAATTTAGCCCGCCACGGTGCAGGCCGATATCCAGTTCCAAAGACAAACGCAGTGACGTCTGGCGATCTGAAGCCAAAGCCAGATATTCTCCAAGCCTATCTGGGGTGTCAATCAACCATTGAACCCGCCTTGCCGCGTCGCGATTGGTGGTCAGAAGCCTTGCAGCCGTACTGACAGGCAAGGGCTTCCCGATCAGATGGTCCGTATCGGGCTCGGCCGTCAAAAGCGCCTGCAACATCGGTTCGGAAAACGTCATCAGGCCAGAGGTCGAGATGCGCTCGCGAATGAAATCCAACAAAGGAAGGCAGGGCAGAGACTTGGCGACCAGCCTGCGGGCCAGCCCAGCGTCAGCAACTCTGTTCGCGACAACACAATTGGCATCCAACAAGTCTAAGTCCACTACGACGACGGGCTTGTCGACCCCGTGTGATCGCAGAGCATTTGACAGAGCTTTCAGGGCTGCTGCGTTCATGGCCGAAACAACCGAGCAAGCGAGGGCGTCAGAAATTTACCCTGTGGATCGAGCTGTTCGCGTAACGCACAAAACTGGTCAAAATCCGGATACATTACGGACAGGTCTTTGTAAGTCAAATTGTGCATCTTGCCCCAATGAGGGCGGCCCCCTGCTTCGACAAATAGCGGCTCAATGGCTTCGAAATACCGTTTATGATCCTCGGCTGCGTCGGTGTGGATGGCAATGGAAATGCGCGGCCCACCCTGGAACGGAGACAGACAGGCCGTGTCACCAGCGGTCTGGCGCACCTCGATCGGAAAGTAGATATCCTTATGGTCGCGATGCAGGCGCGTCAGAACCTCTTGCAGAACATCCCCAGCCACATCTGGCGGCAGATGGTATTCCATTTCCTTGAAACGAATATGCCGGTCGCTACACAAAACCCGCCAGCTTTCGCCGACGTAATCCTCGTCCGACTGCGCAAGCGTCAGTAGCTTGAGCATCGCACGGCGCAAACCCTCGCTGATCCGCCCCGCGCTGCGTGCAAGTTTCAGTACTTTTACAGCGACCATATCCAAATCGCGCGGTGCCTTGCTTTCGGCGGCATCGATGATGGCGTGACGAAGCTCGACAGTTTTTCCGGTAAACGGGATGCAGAAGAATTCGAAATTCCGGTTCTCCGTCCAATTCTGGTGCATCCTAGCCAGACTATCCTCGACCGAGGCAAGCCGGACCTGCCGACGTAAGTTGTACTTTGGCACGACCCTGATCTGCGCTTCGGTCAGAACGCCTAGCATACCCAAACTGACCTGTACCATCTCAAGCGGGATATCATCCGTGGTCAGAACATCACCGCTTGCCCCGACCATTCGGGCAGCGGTGACTTCTGCCGCAAGGCAGGGAAGTTCGCGCCCGGTCCCATGGGTCGCGGTCGACACCGCACCAGCCAGAGATTGCGCGTTGATATCCCCAAGGTTGCGGAACGCCAGCCCCTTGTCCGCCAGTGCCGGCGACAGATCCCGCAAACGCGCATTGGCGTTAACCCACACCCGATCCTGCCGGGCATCGCCAAGCGTTGGCAGGCCCAAATCCGACAAGTCCACAATCCGGTCACCACCGGCCACGATCGGCGTAAAGGAATGCCCCGCACCCAAGACCCGCAGGCTTTGGGGTCGCGCGATCTCATTTTGCAGTTCAGCAATCGACGTCGGGCGCGCTATTGGCGTATCCGTGCGCTGGTTTCCGGCCCAGTTGGTCCACATGCACTGTCTCCTCCGAGAGAGAGGATCGCAGCACATGCGACACGAAACAAGTTAGGAAAACAGAAGCTTACCCAACGGGAGCTTTGTCAGGCCGCGGCCTCACGTTGCGCAGTGACGCGGTCGAACCAAGCAATGATGCTTTCAGAATCAGGTGCGATCTGTTCGGCAGCACCACCTGTGAACGCGTCGAATTTTTCTTTGTTCAGGCCATTCACACCGACAAGGACGGGAATATCCTGCGCCAGTGCTTCGGCGATCACCGGGCGGAATCCGCGCCCGTCAGCCTCATGCTTGCCGAATTTGTTGATGATCAGCAATTGGGGCGCATCGGCCAGCGAAGACGTCACATATCCTACGGCCTGTTCCAACGCGGCCGGGTCCAGACGACACCCCCGCGACTGCTCACCAAGGGATTGCGAGATGCGAATGGTCTCTCCCTCGGGCAGAACTCGAACATCCATGTCACACTTGCTGCTATCCGCGCATTCGGTATTGGTTTGCACCACTCCGGCAAGGCTCGCGCCTTTCGCGAGCAGGTGTTCGGCAACCGCGCTTAAAAGACGATCGGTTGCGCCGCGGTCGGTGGTAGTAACATAGGCCAGATGCATCTAAGGACCCCTAAGTACAGATTTGTGACATTCCAGATAGCACGCAAGTACTCGCGCGGCCACTCTCTTGCTTTACGGCAGTGGTGACAACCCGATCACAGGCGCGTGCAGATGAAGCAGGGCCATGAAGATGGCGATAGCAACAAACCAGGCCCAAGGGCGCGGCCAGGGACGCGGCGCGCGCAGCGACAGACGACCTGTATTGCGGGACAACCGAGTCCATTCCATACCCATATCGCGTTGTTTACGGCGGTCGATCAAGGCCATGCCTAAGACAGCAAAACCGGCAAAAAGCCCAAACAGGATCACGTGTGACAGACTGCCATTGGCCAGCAGATGCGCCACGGCCCACAGCATCAAGGCGACAAGAATAGGGTGGCGCGTTGTCCGCAGAATGCCCGGTTTTTCAGGATCGAAGGCGCGTCGCCCCATCCCGCCAAAAGAGAACGGGTTTTGGATCGACAAGCCTGCAACCGCCAGCCAACACACGATCGGCATCACCAAGAGTGGTGCCCAGCGAAAAATGGCAAGCGGTGGTATGACCTCAACGTAAGGCGCTTGTGCCGCGGCGACGATCAGCCATGCCAGCACCAGTAAGGAAAGTGCTGAATAAGCAGCGAAATACCCCCTGCGCCCCAACAATTCGATCAGCCGTCCGCGAACACCCGGCCTCACCGGGATGGCGTGGCTGAGGAGAAAGGTAATCAGTGCTGCGAGGAAGAAGGCCCAACCGGTCATCGTATTCTCCGAACGTGTTACGCGCGGTCTACGTCCCGAACCCTGTCCGGTCTTTGTCTAAGATCAAGTGCAGGGCAAAAGGGGCGGACGCGCCGCCCCTGCCCCAATTTACAGCCCCAGCGCTTTGCGCCGTTCTTCGGCAAAACCCTGTACGATACGGTCGGCAACAAGCGCCAGAATCGCCATAGCAGCACCGGCCGAGATGCCCAGACCCACATCCGCTTGCCCCAGTGCAAGATAGATCGACTGCCCCAGACCGGTGGTCCCGATCAGTGCCGCGATCACCAGCATTGCAAAGGCATAAAGGATGGTCTGGTTCAACCCCAGCAGGATCGTCGGCGCAGCATATGGCGCGCGCACATCGCGCATGATCTGCCACTCGGTCGCACCGCTCGAGATTGCGGCCTCCATCATCTCTTCCGGAGTGTTGACCAGCCCGTGACGCGTGTAGCGGATCATCGGGACGATGGCGTAGGCACAGATCGCCAAAAAGGCCGAGAACTCACCAATCTGGAACACCATCAGCACCGGGATCAGGAAGACGAATAGCGGGATCGTCTGCAGCATGTCGCAAATTGGACGAACGACCTTCCAGACTGGCGCCCATACCGCGCTGGCCAGTCCGATCAAGCCGCCTGCGACGGCGCAGGAAAACACCGCAGCCCCGCTGAGGTAAAGCGACAGCAAGGCGCGTTCCCAAAGACCGGAAACAAGGATGGTGCACAGCAACCCCACCGAAAGCGCCGCCAGACGCCAGCCCCCCGCGACATAGCTGAGCGCAGCCGCCCCGGTCAGGACGAAGGGCCATGGCAGGTATGCAATACCAGTTTCCAACATTCCGATCAGGATCAGCACGATCAAACCGCCCGTAAGGTGACCGCGCCATGCCATCAGTACGGCGATGACCGCGCCGACGGCGAACAGGCCGAAGCTCATGCCAGCTGTCCACTGGAAACCCCACGTGAACGGCAGAACGGCCTGATCCAGACCTATCCGCAGTGGCAACAGGACATAGAACAATGAGTTGTTCTTGAGCGCATCCAGCCAAGGACCGTTCGCTTGCGTGAACGCGGTCAGGCCGCTATCGACAGCCTCGGCCATCGGGTCCAGCAGGGTCAGTTCGGACGGGTTCGGCAGCCATGCCCAGAAGGCGGCTGTAAACAGCGCCGTAAAGCCCAACAACGCCCAAACAACGCGTGGATCATAGCGCTTACGCTCAGTCGCCAGCGTGCCGCTCATCCGGTCGATCACCACGGCAAAGACCACAATGACCAAACCGGCCATCAGCGACTCGCCAAACTGAGCCTTGCGCATGGTCAGAAGAACTTCCCAGCCGATGTCGTTGAACCCGCCGATAACGGCGGCGATGATGACCATCGACAGGGCGGCCATCAGACATTGGTTCACGCCGACCATGATCTGCGTCGCGGCAGCCGGGATTTCGACTTGAAACAGCTGCTGAAACCGCGTGCCGCCAGACATGATGGCAGCCTCTTTGATCTCGGGCTCGACCCGTTCCAGACCCAGCATCACGTTGCGCGCCATTGGCGGGGCCGCATAGATGGCCGAAGCGATCAGCCCTACGACCGGACCAAAGCCGAACAACAGCAACAGCGGGGTCAAATAGGCAAAAGTCGGGACCGTCTGCATCACGTCCAACACCGCCTGAACAAAGGACTTCACGCGCGGCACCTCGTTGGCAAGGATGCCGATGGCACCGCCGACGACTAACGCGACGGGCACAGAAACGGCAACCAGCGCCAGCGTATTCATACTCTCAGCCCAGTAGCCTGAGGCCAGCACGAAACACAGCCCAAAGAAACCCAACGCCGCCATGGGCAATCCGCCCAGGAACCAGCCCAGTGCCGTTACCAGACCGATGAGGATGGGCCATGGTGTATTACCTAATACGAAATTGGCCCCGTTCATGGGATATGCCATCAGGTCAGAGAACAACCGCATCGCCGGTTTGATACCGTTCAGAAACCAGTCCAGAAACGCGCCGACCCATTGCGTGGCGGGCAGTTCCCAAGTGGCGGGCCACTTGACCAACCAAGGCGCAAGACCCTCCAACGCAAGGCAAATCGCGCCGACAACGACTGTGATTAATGCCGCCTTCGCGCCAACCGTCAATTGGATCGCGCTGTTGCTGGGGATGTCTGACACGGCAGTCATGTCTCATCCACCTGAAGGGCGGCGGCAAGATCAGAAGGATGAACCGTGCCAACAATATTGCCGTTTTCATCTCGCACAGGAACGGGCTCATAAAGCTCCATGCAATGCGCCAACGCAGCGTCTAGCGTCATCGAGGTTGTCAGGCCAGGATCATCCGGGCCACGTTCAGACTCGTCCCGCATGACCGAGGCAACCTTAGCGTGCTGACCCTTGGCCACGTCTTTCGAGAATTCGCGCACGTAATCATCTACGGGGCGCAATACGATATCCGTCGGCGTTCCGATCTGGACGATCTTGCCATCGCGCATGATGGCGATGCGGTCGGCCAGTTTCAGCGCCTCTTGGATATCATGAGTAATGAAGACGATGGATTTCTTCAGCGTCGCCTGAATGCGCAGGAATTCGTCCTGCAGCTGTCGGCGGATCAGCGGGTCGAGGGCCGAGAACGGCTCGTCCAGAAACCAGATGTCCGGGTTCACCGCCAAAGACCGTGCAATTCCCACGCGCTGACGCTGACCACCGGAAAGCTGACGCGGGTAGCTGTCCTCGCGCCCCTCCAGTCCGACCAGAGTGATGACCTCTTGCGCACGGGCCATTCGTTCCTTTTTGCCGACGCCCGATACGCGCAGTGGATAGGCCACGTTGTCCGCAACAGTCATGTGTGGAAACAGGCCAAAATGCTGGAACACCATGCCCAGTTTTTTGCGCCGCAATTCGGTCAGCGCTTTCTTCGACGCGCCGATAACGTTTTCGCCGTCGACACGGATTTCGCCGCCCGTGCCCGGCAGCAATTGCGAGATACAGCGGATCAGTGTGGACTTGCCCGATCCCGACAGCCCCATGATGACGAAGAGCTCGCCCTCTTTGACTTCGAAATTTGCGTCCTGAACAGCCGGGATGAACCCTTGTTCGCGCAGATCGGTGGCGGCTTTGTCTGCGTCATTCCCTGACCGAGACAGCGCGTCGGTCAGGGCTTTGTCTGCGCCTTGACCAAAAACCTGCCAGAGATTCTGGCAGGTAATGGCTGGCGTATTCGCATCAGTCACTTATGCGAACTCACTGCGTTGCCGCGTCAACAACCGGACGCCATTTGTCTTCGTTCGCAGCCATCCATTCAGCGACAACTTCTTCGACCTTACCGCCGTCAACGTCGATCGCGCCCATCATCGGCTGCTGGTCCTCGACCGCCAATTGATAGTTGGACAGGATTTCATAGGCCGCGGGCCATTTTTCTTCCATCCCATTCCAGCTGGCTTTGAAGATGCGTGAGGGCGAGAAATCGCAGTCGTTCACGGCGTTCGGGTTCGGTCCCCAAGCCGGATCGTTAAAGCAGGCTTCTTCACCGGCAGGCAATTCAACGAACTGAACGTCATAGGCCGACATCGCCCAATGCGGCTGCCAGAAAGTGATCAGCAGCGGCGACTTGCGCTCGGTCGAGGCGCGCAATTCGGCGATCAGAGCGCCTTCGGAACCGGCAGGCACAGCTTTGAACGGCAGTTCAAGACCGGTCATACGGTCGGCGCCGGGCGTACCCCAATCGGCAGGATAGTCGACCAGACGACCACCGGGCAGAGTTTCAGCGGTCGCGAAGACCTGCGCGCAATCCTTCAGCGCTTCCCATGCCGGCAGACCGGGGCACAGATCGGCCACGTGCGCCGGATAAGCGATGCCTTCCTTGGCATCCAGACCCAGATCGCCAATTTCGACGACGGTGCCTTCGTCGATTTTCTTGGCGTATTCGTCCGAGACGTTTGACGACCAGATTTCCAGCGTCGCAGTGATGTCGCCATCCGCGATTGCCTGGAACTGGTTCATCATACCAGCGGTCACATATTCGACGTTGTAACCCGCGGCTTTCAGCATCTCGCCCGCCACTTGGGTCGTTACGTGCTGACCGGTCCATTCGTTGATCGCCAGTTTGATCGGCTCGTCCACGGCACCCATATCGGCGGCGTAAGCGGAACCGGCTACCATCATAGCCAACAGGCTGACACTAAGTTTTTTCATCGACATTCTCCCTGTCTTTTTTTGTTTTTCGTCCACCTCAGCGCACAGGTGCGCGCCGGAAGGTTGGACAGACGACAATACCATGTCGCAACATGCACAATATTGGCCGCAAAAGGGAAGTGAACACTTTGAACAAAGGCGGAATTTTTCGCCTTGTATTAAGCCGCAAGTCCCCACTCGCTGCGTTGTACTGATCGCGCGCGTTTTTGCTTAACACAAATATCAGGCGCAGGTCTTTGATTGACGAGTCAATCAGAAACCCGATTCCCCTGTTTTGTCGAGCATTTCTTTGCTCGATGTTCGATTTTTCTGCATTTTTTTGATCTCAGACGCACCAAAAGTCCAAAACCTCACTCTCTTTGAGACCTTGCAACGAAGCGTTCAACAGGCAACTTTATCGGTGGAGGACATGATTGATGCATCATTTCGATGAAATTTTTGTAATGGCTGCCAATCGCCATGGTGGCCCGGATGCGTTGAATGAAAAATTGAGCAAACCCAAAAGCCTGGCCGAGCTTGCTGAGATGCCGGAAGATCGCTGGCTGTCGATTATTACCAAGACTATTTTTCAGGCGGGGTTCAACTGGAAGGTCATCGAAAACAAGTGGGACGGGTTTGAAATCGCATTTGACGGTTTCGATGTCGGACGCTGCGCCTTCATGGATGATGAGAAATTCGACGCCTTGCTGCAGGACACCCGCATTGTGCGCAACGGAACCAAGATCGCGACCGTTCGTGACAATGCCGCATTTCTGCTGGAACTGCGTAATGAAGGCGGCGCGGGTCAGGTGCTTGGAGGATGGCCATCCGAAGACTACGTCGGTCTGTTGGCGATGCTGGCCAAGCGCGGGTCGCGTCTGGGCGGCGCGTCGGCCCAATACGCCATGCGATTTGCAGGGTGTGACAGTTTTATCCTCTCGCAAGATGTGACCGCGCGGCTGGTTGCCGAAGGGGTGGTTGATAAACCCGCGACTTCGAAAAAGGCAATGGCTGCGGTGCAAGAGGCCTTTAATACATGGATGGATCAATCAGGCCGGTCGCTAACCGAAATCAGCAGGGTTTTGGCGATGAGCCTGTGAAAACGGGTTGCAGCGCGGGCGCATCGCATTAGGCTTTGATTATGGCCTTTCGTATTTTGATGACGCTATTAATTTTGCTTGCTGCCTGTGGTCGCCCTTTGACGGGTCAGGAACGCGCATTTGCAAGTGCCGTTCAAGGCGACACGCTGGATTTGGATCGCGTGCGACTTGTCGAAGGTGCGCCGGTAACGCCGATCACGTTTTACCGCAAGGACCGGCCGCGCCTGGCCTGTCGGGAACGTATCCTGCCACCAACCGAAGAAGGGGTCGTAACCGCGAAACCCGCCGCTGTTGCGTTGTTCAATAAGGTCTATTTTAACAAGGACTGGTACCTTGATGACTATATGTCCGATTTCCCGGAACAGATGGACCTGATTGCCGGGATGTTGCTTGCACACGAACTGACCCACGTCTGGCAATGGCAGAACCGCCAGTCCACTGGTTACCACCCCCTGCGAGCCGCCGCCGAACATGGCGGAAGCAAGGACCCGTACTTGTTCGACCTGCAGACATCGCCTGATTTTTTATCCTATGGATTCGAACAACAGGGGGCGATCGTCGAGGAATACGTCTGCTGCCGGGCCTTGGACCCTACCGCACCGCGGACCCAGCGCTTGCATGACATGTTGGGCGCGCATTTCGACTTGTCACCGCTGCCTGGCGCGCAGCGCGAGCGTGCCGTTGTCATTCCGTGGAGCGGAGCGAAGATCGAAGGGATTTGCCGCGAAGGCTAAGCCTTATTGCAGCGTCTCCAGATATGCCACCAGATCCACAATCGGCTGACTGGTCAGGATAGGCTGACCGTCTGGGGTTTTCATCGTGGTATCCTGCCCGTCGAAATAGGGACCGTAAACCGGCATCGGGCTGCCATGACTGACCAGCGGATCACGGCCGTCGATACGCGCCACAACACGGGCTGTAGGGAACACTCCATCCCCGGATGCCAGCTGTGTCAGATCAGTCGGCTGTATCACCAACACACCAGCCATTGGCCCATGCCCGGTCGCATCGATCCCATGACAAGTCGCACAATAATGCTGATAGAGTTCGGCACCGGTTTCAACGTTCTGCGCTATGGCCTGAGACGCCAACGCAGCAACACTCGCGCAAACGGCCCTGAACATCGGTCTGATCATCGCATCCTCCTGTCACGATTGACATTTGCAGGCTTGCCCGCCGGGCGGCTTGGCGCAATGATCCAGATCAACGAAGCGGGAGGATACGGGCAATGACACAATACGCAGCCATTATGCTGGCGGCCGGGATCGGCGTTCCGATTCTGGCGGCTTTGAATGCCGCACTGGGCAAGCTGATCGGGTCCCCGACAACCGCCGGCGTAGTCCTGTTTGCCATCGCGTTCCTGGGGTCAGCCCTGGTCATGCTGCTGTTTCCAGGAATGGAAGCGCTATCCAAAGTGGCCCAAGCCCCGAAACACTTGTTGCTGGCCGGTGTTTTGATTGCGTTTTATGTTCTGTCGATCACGCATGTTGCCCCCCATTTCGGGGTCGGCAACGCAGTGTTCTTTGTTCTGCTGGGGCAGTTGATCAGCACGGCGGCCATCGACCATTTTGGCCTGTTCGGTGCTCAGGTCACGCCGCTGACATGGATACGGGCCGGAGGCATCGCCGTGATGGCGGCCGGTGTCGCCATCACTCAACTGGCTTAAGAACACCCGCCTCCAGCCGCAGTTTTTGGTCCATCCGCGCGGCCAGATCCATGTTATGCGTGGCAATCAACGCTGAAAGCCCTTCATCCCGGACCAGCGACATCAAAGCACCAAATACCTGATCCGAGGTTTCGGGATCCAGGTTACCGGTCGGTTCATCCGCCAGCAAAACACGTGGTTTGTTCGCCAGGGCCCGGCAAAACGCAACACGCTGCTGCTCGCCCCCTGACAGGGCGGCGGGGCGGTGTTTTGCACGTGCCGCCACTCCAACGCGGTCCAGCAAGGCCATCGCTCTGTCCTGTGCAGCCTTTTCGGATACACCGTTAGCCAGTTGCGGCAGGGTGATGTTTTCCAGCGCGGTAAACTCGGGCAACAAATGATGGAACTGGTACACGAACCCAACGTCCTGCCGTCTAAGCGCTGTACGGGTTCGATCCCCCCTGCCCGCTACATTCTGGCCCGCGATCTCAACTGATCCTTCATCTGGTTTGTCCAGTAGCCCAGCAATGTGCAACAGTGTCGATTTGCCTGCCCCGGATGGCGCGACCAAAGCCACAGCCTCACCTGCGCGCAATTCCAGATCGACCCCACGCAACACCTGCACCTCACCTGGAGTGCCCTTGAGGTAGGTCTTGGTCAAACCGTTCAGCCGCATCGTCAGATCATTCATAGCGCAGCGCCTCAACCGGGTTCAGCCGCGCCGCGCGGCGGGCCGGGAAATAGGTGACGATGAATGACAGCCCCAACGACAGCCCAATCGCCTTGAGAACATCTGAAAGGTGCAACTCGGCGGGTAAGGAGTAGATGCCGCGAATGGACGGATCCCAGACGCCGCCGCCCATGACGTAGTTCACGAATGAGAATATCGGGTCGATATAGATGGCAAACAGGCAGCCGAGGATCACGCCCACAACGGTACCGATGATGCCTGTGAATGCACCGCAGATGAAAAAGACTCGCAGGATCGACCCTTCGCTCAGGCCAATGGTGCGCAGGATGCCAATATCGCGCCCCTTGTTTTTCACCAGCATGATCAAGCCCGACACGATATTCATTGCCGCAATCAAGACGAGGATCGACAGGATGATGAACATCACGTTGTCCTCAACCTCAAGCGCACGCAGAAATCCGCCCGAAGCATCCTGCCACGTCCAGATCTGGTTGCGCCCGCCTGCGGCCTCGAGGATGGGAATCAGAACCGGGGTCATTTCCTCGGGCCGTTCGACCATCACTTCGATCTCGTCGGCCACACCGTCGCGGTTGAAAAAGCTCTGAGCTTGCGTGAACGGCATGTACACGCGGGTGCGGTCGATGTCATACCGCCCGGCCGAGAACACATAGACCACCTGATAAGCGTTCACGCGTGGAGACGTCCCAAAGGCGGTTTTCACCCCATTGGGTGAGGTCAGCTTGACGGTGTCACCGACCGTCGCTCCGATGCTGCGCGCCACACCGGACCCAATGGCAATCACATCCTCTCCGTCTTGAAACTGGGTCAGATCACCGACGGCCTGTTCGCTTTGCGCGACGCCGGGCAGATCGCGCAGGTCGTCGGGGCGGATACCAAAGACCTCGACCCCGCTGCTGCGATCGCGATTGGTAATCAGGACCTGCCCTTTGACCAGCGGGGCCGCGCGTTCCACGCCCGGAACCTGCGCGATCCGGCTGGTCATCTCTTCATATTCCGCGATTGTGCGGTCAACGCGCCCCTGCGCATCAAACTCTCCGGCGGAGTACACAGTCACATGGGCGTTTGCGCCCAGAATAGTGCCGACGAATTCGGACCGAAATCCAGAACGGACGGCCAGAGTGGCAATCAGGGCAAAGACGGCCAGCGTGATCCCGATCAGGGAAATCCACGTCATAACGCTCACGCCACCTTCGACACGGCGCGCGCGCAGGTAACGCCACGCGATTTTCCACTCAAATAGGGCAAAGGGCGGGGGTGTTCTGGCCATGCCTGCTCCGGTTATTTTGTTGTCGCGACCCTTTCGGCATTTCACCGGATGGTCAAGCCGGTTGTCAGCCGGTCAGCGTCGCCGCGCGGTTTAGCACCTCTTCGGCGCGCGGTCGGGTACAAATACCCCTGTCTTCCAACTCGGAAAACACACGATCCCGCAGATCGCCGGGCAACAGCGACAAGGCGCGGTTATGCAGACCCAACGTCAATGCAGCGGGATCATCCAGCATCGCCAACTGCGATGCCATTTCCTCGGGCGAATAGGTCGGCCAGAGCCCGATATTGCATTGCGCGTGGTCCTCGAACCACTGTGCATAGCCATCCGGCGATTTGAGGCAGAACGCATTCAGCAACATGAACTCGGACGGTCGCCTGCGCGATCCGAACAGCGCCTGAACCGAACCGTAGCGATCATTGATCTCGTCCAACAGCGCCAAGGCCAAGGATCGGCGCATCGCGAAAGGGGTCGCAAATGTCGTGGTCCTTAACCCGTTGAGGTCGGTACCTGACGCGCCCAGTGCATCAAGGCTCTCGACCAGCCAATTGCGGTGGTAATCGCTTTGGACGTCGATGAAAGCGATACGCGCCGCACCATTGTCAGCAAAGAACTCAGTCGGGTCAAAGCTGCGCAGAAAGACGTTCTTGGTGTCCAGGATAACCATGTTCTCGGACGCCGCAACGCGCGCGGCACCCAGCTTCAGAACTTGCTGACTGCGATACCCGTTGGACCCGCGCCACCCCTGCCTGCGAATGCCGGGAATACGAAACCGATTTTCGATCATGATCCGATCCGACAAGGATCGCCGCGCGTACTGACCGGGCTGCAACAACAGGTCATCGCCGCCCAGGACCTGAACCTTGGATCGCAGTGGGCCGTATGAAGCCAAAAGGGGTTCGATTTTTGCCCTGAGCGTATCTTCGTCGCAGTCATTCATGATCACGTGAATCGACGAAACCATGTCCGGAGCGACAAAACGGGCAAAAGACAGCGCCTGAAGTTCAAGCAGGGGAAAGTCCTTGGAATACACGACGGTCGCGAAACTCAGCACAGCGCGGGCCCTTTCATCGTTTTGCTCGGTTTATCAGCAATTTCGGCGCGGTCAAATTCACTCTCAAAGCCTCGAAAATGCGAATCAGTAGGGCCACGGGTCGAACGGTCACACGAATTTAAGGAGATCGTCCGCCACCAAAGTATACCCCCGGTTGTGACGCTCTTCACAGACAGCCCGGTATTGTTTCAGGTATGAAGTCAATGTGAGCATGGCGAGGCAAACTGAACTCAAAATGCAACATTTGAAACGCAACTTTATTTCGCGTTTTGCTTATTTTTGGAAACTTTGTCACCCTGATTGTGGGGGAATACATTTTTTAGAGCGGGGGTCGCTCATGAGTATTCGAATTGAAACTGAACAACCGGACGCATTTTCGGTCCGACAAACATCAACAGAACTGGATTGTGAATCCGCAGTTCTACTGCGAGCAACGATCCTTCCGATCTTTGCCAGCGCGGCAAGCTGGGCTGGTCTGACCGACATCCTGAACGACAAGGGGTATCGCCTGGTCTTCCGGGATGGACGGATGTGCCTAACCGATCAAACTACCGGAGACCGGATTTGCGGTCTGCGCTTTCTGGGCCTTGAGTTCAGGGATTTGGTGCGACGGCTGGGCCGTCCAGTCGTTGTCGCACGGGGCCATGAGGCAGACGGAGATGTTCTGACCGCCCGACCGACAGCCTGACGCGCCTAAAAGCTGCGCCAGAACTGAACGGATCGGCGTGTCGTCTTCCACAGACTATGGCGCGCGGCGGCTTTGATGGCATCCGACGTGCCGGGCTTTAACAAGCGCTCAAGGATCAGGGCCGCGGGCATGTGACCGCGTCGGTAATATCGAGCGAAATCGGACTGTGTTAGGCCATCGGCCGACCTGTACCCGCTGTAGTAATTCATCCAGACACGGGCGTAATCTTCCGCTGTTGCGGCATCGTCGCTCGTAGCGCCCCTGCCCCAGAACATGGATATCGGGTCGTCAATGCGCTCGCCCTGATACCCTTCGGTCAAAAGGCGTAACATCAGATCGTAATCGGCCGCGACGCTAAATTGAGTGTCATGTCCGCCCAGCGCCAAAAACACATCCCGCTTCAGCAACACAGAGTTATGACAGAACGGCATCCGCTGCAGAATCGCAGTCAGCGACATCCGTTTCTCTCGGCTTTCCGACCCATCCTCGAACCGGCGCAGGGTCGAGCCGAACAGGAAATCCGGCTGTGTCGCTTCAAGGCGATCAGCGACGATGTTCAAAATGTCGTCGGATGCCAGCGAGTCATCCGAGTTCAGGAACAACAGATATTTCCCACGCGCGGCCTTCGCGCCCTTGTTCATCGCGTCATACAAACCGGTATCCGGTTCGCTAATAAGCCGGGTGCGAGCCGCGTCCGCGGTCAGGTTCTGTAGAAACTCGACCGAGCCATCACTCGACGCCCCATCCTGAATGATATGCTCAGCCCGGTCGCAATTCTGACGGGCCATGCACTCGATTACCTCGCGAAAACTGTCCTGCCGCCCTTGCGACAGCAGGTCATAGGTCGCGGTAATGACCGAGATCAGCGGCGCGTCTGAGGTATCAGGCGATGCGCTCATAGATCTCGGCGATCTTGGTAACGGCGGCTTCGGGGGACATCTCCTCGCTTTCGCCTGTACGGCGACAGGTCAGTTCAACTACTCCGTTTTTCAAACCGCGCGGGCCAACGGTGATGCGCCAGGGCAAACCAATCAGGTCCATGGTGGCAAACTTGCCCCCTGCCCGTTCCTTACGGTCATCATACAACGGGTCGAGGCCCAGCGCAGTCAGCGCGCCGTAGATCTTGTTACAGGCGGCGTCGACCTCGTCATCACCCTGTTTCAGGTTGACGATACCGCAATGGAACGGCGTCACGCCTTCGGGCCAGATGATGCCCTTGTCGTCATGGCTGGCCTCGATGATCGCGCCGATCAGGCGGCTGACGCCGATACCGTGGCTGCCCATGTGAACAGGAACCGGCTTTCCATCGGGGCCTTGAACAGTTGCGCCCATGGCATCGGAATACTTGGTGCCAAAGTAGAAGATCTGGCCAACCTCGATCCCGCGCGCCACGCGGCGGCGCTCTTCGGGGACCTGATTGAACAGCGCCTCGTCATGGGTTTCATCCGTGCGCGCGTATTTCGAGGTGAACTCTTCGAGAATGGCCTGACACTGCTCGCGGCTGTCGTAGTCGATTTGACGATCACCAAAGGTCAGGTCGGTGACTGCACTGTCATAGAACACCTCAGATTCACCGGTGTCGGCCAGAACGAGGAACTCGTGCGTGTTGTCGCCACCGATAGGGCCGGAATCGGCACGCATCGGGATGGCTTGCAGGCCCATGCGCTCATAGGTGCGCAGATAAGTGACCAGATGGCGGTTGTAGGCGTGCAGCGAGTCCTCTTTGGTCAGGTCAAAATTATACCCGTCCTTCATGTAGAATTCGCGTCCGCGCATTACGCCGAAACGGGGGCGGATTTCATCGCGGAACTTCCACTGGATTTGGTACAGCGTCAGCGGCAAGTCTTTGTAGCTGCTCACATGACCGCGGAAGATGTCGGTGACCAGTTCTTCGGCAGTCGGCGTGAACAGCATATCCCGGTCATGCCGGTCTTTCATGCGCAGCATTTCCTGACCGTAGTCATCATACCGCTCGGATTCGCGCCACAGATCCGCCGACTGGATGATGGGCATCTGGATCGCGATATGGCCAGCGCGTGCCTGCTCTTCATGGATGATGTTTTCCAGCTTGCGCAGCACTTTGAAGCCCAGCGGCAACCATGAATAAATTCCGGCAGCAGCTTGCTTGATCATCCCGGCGCGCAGCATCAGCCGGTGGCTGACGATCTGGGCCTCGGAGGGGTTTTCCTTGAGAACGGGCAGAAAGTAACGGCTGAGGCGCATTGGTGAACCTTTGAAGGTGAATTTGGACTTCAAAGTTGCTTATGCCAAAGCCCCGCCGGGGGCAATCATGCATTGGTTATTTTGCGACCTCGGGCCGGTCGGTTTTTTGATTGACCCGCCAGTCAGGGTTTTCAATTGTGACTGAAATACCAATTCCAGGGGGCACCCATGCAAACCATTCAGGAACCCGCGCGTCAAATACCGGTTGTTCATCAGACAGACGTTCTTGTGGTCGGGTCAGGACCGGCAGGGCTGGCTGCCGCGCTAGCCGCCGCTCGGGCCGGGGTCGAGGTTTCGCTTGTCGACCGCTTCGGCTGCATGGGTGGCAACATCACCGCCGTCGGCGTTGAGGGCTTCGCCTGGTATCGCCATGAACAGACGGTCGAAGCTGGCGGAATCGGCATGGAGTTCGAGACCCGCGCCAAGGACATGGGCGCCGCGGTCCCCGAAAGCCAGTCGCTGAGCTATGAGTTGGACAGCGAAGGTTTTAAGCTAGTGGCCGACAAGCTGGTTGAAGAGGCAGGCGTTCATCCGATGCTGCACCGGCAATTCGTCGCTCCGATCATGGAGGGAGACCGGATCACAGGCATCATCACCGAATCCAAAGCTGGGCGTGAAGCAATCCTGGCCAAGTTGGTGATCGACGCCACCGGCGACGCCGATGTAGCCCACCGCGCAGGCGCGCCAACCCACAAAACCGCCCGCGAAGACATGATGGCAGCCTCGGTCATGTTCCATCTGGCCGGTGTCGACAAGCGCGCGTTCATGGAAGGTGTCAAAGCCGATCCGCAGACCTACAAGGATTGGGGCGGCGGCGGCGAGTGGAACATCGAAACTTCGGGCAAAGAAGACGACATGTTTTCCCCCTTCGTGCACAAGCCGTTCCAGCAGGCCATCGATCAGGGCCTGATCCCGCCGCATCTGAACACCATCGCGGGCACATGGGGTGCAATGCACGACACGGGTGAGCTGACCTATATGAACCTCATCCATCTGGGCGAAATCGACGGAACCGACCCCGACAGTCTGACAAAGGGCGAGATTGAAGGCCGCCGCCAATCCATGCTCGCAATCGAGGCGCTTCGTCGCTTTATGCCGGGGTGTGAAAACGCGCGGCTGCGCAATTTTGGGATGACCATCGGCATTCGCGACACGCGGAAGATCGACGCGGTCTATAACATGACTGAAGATGACGCCCGCCATCAGGGCCGGTTTGAGGACACGATCGGCATCTACCCTGAATTCATTGATGGCTATGGCATCCTCATCCTTCCGACTACCGGGCGATATATGCAAGTTCCCTATCGCTCGATGCTGCCCAAAGGCGTCAAAGGCCTCCTGGTTGCAGGCCGCTCGCATGGTGCGGACAAAGTTGCCCACGCTGCAACCCGCAACATGGCTTGCTGCGCGGTCATGGGTCAGGGTGCAGGAATTGCCGCAGCCATGTCGCTGAAAAGCAATCAGGGTCTGCGCGACATGAACCTCGCCCCAGTTCACGCCGAGCTAGATCGGCAAGGCGTGAGGATTCACTGATGCAATCAATCCCGACGATCGACATCTCTCCACTGAAAGACACGGCCCATCCGGACCATGACGCAACCGTTCAGCGGATATTGGACGCCTGCACCGACATCGGCTTTCTCTCCATCACAGGCACTGGGGTTTCGCCTGACACCGTTGATCAGGTCCGCGTCAAGACGCGCGCGATCTTTGACATCGATGAACAGAGCAAGTGGGATCAGGCGATCACCCGCGACAACTATCGCGGATATATCCCCATGGGTTTCTTCACGCCCAATGATGGCTCGGGCAAAGCGGACAAATACGAAGGTTACAAGCTTCATTTCGAAGTTTCCGAGGACCACCCGGTTCGCGATGACTGTGCCCTTTATGGACCGAACCTTTGGCCAGCGGAGGTACCGGGCGCGCAGGATGTGATATTGGAGTATTGGTCGCAACTGGACCACGTGGCCAAACTGCTGCTGGGCGCGCTTGAAATTGGGCTGGGTCTGAAGCCCAACGTCCTGAAAGCGGCTTTTGCAACCCCCATGACCAACATGACACTGTTGCACTATCCGCCGCAGGCCCCGGATGAGGAAGGCTTTGGCATTCATCCGCACAAGGACACGGATGCCCTGACCATCATCGCCCCCGACCCCGTCGGCGGGCTTGAGGTGCAGACCCGCGATGGCGGATGGATCACCCCGGATTGCCCTCCCGGCGGCTTTATCGTGAATATCGGCGATATGCTTGAGCTTTGGTCCGGCGGACAGCTTAAATCCACTCCGCATCGGGTGGTCAATAAATCTGGCAAAGAACGCTATTCCTTCCCTTACTTCGCAGTTCCGCGTCATGACGTGGTCGTTGAACCGCTACTGCCGCCCCTGCCCGGCTTTGATCGACCGTCTGTTCATTGCGGACATTGGTCCGCCGAAATCTGGCGCACCAACTGGCCCGATGAAAATGCCACCGTCGATACACCCGAGCTTGGGACGTTCAGCTCATAATCCTTGGAAATTTCCATGGCATGAACCGCTTGCATCACGTGGCCGCTTACGCCAAGAACACCAGTAAGAGCCAAAAACAAGGGGACGAGCATGGCCTTGCCGGTAAAGGATCAACTCAGATACTGGGGCGTCGCGGCTGTCATTTTTGTGCTTTGCCTATGGGCACTTGGCGACGTTTTACTACCGTTTGTGATTGGCGGTGCGATCGCCTATTTCCTTGATCCGCTCGCAGATCGGCTGGAAAATCTGGGCCTGTCGCGCATGGCGGCCACGGCGATCATCACGGTTGTCGGCATTCTGGGCTTTGCTCTGGCAATTCTGATGGTTGTTCCCGCGCTGATTACCCAGTTGATCGAATTGGTCGAGGTTATGCCAAGCCTGTTCCAACAGCTGCGCAGCTTCATCGAACTACAGTTCCCGTCCCTTCTGGACCGCGAATCCAATTCGCACCAATTCCTCGTCTCACTGGGTGAAACGCTGAAATCCAAAACAGGCGATGTCTTGCAATCCGTCGCTGCCTCAGTGGGTTCGGCGATCAACGTCGTAGTTCTGTTGGTCATTGTTCCGGTTGTGGCCGTCTACATGCTGCTGGACTGGGACCGCATGATCGCCCGGATCGGTGATCTGCTGCCCCGCGATCACGCCCCCACGATCAAACGACTGTCCGGTGAAATTGACGCCGTTCTGGCCTCATTCGTTCGCGGCATGGGCACGGTCTGCCTGATCCTTGGCACCTATTACGCCGTGGCACTGATGGCGGTCGGCCTGCAGTTCGGACTGATCGTCGGTTTCATCGCGGGTCTGGTCACATTCATTCCCTACCTCGGCGCGCTTATCGGCGGCACGCTGGCCATCGGTCTGGCGCTGTTTCAGTTCTGGGGGGATTGGGCGCAGATCGGTTTGGTTGCCGGGATCTTTGCCCTGGGTCAGGTAACCGAAGGCAATTTCCTGACTCCAAAACTGGTTGGTAGCTCAGTGGGATTGCACCCAGTATGGTTGCTGCTGGCGTTGTCAGTATTCGGCGCCTTGTTCGGCTTTGTAGGGATGCTGATCGCTGTGCCCGTTGCTGCCGCACTGGGCGTGCTGGCGCGGTACGCAACATCGGTCTATTTGGGCAGCCGCCTGTATACCGGCCTCGAAAGCGCGGATCAGGAAGACCTGTAAGATGGCCCTTCAGCTAAGCTTTGATCTTCCGGCGAAAACTGCGCTGGGGCGTGAGGATTTTTTCGTCTCTCCCGCGAATGCACTTGCGGTTGCCATGATCTCGGCCACGTCCTGGCCGGGCAACAAACTGGTTCTGAGCGGCCCTGCGGGCGCAGGTAAAACCCATCTGGCACATGTCTGGGCGGCGGAAACCGGTGGTCGGATCATTCAGGCCGCGGATGTACGTCACGAAGACGTGCCGGATCTGGCACGCGCGCCTGTCGCGGTTGAAGACGTCCCGATGATCGCGCACGACTTAGAACAACAGAAAACACTGTTTCACCTGCACAATCTTGTGCTGGCCGAAGGCAACGCCCTTCTTATGACTGGACGGCTGGCCCCTAATTTCTGGCAACTTCCGTTGCCCGATCTCCAAAGCCGGATCGAGGGCGCGCATCACGTAGCGCTTGACCCGCCGGATGACGCATTGCTGGGCGCGGTTCTGGCCAAGCTGTTCGTGGATCGGCAGTTGAACCCCAGCCCCGAGGTTATCGCCTATCTGGTCAAACATATGGACCGGCGCTTTGAAACTGCCGCCAGTGTGGTGGCGCAACTGGACCAGCTTGCGCTATCGGAAAAGCGCGACATTACCCGCGCCTTGGCGGTGCGTGTTTTGAGCGCAGATTTGGATGATATCCAATCTGGGAATTGACCCACGCCGGGTCATCTCGCATTCTGCACGCGGAATATCTGGAAGAGACATGGATCAAACTGTCGTTACCGAAATCCCTGACTGGGGTCCGTTCGGAAAGCCCCTCTTTGATGACCCCCAAGCCCGAGCTCTGTCACGCGTGGGCGTGGTTGACGTCGGATCAAACTCAGTCCGGATGGTGATTTTTGACGGCGCCGCGCGCTCACCGGCTTATTTCTACAATGAGAAAGTGATGTGCGAGCTCGGCGCGGGCCTTTCGGACACAGGGCGGCTCAACCCAACGGGTCGCAAACGCGCCCTGGCCGCTTTGGGCCGGTTTGCCCAACTCTCCGATGACCTTGGCCTGCCCGGCCTGCATGTCGTCGCCACCGCAGCCGTACGCGAGGCCGAGGATGGCCCCGAGTTTTGTGCCGAGGTCAAAGCCGAAACCGGCCTGACCGTATCGGTCATTAACGGCGATGAAGAGGCTCGCCTGTCCGCGCAGGGTGTCCTGCTTGGATGGCCCGGCGCATATGGCCTGATCTGTGACATCGGCGGGTCCTCAATGGAATTGGCCGAGATCGGAGACGGCGGTGTCGGCCGGCGCCTGACCTCGGCGCTGGGACCGCTGAAACTACGGGACATCAAGGGTGGCCGGCGTGCACGCAAGGCGCACATCAAATCCACGATGGAGGATCTGCGCGACCAGATGGGGCCGCAACGCGATCGCCTGTTCCTTGTAGGCGGAAGCTGGCGAGCATTTGCGCGCCTGGACATGCTGCGTCGGGGTTATCCCCTGAACGTTCTGCATGAATATCGCATGACCACCAAGCAGGTGCGCGAGACCATTAAATTCATCGAAAAAGGTGACCCGGAAAAGCTGCGCAGCAAAGCCGGTGTGTCGGGATCACGGATGGCGCTGATCCCCTATGCGATGGATGTGCTGGCACGCTTGATCCGCACGTTCAAACCCAAGGATATCGCCATTTCCAGCTATGGTATCCGCGAGGGTCTGCTTTACGAGCAGATGCCACAAAACCTGCGGGACCGCGATCCGTTGATCGAGGCGAGCCGTTTTTCCGAAGCCAAGGACGCCCGCCTGCCCGGTTTTGGAAAACACCTGCTTGATTTCGTGATGCCGCTGTTCAAATCAGCCCCGCCCGCGCGTATCCGCCTGATAAAGGCCGCCTGTCTATTGCACGACGTAAGCTGGCGCGCACATCCTGACTATCGGGCCGAGGTCTGTTTCGACTACGTCACACGTGCCAATCTGGGCGGCTTGAAGCACTCGGAGCGAGTTTATATCGGGCTGGCCCTGCAGCACCGGTATCGCAACAAACGCGAGGGCAACCGCTTCACCGCACTGTACGAACTCCTAGACGAGAAAGATCAAAAACAGGCCGAGATTTTAGGCAAAGCCATGCGGTTTGGTGCCATGCTGTGGATGCAGAACGATGCGCCGATGGCGACTTTGAAATTTTACCCCAAGAAGCAACAACTGGACCTGTTCTTG
Source organism: Ruegeria sp. AU67 (assembly GCF_900312795.1). Lineage (NCBI taxonomy): Bacteria > Pseudomonadati > Pseudomonadota > Alphaproteobacteria > Rhodobacterales > Roseobacteraceae > Ruegeria > Ruegeria sp. AU67. Next base: position 102,707 of record NZ_OMPH01000030.1, read on the forward strand.
CCAACTGCAGCACGCCCCCTGTTCAACGAAGTGGCCGAGGCACGGCTAAAGTCACTCGGCAACGCTTTGAAATCCGAAACCCGCGTCATCATCCGGGACTAGATATCAAATCTCGGTTTCGCCCTCAGGCGCGTCTTCAGGGATCTCTGGCTGGGCATCTGGGTTCTGCGGTGGTTTTTTGCGGATAATTATATCGCCGTTAGGCAGGATCTCGGGTGCTTCATAGGCGCTCCAATCCTCAATCTCATCTGCCAGCTCGGCCAAGGCGGGCCCCATTTCCGCAATAAATGACTGCATTGCAGGGCCAAACTGTTCAGCGAGTCCCAGCAGTTCATCCAATGCAGGCTCCATCTCCTGGCGCAAGCCTTCAAAGAACAGCTCTGCCCCCTGCTCCATCAGGGATTTGTTCCCCTCTTCCTCGGCAAAAGCCGGAAGGGCCATAGTGACGGTCAACGCGCAGATTGGAATGAAACGTTTCATATCGAAAATATAGGGCAACTGAAACGCGGTTGAAAGATCACAGCTCGATATCCAGAGTGACAGGGAAATGGTCAGACGCGGTTAGCAACGCTTCATGTAGATCCATCGCATCACGGCAAGCCGGATCGCGAAACGGATGCCATATGCGCCAGTCCGGGCGACGATCCTTTAACCCATCGCTGATCATAATATAGTCCAGCAACGCCTCAAGATACCCGCGATCTTGGGGCCGATAAAAGCGCGCGGTCGACGGGCGTTCACCCGGTTCTGACCCGAAGGCCGTATCCGCGTGGGGGTCAAACACCCCCGATTGCAGCAGGATTTCAACCGATGAGCGACCAAACAAGTTTTCGAATTCGTCCAGCCCCGGACCATCGTTCAGATCGCCCATTAAGATCATCTGTTCATCAGCCGCCAGATGCGCCTTGATCCGCCTGCCCAGCCAGATCGCCTGAGCCAGCTGTTTCCGACGATTGGCGATCGAGATGCGGATCGCCGCATCGCGGGTTTCCGCCCCATGAGGCGCCTTTGACTTCAGATGCGCGCCAATAAGACGAAACCGTTCGCCTGCCTTGGTTTCGGCGGCTAGTTCCATTGGCGGCTTGGAAAACTGTACCTGATCCTCGGTTGCGTCGATATCGAGGTCGATGTGAAACTCCTGATCGAAACGCGGGGCCCGTTGCCCTCCGTCTTTTGGATCATGTCGCACCGTCAGAACGCGCGGGTCATACAACAAGGCCAGTTCTTGATGTGTATCGTTGGCAAACCCCATCACGGCTTCGCTGGTGCGCAGATCGAAAGCCTCGGCAAAGTTTTGTAGCGCGCGGACCGTGTTCTGAGATTTCCCTGTGTTTGGTGCTTCGACAACCAGCACAGCATCCGCATCGATCGCCGTCAAAACTTTGGCGATGGCCTCGATCTGTTGCGCCTTGGTGACATCATGGCGACCTGACCAACTGTCATCGGCGATCAGTTCGTCATGACGATCAAACAGATTGGCGAACCACTCGATGTTATAAGTCGCGAGGCGCATGCCTCAGGCCTGCGCGCCGTTGATTTCGTCCCAGGCGCGGTTGATGTCGATCATCTTCTTTTCAGCCAAACGTACGGCCTCTTCTGGGACACCACGTGCCAACATCGCATCGGGATGTGTTTCGCGCACAAGTTGCCGCCAGACCTTACGAATATCGGGTAACGGCATGTCCCGTGGCACCCCAAGAACCGTGTAGGGATCATTGGGCGCATCAGGCACAAAACGGGCACGCAAGGCCATGAACTGCGCATCGGTCTGGCCGAAAATATGGCTGACCTCTTCCAGAAACTCGTTTTCGTTGGGGTGATAGAACCCGTCCGCCATGGCGATGTGGAACAACCCCTCCATCAAATCGCACAACGTGGTGCTGTCTTCGGAAAACATGCGCGCGATCTTGTGGGCATAGTCCTGATAGCCCGCAACATCCGTGCGGGCCATATTGAACACGCGCGCCGCGCCTTCCTCATCATCGCGGGCAATCTGGAACACGTCGCGAAACGCCGTGACCTCATCCCGCGTCACCTGCCCGTCAGCCTTGGCCATTTTCGCGCCCAGTGCGATCACTGCGATGGTGAAGGCCACCGACCGTTCGGGTGGCGAGCGTAGCTTTTCAAAGACAGCGGTAAGGCTTTCACCCTGGGCAAGCGCGCTTAGCGCATCGGATATACGGATCCAGATCGACATGAGCGCACCCTAGCGTCCCAAATCGGGACTGTCAGGTGCAACCAAACCGTCTGTGGCAAGAATTTTCTGCATCAGCACAAGGTCCAGACGTTTCCCCCACTTGAACCCAACCTCGAACATGCGTCCGACTTCAACAAAGCCCACGGCCGTGTGAAAAGAAACTGCCCTCGGATTTGCCGAAGAAATCCCCGCCACCAGTGCATGAGTTCCCTCTGCCCGGGCGGCGACCTCAAGCGCCCGCATCAAAGCGCGCCCCGTACCTTGTCCGCGCGCATCAATGGCCAGTTGGATCGTCAGCTCGCGGCACTGCGCGTATCCCGGACCGGATCGAAACGGACCATAAGTCGCAAACCCAAGAATCTGTTCGTCCTGTTCAGCCACAAAATAGGCCGGACCACGCGCTTCGATGTCACGCGCGATGCTGTCCACACTGCGTTCGTCGGTTGTGAATGTTACCAGCGTGTCGCGGATGATTGCATTGGTGATCGCAGCTATCTCTTTGACATCCGCTGCTTTGGCCTGCCTGATTTTCATTCCAACACGCGCTTCCCGTGCGGAGTTTCGAACTCTGCCTGCAATGCGGCCGGGCCTGTGTCAAAAACCACAGCGTCCATTTCGCCTAGCAGCCTGGCAAGCTCCAGCGCGTCCGGGTGAAAAACCACCAACCGACGCAAGCGACATCCGCTATCCTGCAGCATATTTGCCGGATGCAAATCTCCGTGCCACTGAATAAGCGCCGGGAACAGATTGTCGAAGGGCAGACGCCCGTTTGGCGGAACCGCCATTTGCCAGCGTAACGCCCCGCGGGCCAGGTCGATCGGGTGGCCCACCCCATCCGGAAACACGGTCAACGAGGCTGAAATGTCCGGCACCCGGCATATCCAGTTGGTAAGGCGCGGCGCACCCTTGAACCGGTCCAGATCAAACCATCTGGTTCTTTGCGGATTCGGTGCCTGTGGGTCAATCGCGATGGCCTCAAGATACAAGCCGTCTCGCAATCCTAACAGGCGGTTATATGTGCCAAACCTTTCATGCTTGCCGCCTTCCTGCAGCGGTACTCCCAATGCCTGTTCGACATGGGCAGACGCTTCTTCGAGCGCTTCGCCCGCAACCGCCAGATGATCCAGTAACACGCAGCGCCTCCTATGAAAAACGACCAAACCCTATCGGATCTGGTCGCATGTTTTCCTTAAAGACGGTGGATCACAAGATTTTTCGACGAAAATCTTTGAAAGCCTCAGCCTTTCGCTTCACCGATCAGGCGCAGAATGTCCTCAGCGGCTTCGGGGATGTTGGTGCCCGGGCCAAAGATCGCTTTGACGCCGTGATCATAGAGGAATTGATAATCCTGCTGCGGGATCACCCCGCCGCAGATTACAAGAATGTCCTCGGCACCGGCTTTCTTCAGCTCTTCTACTAGCTGCGGTGCCAGTGTTTTGTGCCCCGCTGCCTGCGACGAAATACCGATGACGTGCACGTCGTTGTCCACGGCGTCCTGCGCGGCCTCAGCCGGGGTTTGGAACAGCGGGCCTACATCCACGTCAAACCCGATATCCGCAAAGGCGGTTGCGATCACCTTGGCACCGCGGTCATGCCCGTCTTGCCCCATCTTGACCACAAGCAGGCGTGGACGGCGGCCTTCGGCCTCGGCAAACTCTTCGATGGATTTCTGGATCGCAGCAAAGCCTTCATCGCCTTCATATGCCGCGCCATAGACACCGGCCAGCGTTTTCACTTCGGCGCGGTGGCGACCGAATTCTTTTTCCATTGCCATGCTGATCTCTCCTACGGATGCACGGGCGCGGGCGGCCTCAACGGCAGCAGCCAGCAGGTTTCCACCCTCGCGGGCGGTCTTGGTCAGAGCATCCAGTGCCGTTTGACAGGCGGCTTCGTCACGGGTTGCACGGATACGTTCCAATCGCGCGACCTGAGCTTCGCGCACGGCCACATTGTCGACGTCCAGAATGTCGATCGGGTCTTCCTGTTCCTTGCGGTACTTGTTGACGCCGACGATCACCTCGTCACCCCGGTCAATCATGGCCTGACGGCGGGCGGCGCTTTCCTCGATCCGCAGCTTGGGCATACCGCTGGCAACGGCCTTGGTCATACCGCCCATTTCCTCGACCTCTTCCATCAGAGCCCAGGCTTTTTCGATCAACTCGTTGGTCAGGCTTTCGATGTAATACGAACCGGCCAGCGGATCGACCACATCGGTCACACCGGTTTCCTCTTGCAGAACCAGCTGCGTGTTCCGCGCGATACGGGCCGAGAAGTCGGTCGGCAGCGCAATCGCCTCGTCCAACGCGTTGGTGTGCAACGACTGGGTGCCGCCCAGAACCGCGCTCATCGCTTCATAGGCGGTACGGATCACGTTGTTATAGGGATCCTGTTCCTGCAAAGACACGCCGGACGTCTGACAGTGGGTGCGCAGCATCTTGGACCGCTCGGATTTCGCGCCAAAATCGGTCATCACCCGGTGCCACAGCGTACGGGCGGCGCGCAGTTTGGCGATCTCCATGAAGAAGTTCATGCCGATGGCAAAGAAGAACGACAGACGGCCTGCGAACTTGTCCACGTCCATCCCGGCCTGTGTCGCTGCTCGGACGTATTCACGCCCGTCGGCCAGCGTATAGGCCAGTTCCTGCACCAGGTTCGCCCCGGCCTCTTGCATGTGATAGCCCGAGATCGAGATCGAGTTGAATTTCGGCATCTCATTCGATGTGAATTCAATGATGTCCGAGATGATCTTCATCGAAGGCTCAGGCGGGTAAATATAGGTGTTTCGGACCATGAACTCTTTCAGAATGTCATTCTGAATGGTGCCGGACAGGACAGATTTGTCATGCCCCTGCTCTTCGCCTGCAACGATGAAACTTGCCAGGATCGGGATCACCGCGCCGTTCATGGTCATCGAGACCGAGACCTTATCCAACGGAATACCGTCGAACAGGATCTTCATGTCCTCGACGCTGTCGATTGCCACACCGGCCTTGCCCACGTCACCGACAACGCGCGGATGGTCACTGTCATAGCCGCGGTGCGTCGCCAGATCGAAAGCGACCGACACACCCTGCTGACCGGCCGCCAGATTGCGGCGATAGAACGCGTTTGATTCTTCGGCGGTCGAGAAGCCTGCATATTGGCGGATCGTCCAAGGGCGGCCCGCATACATGGTCGCCTTCACACCGCGCGTAAAAGGACCGAACCCAGGCAGCGACCCCATATGCGGCAGCTCAGCGGTGTCTTCCTGCGTGTAAAGAGGTTTGACGTCGATACCTTCCAAAGTCTCTTTGGTCAGGTCGTCCAACGGGCGTCCGCGCAGCTCTTTCTCGGCCAGCGCCTGCCAGTCTTTCGTATCGGTCATTGCGTATTCCTTTTCTCAATTCGGGTCGCGAACAGGCTTGGCCTGCGCGTTTTAACGTTCGGTGCCGCGCGTCGCGGCAGGTGTAAACGCGATATTTTGAAGCCTGCGTGCATTTCGCCGGTCGCATTCACCGGCGCAGAGGCTATATTCAAACGAACAGGAGGCCCTATGACACGAACGCTTGCCCTTGTTTTCTCGGCACTATTCCCGCTGGCCGCGATGGCGGCAGACGGGTCTGCGCCCGCCGATGAAGATTTTGTCCGCCCCGCTGGTGACACCGAACTGAGCGAATATTTATGGGTCAGCCGGCCCATCGTCGTCTTTGCCGATACCCCAGCCGACCCGCGTTTCCGGCAGCAAATCGACATGCTACTGGAAGACGAAGCGGCCATGCGTGACCGGGATGTGGTCGTGCTGACCGATACCGATCCGTCCGCCCGTTCGCCGATCCGGTCACAATTGCGCCCGCGCGGCTTCCAGATGGTGTTCGTCGACAAGGACGGTGTGGTCAAACTGCGCAAACCTTCGCCATGGCGCGCGCGTGAAATCGGACGTTCCATCGACAAAACACCCCTGCGCGAACGCGAAATCCGCGAACGGCGCGAGGGCGGCTGAGCGCTTTCGCCACGCCCAAAGCTCCCGGCGCGAACCGCCGGGAAACCATGGAGATATGGTGAAAACGCGATCATGATCACTCGAACTCGATGATCACGTCGTCCACGGCGAGGTTGTCGCCGGGGCCTGCGTTGACTTTGGACACGACGCCTTTCTTCTCGGCGCGCAGGATGTTTTCCATCTTCATCGCCTCAACAGTGCACAGCGCCTGACCTTCCTGTACTTCCTGACCCACTTCGACGTCGATCTTTACGATCAGGCCGGGCATCGGGCACAGCAGCATTTTCGAAGTATCCGGCGGCAGCTTTTCGGGCATCATACGGGCCAGTTCGGCCTGACGCGTCGTGCGGACATGAACCTTGAGGTCTGCGCCCCGGTTGCGAATACGGAACCCGCCCGAGATTTTTCCGACCTTCAGAACCAGCGGGCTGCCATCGACGTCCAGTACCGCCAAGTGATCGCCCGGTGTCCAGTCCGAAGTGACCCGCATTGCGGTATCGTCCGGGAACGTCACGGTTGACCCATCGCGATCTGCATCAATCTCAACCGCATATTCCTGCCCTTGCAGGGTGACGACCCAATCAGAGCCGACCTTGCGTTCGTGGTTGTCCATCCGACCAGACACGCGGGTGCGGCGAATTTCGGCCACGCGGTGCATCGCGGCACAGGACGCGGCGATCCGGCGCAGATCGGCCTCGGGCAGTTCGACGCCTTCGAAACCCTCGGGATATTCCTCGGCGATAAAGGCCGTGGTCATCTCGCCGCTGACGAATTTCGGATGGTCCATCACAGCCGACAGGAAGGGCAGATTGTGGCCAATGCCTTCGACCTCAAAGCTGTCGAGCGCAACGCGCATCGCCTCGATCGCCGCCTCACGGGTCGGGGCCCAGGTGCACAGCTTGGCGATCATCGGGTCATAGTACATGCTGATCTCGCCGCCCTCATAGACGCCGGTATCGTTGCGCACGGCGGCTTCCCCTTCGGGCGCGTCACCTTGCCATTTACCGTTCACCAACAGCGGACCAGAGGCAATCTCTTGCGGCGGACGATAACGGGACAGACGACCAATCGACGGCAGGAAGCCGCGATAGGGGTCCTCGGCATACAGGCGGTTTTCGATGGCCCAGCCGGTCAGGGTCACGTCGTCCTGCGTGATCGACAGCTTTTCACCGGCCGCCACACGGATCATCTGTTCGACAAGGTCAACACCGGTGATCAGCTCGGTGACCGGGTGTTCCACCTGCAGACGCGTGTTCATCTCGAGGAAGTAGAAATTCTTGTCGCCATCGACGATGAATTCAACCGTACCGGCGCTGGCATAGTCCACGGCCTTGGCCAGTGCCACGGCCTGTTCGCCCATCGCCTTACGGGTCGCTTCGTCCAGGAACGGCGACGGAGCTTCTTCGACCACTTTCTGGTTCCGACGCTGGATCGAGCATTCACGCTCGCCCAGATAGATGCCGTTGCCGTGGCTGTCGCACAGGACCTGAATCTCGATGTGACGCGGCTGGGTCACGAATTTTTCGATAAAGATCCGGTCGTCACCGAACGAATTCGCGGCCTCGTTTTTGGACGACTGGAAGCCCTCGCGTGCCTCTTCATCATTCCACGCGATCCGCATGCCCTTTCCGCCGCCGCCGGCACTGGCCTTGATCATGACCGGATAGCCGACTTCGTTGGAGATCTTGACGGCCTCTTCTGCGTCTTCGATCAGCCCCATGTAACCGGGAACGGTGGAAACACCGGCTTCTTGCGCGATCTTCTTCGAGGTGATCTTGTCGCCCATGCTTTCGATTGCCCGAACCGGCGGACCAACAAATGCAACGCCTTCGGCCTCAAGCGCCTCGGCGAATTTCGAATTTTCCGACAGGAAGCCATAACCAGGATGCACCGCCTGGGCCCCACTCTGGCGAATGGCATCCATGACCTTGTCGATCACAATATAGGACTGGTTCGCAGGCGGCGGGCCGATATGCACCGATTCATCCGCCATCGACACATGCAAGGCGTTCTTGTCTGCATCCGAATAGATGGCAACGGTGCCGATACCCATCTTGCGGGCTGTCTTGATGACCCGGCAGGCGATCTCGCCCCGGTTGGCGATCAGGATCTTGTTAAACATGGAACGTCCTTTGTCTTGATGTTCTGAGAACGCAAAACGCCGCCGCAGGGAACGTTCCCCACGGCGGCGTGATGCGCGATGACGGTCGGGGCGACGCGCGCCCCGAAAAACCCGGTATTACCTACAGTTGTTTTGTGTCTTGCAGTACAGTACGTTGCCCGCCGCGCCGACAACCGCGCCGAACAGCGGGTCGGCGCTGACAACAGCCGCCCCGACGGCGCCTGCGCCGCCGCCAAGCAGCGCCTGTTCGCCCGTCGTGTCACCACAGGCAGCAACGCCTGCGCAGGTCGCCATTGCAAGAACGAGTTTCGAGATTCGCATGATATCTGCCCCTTTGGAATTCTTGATGCGTTCCGGGGCAGATGTCCGATTTCAACCTTGTTATTCAATAACAGGCCGTCCTGAACAGAGTTTTGCGCAGATTTGTGCCGCTTTACGCCTGGATATTGCGCAAAGAAAAACGCGGGCAGGACTTTGTGAACATCACAAGCCTGCCCGCGGAAGGAAGGGGTACGGAATAGTAGGTGCTTGTGCGACGCAGGCAAAGTAGAGCCGCACGGCTTGGTCAGGTTGCTTGGCACAATCAAATGCGTAAACAAAGTATTGTTTCCGGTCAGGATTCCGGCTGGAAATCGCCCATTGGGCGAATGCGCGCGCAGATTCGCGCCGAGATCAGATGCAGTTTTGGGGGTGAAACGCGAGACCAATGCCGTCACGTTGCTGTTACTTTTCCTCAGCAATTGGTCTGTTTCTGCGCCTGCAACATCACGGGTTGCGAAAAAGGGCGCCAGAATTTGTCTTTTCAAACGCAAAGGGTTAACCGATCTGTTCACCTTAGGGTGAAAACGGTCCGAAAGTTTTGCACGTTTCCTTGAGAAACTAGGCGCTTTCCATCCCGTTCTCGTGATTTCCCTCAAGTTCTCTTGCGTGGAACGGTACCCGTGCACACTCGCACACAAGGAAATATCCACATGATTGCAAAGAGAAAAACGGCGTTGCTGCTTGCCGTGTCCGCGCTTGGCATGTCCGCCGCGGCTGCTTTCGCCCAAGACGCCCAGACGCAAACGGAACTTGATGCCCTGCGTGCCCGCGTCGAAGCCCTCGAGGCCGCAAATCCCGGCGCTGGCACTGGCGATCTTCGAATCGGAAACACCACTCTTGATGTTTATGGGTACGTTAAGGCTGATTTCTTCTACGACACGGACTTTGAACTGGGCGATCTTGCCGATGCGACCCGAATTGGCGAGCCAGCAAACGCCACCAGCGGCACCTTTGGGGCCACCGTGCGCCAATCGCGCATCGGGCTTCGGACCAATACGCCGTCTGCCATCGGCGATATTGCCGGCCAGCTGGAACTGGATCTGTTTTCCGGCGGGACGGATGGGCCTGCTGAACTGCGCCTGCGCCACGCCAATATCCGTATTGGTGATAACTGGTTGATCGGTCAATTCTGGACCAACTTCCAGCCGTTGGACACCTATCCCACGACCGTTGAATTCAACGGCCCCGTTGGCATTCCTTTCGCTCGCGTCCCTCAAGTGCGCTATACGAACACGCTGGGCTCTGACACAACCTTTGCGGTGGCGATCGAGGAAAACGTTGGCGGCTCGGATTCGAATGACCCCGTCCTGACCGGCTCTATCGAATACAACAACGGTACCTACCTGGCCCGCGCCTCGGCTTTGTATGGTAAGGCGCAATCCAGCGCGGTCGAAGTGGATCAGACCGGCTATACCCTCTCGGCTGGCATCCGGCCCTGGCAAGGCGGTTTGTTTCAGGTCAACTATGTCGACGGCGAGGCTTTGGGCCCCTACCTGATCGCTGCCGGTGACGCCATCGTCAACGGACAGGCCAACGACGTGGATGGATTTACCGTGGAATTCCGCCAGGAACTGAGCCCCAAATGGAACGTCGGCATCGCTTATGGGCAAGAGAATTACGACCTGCCGACCTCGACCGGGACCCTGTCCTTTACCGAGGTTGAAACGATCCACGTGAACGCCTTTTACAAAGCGACCGACAATCTGACGCTTAGCGCCGAATACTTCTATGGTGAGCGGAACGATGCACCGACCGGACGCACCTTTGACAGCAACCGAATTCAATTGGCGGCGCAACTGAACTTCTGACCACACATACCGACCCTGCCCCGACACGGGCAGGGTTTTTGGCCGGGAATGCCCCAAGGTGCTATGTGCGACAGCGGATTGCACGATCAGCGCACCCCGTCAAAAATTTCGGGGAAGGAAATCCGGCCCACATTCGGATCAATGACCAAAAGCGCGTCGTAACTAGCTGGATCAAAAGGATCTTCGGCCGGAATGACTTCGCGTTCGAACAGCCAGCAAAGACGGCCAGCATCCAAATTGCCCCTCTCAAACGGTTGGTCGCCAAAATGCGCCCACAGGGCCTCCATAAAAGCCGCATCCGCGCGCTTGTCCGCGGGTTTACGATCTCGAAACCGCTCGCGGCGGGTCAGGGGCGTCACGCCTTTGGGATTGGCCCGACGAATAATGAACTGAAAGTCAGTTCCCGGCAGGCGCCCGGGAAATCCGCGATGTTTCAGCATGGTTCCACCTCAGTTGCACAAGGGGTCATGGGGATCAGATATTCACATCCGTCACAGGATGATGTCATGGTGCGCACCTCCAAAGCCGCGTAGCTGTTCAGAAATGCCCTGACGGGATGAATAGCGCGATTCATAGTCAAAGCCCCTCCCAGATACACCGGGACTGTTCCAGCCGGTAGGCTTCAAAGAACTGCGTGGCATCAGGGGATGTACGGCCGAATTCGATGGGCCGGTCAGACAGGGAAATGACCACCCGGGCAGCGTCCAGTTCGTATTTAGCCACATAAGTAACCGCAAGCGTCTGGCACAGATGTTCCATGTCGACCGAGGCGATATCGTACCCGATCCGGCCAATGTCCGAACCGATCTTGGGCGCAATAAAGCGAAATCGCACCCAAAGTTCACCGGGGTTATTGTCCAGCAGAACGTCGCTCAGGTGCACTGGCTGTCCGGACGGGACCGGCAACAGGTTTTCGGAGTCAGCCAGAACGGGGATCGCAAAAACCGACAGTACAACAGCTAAGGCGCGATCCCGGACCCGCCACAGGCGAGCTCCTCTCTCCGGGATCGCGCGCGCCTGGCTTTCGGCCCGCGCTGTTCTATGTCTTATTGGGCAACTCATTAGCAGTTGTGGCCTCAAAGTCAATTTTGCACCCAAGTAATCTGCCCTGACCGTTTGTCCGAGACGCTGTCCAAACCGTTTTGGCCGGGCAGATTTCCTGGCACATCCCCTCAAAGAGGGATGTTGTCGTGCTTTTTCCACGGGTTTTTCACGTGCTTGTTCCGCAAGCTGGCAAAGGCCCGCGAAACGCGACGGCGGGTCGATTGAGGCATGATCACCTCATCGATAAAGCCACGCTCAGCCGCGACAAACGGGTTCGCAAACCTGTCCTCATAATCCTGCGTGTGCTGCACAATTTTCTCGGCATCGCCCAGATCGGCACGGTGGATGATTTCGGTCGCGCCCTTTGCGCCCATTACCGCAATCTCGGCCGTGGGCCAGGCATAGTTGAAATCGCCGCGCAGATGCTTGGAGGCCATAACATCATAGGCACCACCATAAGCCTTACGGGTGATGACGGTAACTTTTGGCACCGTGGCTTCACCGTAAGCAAACAACAGCTTGGCGCCGTGCTTGATCACTCCGCCATATTCCTGCGACGTCCCCGGCAGGAAACCAGGCACATCTACCAGCGTCAGGATCGGAATTTCGAAGCAATCGCAGAACCGCACAAACCGCGCGGCCTTGCGCGAGCTGTCGATGTCCAGACAACCGGCCAAAATCATCGGCTGATTGGCTACAACGCCCACTGTCTGCCCTTCAAGCCGGATGAACCCGGTGATGATGTTTTTGGCAAAATCCTCCTGAATTTCGTAAAAATCACCCTCATCCGCCACTTTGGTGATGAGTTCCTTCATGTCGTACGGCGTATTAGGGTTGTCGGGGATCAATGTATCCAGCGAGGTTTCCAGACGGTCGGGTTCGTCAAAGAACGGGCGCACTGGTGGCTTTTCGCGGTTGTTGAGCGGCAGGAAATCAACCAAACGGCGCACCTCGGCCAATGCTTCAACGTCGTTCTCAAACGCTCCGTCAGCAACCGAGGATTTCTTGGTATGGGTCGACGCCCCACCCAGTTCCTCGGCGGTAACGACTTCGTTTGTGACCGTCTTGACCACGTCGGGGCCGGTCACAAACATGTACGAGGTGTCTTTGACCATGAAGATAAAGTCGGTCATCGCCGGGCTGTAGACTGCGCCACCAGCACAGGGCCCCATGATCACGCTGATCTGCGGAACCACGCCTGACGCCATGATGTTGCGCTGGAACACCTCGGCATAACCAGCCAGCGACGCCACGCCTTCCTGAATTCGCGCCCCGCCCGAGTCGTTAATGCCAATCACCGGTGCACCGTTCTGAACGGCCATATCCATGATCTTGCAGATCTTCTGAGCATGGGTTTCCGAAAGTGAGCCGCCAAAGACTGTAAAGTCCTGGCTGAACACATAAACCATGCGACCATTGATGGTACCCCAGCCAGTAACGACACCGTCACCCGCTGGCCTTTGCTTCTCCATCCCGAAATCGGTACACCGATGGCTGACAAACATGTCGAATTCTTCAAAGCTGCCTTCATCCAGCAACAGTTCGACCCGTTCACGTGCAGTAAGTTTGCCGCGCGAGTGCTGTGCGTCGATGCGCTTTTGTCCACCACCCAGCCGCGCGTTGTCGCGACGGTCTTCAAGTTCGGAAAGGATGTCTTTCATAACGATGATCCCCTGTAAAATCTGGCCGGACACTATACGCAGATGCCGCAAGACCAAAGTATCTTTCGGCAAATTTGCAAATATTATCCAATCATCTTGATGAATATTGTAAACTTGCTAATTTTCACTCACAAAACGCGCGATGGATGGCATTCTTATCCGTGATGACTATACACGTGAACTATGCAGTTTAGTTCTTCGTCGGCGCATCGCTCGCCTCCAAAAATTACCACTCTGGTTTTGCTGTCCGGATTGTCAGCGCTCAGCCTCAATCTGTTTTTGCCGAGCCTGCCCAATATGGCACTGCACTTTCAGGCCGACTACAAGGTCATGCAACTGTCGATTGCCCTGTACCTGCTGGTCAATGCGGTGCTTCAGATCCTGATCGGACCAATTGCCGACAAGGCGGGGCGCCGTCCCGTTCTACTTTGGGGGTTGGTCCTTTTTTTGGTGGCGACGTTGGGCTGCATCTATGCACCCAACGTCCAGGTCTTTCTTGTTTTCAGAATGTGTCAGGCAATCATCGTGGTCGGCATGGTTCTTAGCCGTGCGGCGGTTCGGGACCTATATGATCAGGACCAGGCGGCGTCGATGATCGGTTACGTAACGATGGGCATGGCCATTGTCCCCATGATCGGACCCGCGATCGGGGGCCTGTTGGAGGAGAGCTTTGGCTGGAAAGCCAACTTCTGGCTGCCCTTCGTTCTTGGCGTAATGACGCTGGTGCTAACTTACTTAGATTTTGGCGAAACCTCAGCCAAGAGCGGCAAAACACTGTTTCAACAATTCCGGGAATACCCCGAACTGCTGGGTTCCCCGCGATTTTGGGGCTATTCGCTGTCATCCGCGCTGTCGTCTGGCGCCTTCTTTGCCTATCTGGGCGGCGCTCCCTTTATCGGCACCGAACTATTCGGCCTCAGCGCTGCCGAGGTCGGCATCTACTTTGGCGCCCCAGCCGTAGGGTACTTTTTTGGCAACTTCTTCAGCGGTCGCTATTCCGTTCACTTCGGCGTCAATCGAATGGTACTTTGGGGCTGCTGGATGAACGCAGCAGGCGTTGCAATGTCCGCCATCTTGTTTTTGGCCGGTTTCGGAACAGCGCTCAGCTTTTTTGGCTTCATGACCTTTGTTGGCATTGGAAACGGCATGACGATTCCCAACGCAACCTCAGGCGCGCTTTCGGTGCGACCGCATCTGGCCGCGACGGCATCCGGACTAAGTGGCGCCATCATGTTGGGCGGCGGTGCGGGCCTCAGCGCGCTTGCAGGAGCCTTGCTAACCCATGAAACCGGAGCAATGCCCCTGCTGTGGTTGATGCTGGCAACTTCGGTCCTGGCAGTATGCGCAATATTGTCCGTCATTCGACGCGAACGGCAACTGGGCCTTTGACACGGCTTGCCTAGGGCGGTTTGCAAAGTTAGCTTACCGAATTAGGAAAGTTGCAAAGGCCCAACATGGCGACTCAGAAACTCTATGCAGGTGCAAAGCTGCGTGAAATGCGTACACGCTTGTCACTGACCCAAAAGGAATTTGCCGCCAAACTGGGTGTTTCCCTGCCCTATCTGAACCAGATGGAGAACAACAACCGTCCGATTTCGACCACGGTCGTTCTGGCGCTGGCGCAAGAATTCGGAATGGATGTCACCGAGTTGAGCACCGGCGACAGTGAACGCCTGGTCTCGGACATGCGCGAGGCATTGGCCGATCCGGTCTTTGACGACGCTGTTCCGCCGCTCGCCGATCTCCGCCTGACGGCTTCAAACGCACCCGCTCTGGCACGGGCCTTCATTGCCCTGCACCGCACCTATCGTCAGACGCATGAACGCCTGGCCTCTCTTGATGAAGCATTGGGGCGCGAAGACGCGCAAATCCAGGCCAGCCCATGGGAGGAAGTGCGGGACTTCTTCCACTATTGCGACAACTATATCGACGCGATGGACCGTGCGGCTGAACGATTTGCCGGGCGCGCCGAGGATGCAGGTGGCATACGCGCCGCAGCCCTGGACGGCCTCGCGGAGCGCGGCATCCGGGTACAATTCCCGGATATCGATGAAACCCGAAAGTACGACCCAGAAAACAAAACACTGCAGCTTTCGTCCAGAACCGCACCACAAACTCAGGTGTTTCAGTTGTTGTTGCAGGTTGCACTGATCAGTCAGGACAAACTTCTTGAAGCAACGCTAGATTTTGCCAAATTTCACAGCGATGAGGCCCGTGCCATTGCCAAGATCGGGCTGGCAAATTACTTCGCCGGCGCATCACTGATGCCTTATGCTAAATTTCTGGCCACAGCACAGGAATATCGTCACGACCTTGAACTGCTTAGCAACCGGTTTGGCGCATCGATCGAACAGGTGGCGCACAGGTTGTCGACCCTGCAACGCCCTGGCGCAAAAGGCATTCCGTTTTTTTTCGTTCGCGTTGATCAGGCCGGAACGATCACCAAAAGACACTCGGCCACGCGCCTGCAATTTGCCCGGTTCGGCGGCGCCTGCCCCCTATGGAACGTCCACCGCGCTTTCGAAACGCCCGGCCACTTCCTGCGGCAGCTGGCAGAAACACCCGATGGTGTTCAGTACATATCTTTGGCTCGGGACGTGTCGAAATCAGGCGGCTCATTCGGCGCACCTGTGCGCCGTTATGCGATTGCACTAGGATGCGAGGTGCGCCACGCCGAGGCGCTGGTTTATGCCGACAATCTGGATTTCAACAACGCCAACGCTTACGAGCCAATTGGCATATCCTGCCGCATCTGCGAGCGGCCGAATTGTCATCAGCGATCGGTCCCGCCATTGGAAAGACGCCTGACGATCGACGCCCATACCCGCGGTACCTTGCCCTATGAAGTCACCTGATCTTCACCTGGCCTAAAAATATCCCGGGGGCGTGGCGGCTCGTCGCGACGGGGGCAGAGCCCCCGCCATTTCTCAGGACTTGGACAAGATCGCCCAGATCTCGTCTTTCAGAACCGCACGTCTTTTACGCAGATCTGTCTCAGCGATATCATCCATCGGTTCGACATTGGTTTCGGCACGATGAACCTCGCGGTTGATCTCATGATACTCGTCCGCCAGCCGTGAAAAATGAGCGTCCGTTTGCTTAAGCTGGCTCATCAGCTCAACCTTGTCCGGAAACTCTTCGGCCAGTTCGTGCGGGGTGTGGGACATTCCTGTTCGCTCCTGAAAATATGTCGTTACGATTCAAGTCTATTCGTCCCGGCCCCGTCAAGCTTTGACGCGGATCAAATCATTCTTTCGATCATCGCTGTGCAACCGCCCATTGGGGATTAATCCAAGGTTGGTCATTGGCTGCTGGCAGGGCATTCTTACCCAGCAGATGATCGGACATCTTCTCACCCACCATGATAGATGGCGCGTTCAGATTGCCATTGGTGATCTGCGGGAAGATGGAGCTGTCGGCAACGCGCAGCCCGTCCACGCCAATAACGCGCCCCTCGGGATCGACCACAGCGTTTTTGTCATCAGCCCGACCCATCCGGCAGGTTCCACAAGGGTGATACGCGCTTTCGGCATGTTCCGCGATAAAGGCATTGAGCGCTTCGTCAGACTGCACGTCCGCACCCGGCTGAATTTCTTTACCGGAATACGGTTTGAACGCATCCTGCCCGAAAATCTCGCGTGTCAGGCGAATACAGGTGCGGAAATCTTCCCAATCCTGCTCGTGGCTCATGTAGTTGAAACGGATCACAGGCGCGTCCTCGGCATTGGCCGACCGAAGTGAGACCGCCCCGCGCGAGGGCGAGCGCATCGGCCCGACATGCGCCTGAAAACCATGACCTTCAGCTGCTGCCTGACCGTCGTAGCGTACGGCGATCGGCAGAAAATGGTACTGAATGTCAGGATATTCCACGCCCGGCTTTGATCGGATGAATGCCGCACTTTCGAACTGGTTTGATGCACCCAACCCGGTCTTTGTGAACAACCATTGTGCTCCGATCAGGCCTTTACTGATCAGGTTCCAGTGTTTGTAGAGTGTGATGGGCTGTAGGGATGCCTGCTGGATATAAAGCTCCAGGTGGTCTTGCAGATTGCCACCCACACCCGGACGGTCCGCCACAATTTCGATCCCATGCTCGGCCAGATGCGCTGCTGGTCCGATACCGGAAAGCATCAGCAGTTTGGGAGAGTTGATGGATGATGCTGCCAGAACCACTTCGCGCCGAGCGCAGATGACCTCAGTCTTGCCACCTCGGATCAATTCCACTCCAATTGCGCGGCCATTTTCCATAACCACCCTTGAGGCCAGTCCGCGCACGATATCGCAGTTGTCGCGCTTGAGCGCAGGTTTCAGATAGGCATTCGCCGCCGACCAACGCCGTCCTTTCCAGACGGTTTGTTCCATCGGGCCAAAGCCTTCCTGCTTTTCACCGTTGTAGTCGCCGGTAACCTCGTACCCCGCCTGCTGACCCGCATCGACAAAAGCCTGAAACAGGGGATTCTCGCGAGGGCCGCGCGAGACATGCAGGGGCCCATCGGTTCCACGCCATGTCGGATCACCACCGTGGCCACCATCATGCCAGGTCTCCATGCGTTTGTAGTACGGAAGAACATCCGCAAAGGACCAGCCATCGGCGCCCATCTCGGCCCATGTATCGAAATCGCGCGCGTGGCCACGAACGTAGACCATACCATTGATCGAAGACGAGCCGCCAATCACCTTGCCGCGCGGGCAGGCCAGTTCGCGGTTATTCAGGTGCGGCTCGGGCTCGGACTTGTAACCCCAGTCATACATCGGCATGTTCATCGGATAGCTCAGCGCCGCTGGCATCTGGATGAACGGGCCCGCATCGGTCCCGCCATGCTCGATCACCAGAACCGAGGCCCCGGCCTCGCTCAGGCGATATGCCATCGCGCAACCTGCGGATCCTGCGCCGACGATGACGAAATCTGCTTCCATTTTCAGGTCTCCATATCCTGCCGAACTGCGTTTTGAACCGTTCGGCAGGAGTATTTTCAAAAAGGTGAAGAGGTTACTCGCCGCGTGGGTAGCGGGCGTTTTCCTCAACGACATTCAGATCCATGTGATTGCGCATGTAGCGCTCGGATGCCTTCTGCAGTGGCTGGTAATCCCATGGGTAATACCCGCCCTGCCGCAACGCCTCGTAAACAACCCAGCGGCGCGCCTGGCTGGCACGGACATCCGCGTCGAATTTATCCAAGTCCCAACGCGCCTGAGATTTCGCGCGCAAAGTTTCCAGTGTGCCTGCGTGTTCGGGGTTTTCCGCGAGGTTTTCCAACTCATGCGGGTCAGCCTCAAGATCGTACAACTGATCTGGGTCCAGTGCGCAGCGATTGTATTTCCACTTGCCATAGCGCAGCGAAACCAGCGGCGCATACGAGCCTTCGGCCGCGTATTCCATCTTCACCGGAGCAGTCCGTTCGGTGCCATTGGCCAGTGGCACAAGGTCTTCGCCATCGGTCCACGGCGCGATCTCGGCCATATCTACACCCGCCAGTGCGCCAAGGGTTGGCGTGACGTCGATTGTCGAAACCGGTGTGTCGATACGGCCTGCCGGCATATCCGGCGCGACAATCATCAACGGCACGCGTGCCGACCCCTCGTAGAAGTTCATTTTGAACCACAGGCCCCGCTCGCCCAGCATGTCGCCGTGGTCCGAGACGAACATGATGATCGCCTCTTGCCGGGTTGTTTCCAGCACCTCGAGGATTTCACCGATCTTGTCGTCCAGATACGAGATATTGGAAAAGTACGCGCGGCGCGACTTGCGGATGTCTTCTTCTGTGATGTCGAAGCTGCGCCAATCATTGGCATCAAAGATACGCTTTGAGTGCGGATCCTGATTGTCATAGCCAATGTCTGCAATCTCGGGCTGCAGGTGCTCGCAGTCTTCGTACAGATCCCAATACTTGCGGCGCGCCACGTAAGGATCATGCGGGTGGGTAAAGCTGACGGTCACACACCACGGGCGGTCATCCTTGCCGCGCACCAGATCATAGAGCTTGGCCTTGGCGTTGTAAGCGACCTCGTCGTCATACTCCATCTGGTTAGATATTTCGGCCACGCCTGCGCCCGTCACCGAACCCATATTGTGGTACCACCAGTCAATACGCTCGCCCGGCTTGCGATAATCCGGCGTCCAACCGAAATCAGCCGGATAGATATCAGTGGTCAGGCGATCCTCGAACCCGTGCAACTGATCGGGGCCGACAAAGTGCATCTTGCCGGACAGGCAGGTGTAGTAGCCCGCACGACGCAGATGATGCGCATAGGTCGGGATGTCGCTGCGGAATTCTGCGGCGTTGTCATAAACACCCGTGCGCGAAGGCAGCTGACCGGACATGAAGCTGGCCCGCCCCGGCGCGCAAAGCGGCGAAGCCGTATAAGCATTGGCAAACCTGGTCGACCGCTCAGCCAGCTTCTTCAGGTTCGGAGCGTGAAGCCAGTCAGCGGGACCGTCTGGAAAGAGGGTCCCGTTAAGCTGATCCACCATCAGGATCAGAATGTTCGGTTTTGTCATTTTTCAGCCTCGAGCAGAGTGTTGAGGACACGCATTGCGTGGTTAACGGCCAGTTGCGGCTCCTCCGGGGCGCTTAGTGCGGCGCGGATGTACAACCCGTCGATAAGGGCGATCATGTTTTCGGCCGCCTCGGCCGGATCGCCCAGCAACGGGCGCAGGGCGTGGGTCAGGTTCGACCGGATGCGTGCCTGGTAGATTTGCCACAGGCGCAATGCGTCATCATTGGTTTGGGCCAACACGTAAAATGTCATCCACGCAGCGATGACGTCCGGAGTGAAACACGATGGTGCAAAACAGGCCCGGATAATGGCCTGCGCGCGCTCCTGCGGGACAGCATTCTTCAGCTCCTGCCTAGCCTCGTCGGCAAAGTCCGACAGGATACGGCGCATGGCGGCCAGAAATATCTGATCTTTGCCACCGAAATAATGATGCGCCAGTGCGCTGGACATGCCTGCCCGTTTGGCAATCTGGCTGACCGTTACATCAAGGGATTTCTTCGACCCGAGCTCGGCAATTGTTGCCTTGACGATCGCGTCACGGCGGATTGGCTCCATTCCGAGTTTCGGCATCGCTATCCCCTCATTGCGTATTTGAGAAAACGCTAAGGGGTTTTTATTGACTCGTCAATCAATAACGTTTCATGCGACCGTCAACGGTCAGAGTTTGGGTGCGATACTGGGGGTCGTCAAGCTGCTGCGGTTCAAAACCGCTTCGCGCCAGGCAATGAAACTGACCGCCAACAGAATCACCGTACCACCCGCGACAACCCAAATGTCGATGCTTTCGTTGAACACCAGCGCGCCCAACAGGGTGGCCCAGATCAGCTGCAGGAACGTAACCGGCTGTGTGACCGCGACCGGGGCCGCCTTAAGTGCGATCGTCATGAAATAGTGGCCCGCCGTGGCAAAACTGGCCACTAGAAACAGCACGCCGAGGTCGCGCAAGCTGGGCGTGGTCCAAACTGCAATCGCAAAGGGGATCAAGGCAATGGTCACCCAGATCGACATATGCGCCACAACGACCGACGGCGGCAGATCACGCACAAGCACTTTGGCGATCAGATAAGATCCGCCCAGGGTCAGGGCCGTGCCCAGCATGGTGATATGACCCAGTGAAATCTCACGAAAACCCGGCCTTAGGATGATCAGAACGCCAACCAGTGCCACGCCAATCGCGGCGATCCGACGGATGGCCAGCTTCTCGCCCAGAAACAACGCGGCCCCCAGCGTGACATAGACTGGCGTCATGTAGTTCATCGCCGTAACCTCGGCCAGCGGGATCTGGGTCATCGAGAAGAACCACAGCATCACTGCAAATGCGTGGACGACACCGCGTGTCCCCAGCAATACGATGTGGTTGCGTGTAAGGTGGGTTTTCAACACCAGGCGCAACGCTGGCAACAGAAAGATCAAGCCGAAGGCAAAGCGCAGGAACGCAGCCTGCGTAGGGTCCATCGTGGAGCCCAGCGACTTTACCAACGCGGTCATGACCACAAACGACAAGCCTGCCGAAAACATCCAGAGCATGCCAGCCACGGGGCGGTGTTGGTCGGTTAAAGTTGACATGTTAACGGTTGAACACCGAATACTTGGCAGAGGCAACCCGTCACATCAATACGAGCTTTGCAGCAATTGCCAGCATGACCACGCCGATTATTAAATCCAGCACCTGCCACGCCCGTGGTCTTGCAAAAATCGGGGACAGCATCCCTGCCCCGTAGCCCAGCGAAAAGAAGAACACAAAGCTGGACGTCATTGCCCCAAGCGCAAAGGCCAGCCGATCCTCATACTGCGCCGAGATTGACCCAATCAGCACAACTGTATCCAGATAGACATGCGGGTTCAGCCATGTGAACGCAAGAACGGTCAGCAGAACAGATTTCAGGCTGACCCGTTTCCCTTCACCGATCTCCATCACCGCTCCGCCGCGCCAGGCCGAATTCAGGCTGCGCAAACCGTACCACATCAGAAAGATCGCCCCGCCATACCGCATGACGGTCTCGAACCAAGGTAAGGCGTGCGCCAATGTTCCGAAACCCGCAACGCCGGCGGCTATGAGAATGGCATCAGACACCGCGCAAGTCAGGCACAGTGGGAATACGTGCTCGCGCCGCAATCCCTGACGCAGAACAAAGGCGTTTTGCGCGCCAATGGCGAGGATCAGGCTGAAGCCAAGCACAAAGCCTGCAATCAAGGATGTGGACATGAAACCTCCGAAAGTCTGAGGCGTTGACTACTTGCTTACCAAGCATCTATCAAATTAAAGAAACTGACCTGAATTAAGTTTGTCTAATGCTACTGGATCCAAACCACCTGTCCGCACTGTCTGCCATCCTGCGTTATGGTAGCTTTGACGCGGCCGCTTCAGAACTTGCGGTTACGCCTTCCGCGGTTTCACAGCGGATCAAAGCGCTGGAAGACCTTGTCGGCGCAACCCTGATCAATCGCGGAACGCCCTGCACGGGCACTCCGATGGGTTTGCGTATCGCTCAACACGCTGAGGACATCGGGTTACTAGAGACGCATCTGGCCCGCGAACTGACGCTTGATCAAACCAACGGCCCTGCGCGCGTGCGCGTCGCCGTGCCAGCCGACGTTCTGGCGACGTGGTTCATCAATGTCATGTCTCAGGTCGACGGCCTGCTGTTCGATCTGGTCGTTGACGATCAGGATCATTCGGCGGAATGGTTGAGGCGCGGAGAGGTCAGCGCCGCCATAACGGTCGGAGGTGATACAGTCCCAGGCAGCGACGCCGTCGCCCTTGGCGCCCTGCGGTACATCCCCACGGCCAGCCCCGATTTCATGCGCAAATGGTTCGCGGACGGTGTAAATGTCGAGACGTTGTCCCGCGCCACCTGTTTGACATTCAACCGCAAGGATGGACTGCAAAAAGCCTGGATTACCCGGCAGACAGGTCAACGGCTATCACCCCCTTCGCATTTCCTGCCGTCCTCTCAGGGATTTGTAGAAGCGGCCATTGCGGGGATTGGTTGGGGAATGAATCCGGAAAACCTTGCGCTCTCAGCGCTGGAAGACGGCCGGTTATGCCCTTTGGTACCGGGCGCGCGTCTTGACGTAGGGCTGACCTGGCAGGTGGGTCGTGTGCTATCCACGGCGTTGGCCCCGCTGACTGACGCAGTCAAACGCGCCGCCAATGGTGCCCTGCTTCCTGCTGACACGGCAGACTAGGACTGAACCGCTTTTTTCTCGCTGGGTACAACAACACGGTAACAGGCGACCGCCGCGAAAACGCTTGTGGCGAGGATGAAGGCGATTGCCCAGGCGACCTCGTGCAAATGCGCAACGCCTGCCAACGCGGCCGAGAGCAATACGCCAGAGATCCGGCAAATGCTCTTGATCGCTGCGGCACCTTTGACCCTCTGATCTTTTGGGGCAACGTCCAGGAAGTACAGCTTGCGGGCACTGCTGATCCCTGTCACCGCAACAGTGACAACGAACAAGGCAATGGCGTGTAAGTGAACGTCATGGTCCATGCCCAGAAAGTGCACGGACAAAAGCGCACCGCCCGTCAGTGCCACCATCAGGTTCCCGGTGACCATCACGGCGCGATGCGATTTCATGTTCACCAATTGCCACAGTGGGGCAGATACAAGATACCCCGACGCCGACGACACGATCATCGCCGTCAGCCCTCTGGCCGAATCGTGGTGCGCTTCGGCTGCGATCAGCGCAAAGAACGGTACGGACAGGGATACGACAACAAGCGGCATGCGCATGATCATGTAACGGCGGAACCAGTGCTGATCGAACATTGCGGCGATATCGGTGAAGTTATCCAGGAACTTTCGCTTCTTGACCCGTTGCGCGCCCTGTTCCTGGGTGGGACCGGCGGTTTCGGACATCATTAGAATCGACAGGCCGGATAGGACAAAGAATGTTACCGAAACGGCGATGACTGCGGAATGGCGCGAAAACGGTGGGTTTTCTTTGGTGATCTCGTGAACCAGCAACGCCAATCCGATTGCGCCCAATCCACCCACCCCCAGCTGCAGATAATGCATGATCATCCGCGATTTGGAGCGCACCTGATCGCCCAGCAGATCGGTATACATCAGCGACTGAATTTCTTCGATCAAACCGATCATAAAAAACGCCGCGACAAAGGCCACACCTATGACCGGAACGACACCTGTTGAGGCCACCAACAAAGCCAAAATCAGGCAGGCACCGATTGCGACCTCAGTCATCGCGATTGCACGTTTCTTGCGGTCACGCGCTGCGATGGGATACGCGAGGAAAACATCCGAGATCATGCTGCCAACCATCCGCACCGACACCAGCGCGCCGGCTATGTACATCGGAAGCTCAAGCGATACGGCCAGAAATGGCAAGACCACGGATGGGCTGCCTAGGGTCCACGCCACCTGAGACAGAATGCTTTGCCCAGCCAGGACCGGAACGTTTCTTTTCGATGTGTCCAGTGGCTTGTCAGTCATATGCGCGCTTGGGTTCCTCGGCTCGCAAAAGGGCGCGCCACTTGGGTTTGATCAATCCATGGTACTCAGGCCCACGCAACCGGCCAAGACCCCCCTGTGTCAAAAATGAAAACCCGGCCAAAGACCGGGTTTTTCGTGCTTTTCTTGCAATGCGGATCAGAGCTGAGCCATGACTTCGTCCGTGGCTTCGAAATTCGTCGTCACGCGTTGAACGTCATCGTCGTCCTCCAGCGCATCGACCAGCTTCATCAGCTTTTGCATGTCTTCCAGACCCAACTCGGTTGTCGTCGTAGGCTTCCAGATCAGCTTGGTGGAATCGGTTTCCCCCAGCGCAGCTTCAAGGGCGCTCGACACTTCGTTCAGGTCGGTATCTGCACACCAGATGATATGCCCTTCTTCCGAGCTTTCGACATCTTCAGCGCCGGCTTCGATTGCGGCTTCGAACACGGTGTCCGCGTCGCCGACGGAACCCGGATAAACCACTTCGCCCTTGCGTTCGAACATGAAGCCAACTGAACCGGTTTCGCCCAGGTTGCCGCCGTTCTTGGAAAAAGTCGAACGCACGGTCGAAGCTGTGCGATTGCGGTTGTCGGTCATCGTCTCGACGATCACCGCCACACCGTTCGGGCCATAGCCCTCATACCGGATCTCTTCGTATTCATCGCCTTCGCCCGCCGTCGATTTCTTGATCGCGCGGTCGATGACATCTTTTGGAACCGACTGTGACTTGGCTTCTTTCACGGCCAAACGCAGCCGTGGGTTTTTTTCAGGATCCGGGTCGCCCATCTTGGCGGCTACGGTTATCTCTTTCGACAGTTTGGAAAACAGTTTGGACCGCGCGGCGTCCTGACGCCCCTTGCGGTGCTGGATGTTGGCCCATTTGGAATGGCCTGCCATGTTGCGTCCTCGTCATCGTAATTGCGTATTCGGCGCTCATATAGACGTTTGCGGGGCCAAGGATCAAGAGAGCGGCTTGCGACAGTCGCCGCGAAGGGTATGGTGGCCGCATGACGACAGACCAGATTATTCTTTTTTCCCTTTTCGCCACTGTGTTTGGAATGCTGCTTTGGGGGAAGTTTCGATACGACCTTGTGGCCTTCACCGCGCTATTGATCGGAGTTACGCTGGGTGTTGTGCCGGTCGATGACGCCTTTGCCGGGTTCGGACACCCCGCCACGATCATCGTCGCTTTGGTATTGGTTGTCTCGGCCGGGTTGGTGCGCTCCGGCGCTGTTTTCCTGATCACCCGCACACTGGTCGATGCCTCGCGCGGGCTTGGCGCGCACATCGCACTGATGGGCGGGATTGGCGCTGTTCTGTCAGCCTTTATGAACAACGTGGCCGCGCTGGCACTGCTGATGCCGGTTGATATCCAAACCGCGCGCAAGGCGGGGCGACCGGTCGGCCTGACCCTGATGCCGCTGAGTTTTGCCACTATTCTGGGCGGCATGGCCACGTTGATTGGAACGCCCCCTAACATCATCATCGCATCGATCCGGGCTGAGACATTGGGTGAACCGTTCCGTATGTTCGATTTCGCCCCCGTTGGTGGATTGGCAGCGATTGCCGGGCTGGCATTTGTCGCGCTGGTCGGATGGCGGTTGATTCCCAGCCGCGGAACACAGGAAGAGGCCTCGGAAACCCTTGCCGAATACATCGCGGAACTGACGGTCCCGCCAGAGTCGCCGCAAATCGGAAAACGTGTCAGCGAACTTTATGAGGCCGCCGAAAAATCCGACGTGGCCATCATCGGCCTTATTCGAGATGGCAAACGGCGCTATGGCCGGTCGGCCCATGCGACAATCAAACCGGGCGACGCATTGGTGCTAGAGGCTCGCCCCGAGGCGCTGGACGAATTTCGCACCGCGCTGAACCTCGATTTCTCAGATACCCGCCGTCAGGAATTGCTGACCGCCGAAGGGGACGGTCTTGAAGTGATTGAGGTAGTTGTGCCGCTAAACGCACGCGTCACCGGTCGCACCGCGCAGGGCCTGGGATTGGCCTGGCGTCAAAGCACCGTTTTGATGGGGATTTCACGTCAGGGGCGTCGCATTACCGAACAGGTCCGTAAAACTCAGATTGAGGCAGGCGACATTCTGTTGCTGCTGTGCCCACGTGACCGCAGTGCCGATGTGACCGAATGGCTGGGGTGTTTGCCACTTGCTGAACGCGGTCTGAACGTCACCGCCAACGAAAAAGCGTGGCTTGCCATTGGCTTGTTTGGTGCAGCTGTTCTGGCGGCCAGTGTCGGGCTGATCTACCTGCCCATCGCTTTGGGGCTCGTCGTTGTCGCCTACGTTCTGACCAAGATCATGCCGATTGCCGATATCTACAATCATATCGAGTGGCCCGTTGTCGTTCTGCTGGGCTCGATGATCCCGCTAGGCAGCGCGTTGGAGACGTCAGGCGGTACAGAACTGATTGCGAATGCGTTGATTCAGTTAACCGACGGGCTGCCTGCCTGGGCCATTCTTACTGTGCTTATGGTGGTCACCATGACCCTATCGGACGTGCTGAACAATACGGCTACCGCCATTGTTGCGGCTCCGGTCGGTATCCAGATGGCCCGCACGCTTGAGGTTTCACCCGACCCGTTCCTGATGACGGTTGCCGTTGCTGCGTCAGCCGCGTTCCTGACGCCGATCGGACATAAGAACAATACGCTGGTGCTGGGGCCCGGAGGGTATCAGTTTGGTGATTATTGGCGCATGGGGTTGCCGCTGGAAATCCTGATCATCGCCGTTTCCATTCCCGCCATCCTTGTCTTCTGGCCTCTTTGACGGTTAAGAGCCAATCATGAAACGATTTCTGATCCTGCAACTGCGCCCGGAAACCGATGCTTCGGATGCCGAATATGCCTCGATCCTGGATAAAACCGGGCTGAAACCCGAGCAAACCCATCGAATTCGCCTGGATTGCGAGGACTTACCTGCGGATCTGGATGTCACGGACTATTCCGGGGTGATCGTCGGCGGTGGACCGGGATGCGTCAGTGACGATCCGGCAACCAAATCGGAAACCGATGCACGTACCGAGGCGGCCATCATGGGATTGATGCCGCAGATCATCGCGCAGGATCATCCCTTCATGGGCTGTTGCTATGGGCTGGGCATTCTGGCTGCCCATCTTGGCGGTGACGTCAGCAAAGAGAAATTCGGCGAACCCGTCGGGCCTTCGACCTGCCACCTGACTGCAGACGGAGCGCAAGACCCGCTAACGGCAGGGCTGACCGGAACATTCGACGCCTTCGTGGGCCACAAAGAGGCCGTGCAGGCGCTGCCGAACGGGTGCATCCACCTGCTGGCCTCGGACGCCTGCCCGTTTCAGATGATCCGCTGGGGGCAGAATGTTTATGCCACACAATTCCACCCCGAGGCGGACGCGCGCGATTTTGAGCAGCGCATCAATATCTACAAGAACCACGGCTATTTTCCGCCCGAAGACGCCCAGCGCCTGATCGATATCTGCCTTGCTGCGGACGTCACGCAACCGGCCGAAATTCTCCGCAGATTTGCCGAACGCTATGGGTGACCCAACGGCGTTATTGCCTGATCCACGACCGCTCGCTTAGGGTGGCCCGAACGGCTTTGGGAGGAGTTGTTCTTGGATCTTCTAATAAGTGTCGGCCTGCCGCTGTCGCTGGCCATTATCATGCTGTCTCTGGGCGTTGGGCTCGAAGTCGCCGATTTCCGCCGTGTCCTTAGCCGGCGCTATCCTTTCGCCATCGGTGCATTGTGCCAGGTTGTGTTGCTGCCGGTCGCGGCTTTTGTCACGGTCACACTTTTTGCGTTGCCACCCGAGATCGCTGTCGGCTTCATGATCCTCAGTTTTTGCCCCGGCGGTGTGACCAGCAACATCCTGTCGAAACTGGCAAAGGGTGATGTTGCCCTGTCGGTCAGCCTGACTGCCGTCATCAGCCTGCTTTCGATGGTTACCGTGCCGTTTCTTGCCGCCTGGTCAGTGAACTATTTCATGGGCGATGCGGCACCCGAGGTGTCCATCTCAGGGCTTGCAATCGCCATGTTCCTGATCACATCGCTACCCGTGGCGCTTGGCGTCACACTTCGCAGCTTTGCAACAGATTTTGCAAAACGGATCGAGCCCGCGCTGTCCAAGCTTGCGACCGTATTGTTCGTGCTGATCGTTGTGGCTGCTCTGGCTGGAAATTGGCAGCTGTTTGTCGACAACCTCGGCGTCATGGGCGCTGGGTTGATCTCGTTGAACATCGCGCTTTTGCTGATCGGGCTAGGGCTGGCGCGTGCCGCAAACCTGTCGTGGAACGAAAGCAAGACTGTTTCCATCGAAACCGGCATACAAAACTCGACACTTGGGATTACACTGGCTGCATTGATCACGGCGACGGAAAGCGGGTTCAGCCCGTTGGCCCTGCCCTCGGCTGTATACGGAATTACGATGTATGTTGTGGCCCTGCCCTTCATCCTTTGGTTCCGCCGCCGCTGAAAGGACATGACATGACCAACAATACTGCTGATGCCATCGTCGTGGGGGCTGGGCTTGCCGGGTTGGCCGCCGCTGCCGAACTGGGCGACCGTGGCAAGAAGGTTATCGTGGTCGATCAGGAGCCCGCCCATTTCCTCGGTGGTCAGGCGTTTTGGAGTCTCGGCGGCCTATTCATGGTCGACACGCCGGAACAGCGGCGCATGGGCATCAAAGACAGCTACGATCTGGCACTGCGCGACTGGATGGGCAGTGCGCAGTTCGATCGTGACGAGGACGCATGGCCCAGGAAATGGGCCGAGGCCTATGTTGAATTTGCCGCCGGCGAAATGCGCCCTTGGCTGCATGACATGGGCCTGCGCTGGTTTCCGATAGTCGGCTGGGCCGAACGCGGTGGATCATATGCGGATTGTCACGGCAATTCTGTGCCCCGCTTTCATATCACCTGGGGCACCGGCCCCGGTGTTCTGGAACATTTCAAACGCCGAGTGCGTGACCATGTCAGCAACGGGTTGATCGAGCTTAAATTCCGCCATCAAGTCAGCCACATCATCATGCAGAACGGCGCTGCCAAAGGCGTCTCGGGCGAAGTTCTGGCAGACGACACCGCACCCCACGGCGCCAAGACCAACCGTGATGAGGTCGGCGAGTTCGAATTTTACGCCCCAGCCGTCATCGTCACGTCAGGTGGCATCGGAGGCAACTTTGAAATGGTGCGCAAAAGCTGGCCGCGCGACCGTCTGGGCGAGCCGCCAAAGGACATGGTTGCAGGCGTGCCATTCCACGTCGATGGACGCATGATCGGCATCAGCGAAAAGGCTGGCGGTCATGTGATTAACGGCGACCGGATGTGGCATTACACCGAAGGCGTGCGTAACTGGAATCCGATCTGGCCATCACACGGTATTCGCATTCTGCCCGGCCCGAGCTCAATGTGGTTCGACGCCGAAGGCAACCGGTTGAAACCGCCGTGCCTGCCGGGGTTTGATACTTTGGGTACGCTGAAGGAAATCCTGAAAACCGGTCATGAATACAGCTGGTTCGTCCTGACCCAGAAGGTAATCAAAAAAGAGTTCGCCCTGTCCGGGTCTGAACAGAACCCCGACATGACGGACGGTGGTTGGAAAGAGGTTCTGTTCCAACGCATTCTGACCGGGTCCAAGGCCACCGCTCCGGTCGAGGCGTTCAAGGAGCACGGCGAAGACTTCATCGTCGCCAATACCTTGACCGAGCTTGTTAACGGCATGAACCATCTGGGCGGAGGGCTGATCGATGAGGCGCATCTACGCGCCCAGATCGAGGCGCGGGATTCCCAGATCGACAACCCGTTCACCAAGGATGCGCAGATGGCCGCCATTCTGGCCGCGCGCAACTACCGTGGTGACAAACTGATCCGAACCGCCAGGCCGCACAAGTTCCTTGATCCGGCCAATGGCCCGCTGATCGCGGTGAAACTGCACGTGCTGACGCGCAAAACGCTGGGTGGGCTTCAGACCAATCTGGACAGTCAGATGGTGGGCGCAGACGGCAAGGTCATTCCCGGCCTATTCGCAGCCGGAGAGGTCGCGGGTTTTGGCGGCGGTGGCTATCACGGCTACAACGCGCTCGAAGGTTCATTTCTAGGCGGCTGCATTTTCTCCGGCCGCAATGCCGGACGGTCAAGGGCCGTCGCGTGACGGCCCCTTAAACCCTACTGTTCACGGGCAAACTGAACGACGGATTGCCCAGCACTGTCCAGCAACACCAGCGTATCGCCTTTGAACGCATATGCTGTCACCCCTTGTAGGGCTTTGAAAAATTGCCGCTCAACTTCATCCAGTGGGGGCGGACAGGCCATTAGGGTGGCGGCCATGTTGTCGGGGAATTCAATATTGTTGCCCGCAATCTCGGCTTGGCCGGAAAACCGGTTACATCCACCGCTGCCTGAGAACGCGCCATCATTGGCGAATGAAAGCGCGGGGCGCCTTTCGGTCTCAAGTGCTGCGCCATTCAGGCCGGTTGCAGTCCAGTTGGTATTCTCCAGCACGGCTGCTCCGGGCGGTTGTACTTTGACCAGCATCAGATCGGTCGTGTTCCCGGCCCCATTCGTCAGAACAGGGTAGGCAGTATCGGTTGTGAACAACAGCTTGTCGCCCTGAAAGATCGAACCACGCACCACGTAGCGCATCCCCTCTTGAATAAGGGCGTCGTCATAGCTCAGCTCGAATTGTGCTGGCACTCCCGTCAGCGCATAGCGCTTTGCCGATAGGGTCACCGACGGTGTGTCCGCGCGCGAGACGTCTTGCAATTGCACATAAAGCGTCGCATCCGGAGGTACGGCGATACGCTCGCGATATGCTGCAGTGCCTTCGATCGTTCCGCCGATGGCCGCGCTGCTCAGCATGGCTGATGTGGCCGCAACCGTAAGCGCAGTATATCCGGTCTTGAGCATTGGCGTGCTCCTTTTCGCAAAATCACTTATTCAAAACATTGTATGAGGTTCTGATTTTACAAGGACTTCGCCGGAAAACCAGCGGTTCCGTGCCGAACTCAAAGCGGCCAGATCAGAGGGATCAACAGCGAAGCCAGCAAACCCACGGTCAGATTCAGCGGCACGCCAACCTTCAGAAAATCTGTGAACCTGTACCCACCGGGGCCGTAAACCATCATGTTGGTCTGATATCCGATCGGCGTCGCAAATGAAGCCGAGGCCGCCACCATGACCGCCACCACCAGAGGACGCGGATCAACGCCCACTGCCTGCGCCAAACCGATGGCAATCGGCGTCACCACAACTGCCACAGCGTTATTCGACACCAGCTCTGTCAGCACAGAGGTCAGCAAGTATACCGCCCAGATGATCAGGAATGGTGGCAAGGCACCAAGACCGGGCGCCACGGCTTCGACAATCAAGGAAACTGCGCCGGATTTATCCAGGGCCGCACCTATGGCCAGCATTGAGAAGATGAGGGCCAGTAATCGTCCTTCGACAAAGGAAAACGCCTCATCCGCGTCGATGCAGCGCGTAATCAAAACTATCGCAACAGCCAGGATCGACAGCAGCAGGATGGGCGCAACACCCAGCGCCGCCAGCACAACGATCATGACCAGCGCACCAATCGCAACCGGGGCGTGGCTTCGGCGGAATGCACGGGCCGAAGGTTGGGTCACATCGACCATATCCATATCAGCAGCCAGTTTCCGGATATCTGCAGGTGAACCCTCCAGTAGCAGCGTGTCACCGACCCGCACGACCAGATCATCCAATTGCCGCCCGATATTCTGGTTTCTCCGATGCACCGCCAGCACATAGACGCCATAGCGACGGCGTAAACGCATCGCGCCCAGCGTCCGCCCCACCATGCGGCAGCCTGGAGTGATCAGCACCTCGACCGTTTTCGTCTCAACCGCCGAGACCTGATCGACACGCTTGAGTTCTCTATTGGTTTGCAGGCTCAGCAGCTCCGTCATCTCAGTCCGAAGAACGACACGGTCGCCAACTTTCAAAGCGACGCCCTTGAGGTTGCGCCGCAACGACTCGTCGCCGCGCACGACGTCGATCAGGCGCACGCCAGGACGTTTGAACAGCTGCACGCCCGTCACCTCACGCCCGATCAGGTTGCTGTCGGGGGGAATGACAGCCTCGGTAAAAAACTTCATCTTCGACCGGTCGCTAAGCATGGATGCCATGCTGTCCCGTTCCGGCAGTAGGCGCGGCGCGACAAACCGCAGGTAGAACATGCCGTAAATGACTAGCGCAATGCCCAGCGGCGTGACCTCGAAGATCGTAAACGGAGCCATCCCCTGGGACCGCGCGACACCATCAACCAACAGGTTGGTCGAAGTCCCGATCAAGGTCAGCGTACCACCCAGAATGGCCGCGTAACTAAGCGGGATCAGCAGTTTCGAGGCCGACACGTTAAGCGTCCGTGCGATCTGAACGAATACGGGGATCATGACGACCACCACGGGCGTGTTTGAAACCACCGCCGAGGCAAAGACAACAAAGGCCATCAGCGTCGCGATTGCGACTTTGGGACTTACCTGTGCCTGTTTTTGCGCGGTCGATGTGAATGCGTCCAGTGCTCCGGTACGCACCAATGCTCCCATGATGATAAACATCGCGGCAATCGTCCAAGGGGCCGGATTTGACAGAACGGCAAGTGCGCTTTGGTAAGGCAGAATGCCCGTCACCAGCATCACGGCCACGCCACCGATTGCGACCACTTCAGTCGGATAGGATTCGCGCAGGAACATGATGAACATGCCTGCAACGACCAACAGCGCCAGTATCGCGCTTCCCATTTCTGTCAGTTGAAGGAATTGCATTCTTGGTATTCTGTCCGAACCCTGGCCTGGCTTACGCGCCCGTCAGGCAGTTTCACGCATTGCGCGCGACAGAGCAAGCCTGACGTGCCCTTACTGTGGGCCAGCTTGCTGTAGCCGCCCACCAACGCGCACCATTTGAACAGATTTCGCCTGACCGTCACGGTCGTCGGTTTCAACGAACACTCCGCTCAGCGTGGCCTCGCCATTCGCCGGAGTGAACCGGGCCTTGGGCATACCGGTGATGAACCGGCGCATCGGTTCCAGCTTATCCATGCCGATGACCGAGTCATAATCGCCGCACATGCCCGCATCCGTCAGATAGGCCGTGCCACCCGGCAGGATTTGCGCGTCCGCGGTTGGCACATGTGTATGCGTGCCCACAACAAGGCTGGCGCGTTTGTCGCAATAGTGGCCCATGGCCATCTTTTCGGATGTGGCTTCGCAATGCATATCAACGATCACGGCCTGTGCCTGTCCGCCACGCGGATGCGATTTCAGGATTGGTTCAATCGCCGAAAACGGATCGTCGAAGGGGCGCTTCATGAAGACCTGCCCCAACACCTGAACCACCAGAATCTTGCGCCCACCGGGCGCGGTGAACAACCGGTGGCCCCTGCCCGGCGCGCCCTTGGCAAAGTTCACCGGGCGCACGATCCGGGGTTCGCTTTCAATGAATTGCAACATGTCCTTCTGGTCGAACGCGTGATCGCCCAGTGTCAGGCAATCGGCCCCGGCATCCAGCAGCAGCTTGGCGTGATCCCCGGTCAGACCCATCCCGTTTGATGCGTTCTCGCCATTGACCACGACAAAATCCAACCGCCATTCGTCGCGCAGACGCGGCAAATGTTGTTGAATGGCCGCGCGTCCGGCGCGGCCCATCACGTCACCCAGAAAAAGTATCCTCATTCGAACTGTCCTAAGTGTGGTATCTCTCAAGCACAAGTGGTTAAGCTGGCAGAATAAACCGCCAAAGCACATTATGCCGGAGATTTCCCATGCGCCTTGCCCTTCTGACCGCCGCTAGCCTGACCACACTTTCGGCCTGCGACCAGCCTGCTTCAAACGGCTCATCCACCCAGCTGGCGAACCCGGCAGCAACCTTTTGCGTTGAAAGTGGCAATCGTTACGAGATCCGCGATGGCGAAGGCGGCCAGATCGGCATCTGCATCTTGCCCGACGGCACCGAAGTGGACGCGTGGGAGTACTTTCGCGAAAACAGCCCGACCTGAGGCGGTCAGGCCGAGAACGTCAGTACTCGGCTTTCAGTGATGACCATATCTAACGGCTGATCCGTGGGTTCCAACGGCAGCCCCTCGGCCTCTTGCGCCTCAAAGGCAAAGCCGATGGCCAGTGTGGGGCGCTTGGCACGCAATCCCTCCAGCGTCCGGTCATAAAAGCCGCCGCCATATCCCAGCCTTCCACCTTGCGCGTCAAAAGCAACCAGCGGCACAACCAGAATCTCGGGATCAAAATAATCGTCAATCTCGGGAACCTTGGCGCCGAACGGGCCGTCCTTTAACTCGCCCTCGGGCGTCCAGCGCGAAAACCGCAACGCCTGCCCGGCGGCCTGGATGACCGGCACACCGACCGGGCCGTAAGCCGCCGCCTCGGCCATGGCGGGCAAAGGATCAATTTCGGTGCGGATCGGCATGTACCCCGACATCGGGACGCCGCGATGCCCCGCAAGCACTTCGGACAACCGCCCGGCCGCCCCCGGCAAACGCGCATCAAACGCGGCCTTGCGGCGTGCAAAAGCAGTCTTGCGCGCGGCGGCCTTGATTTCAGTCAGATCGGTCACAGAAGCACCACGCTGGCAAGCCCAAGAAAGATGAAGAACCCCATGACGTCTGTTGTGGTCGTTACAAAGGTTCCTGATGCCAGCGCCGGGTCAACGCCCAGACGATCCAGCACAACCGGTACTACCGTACCTGCGAAGCCTGCGATCGCCATATTCACGACCAAGGCCGAGCCGATCACGACACCCAGCAATGGTGAATCGAACCACATCATGCCGACAGTCCCCAAAACGGTCGCGAAGCACAGACCATTGAGCACACCCACAAGCAATTCTCGCCGGATAACACGCGCCACGTTCGATCCGGTCAAGTCGCGCGTAGCAAGCGCCCGCACCGCAACCGTCAGTGACTGCGTCCCGGCATTGCCTCCCATCGAGGCAACGATCGGCATCAGGATTGCCAGTGCCACCAACTGATTGATCGCCGCTTCGAACTGCGAGATGACCAGTGACGCGCATATTGCGGTACACAGGTTGACGGCCAGCCACGGCAAGCGCCGCCTACTGGTTGCGGCGACACTGTCGGACAGCGAGCTTTCGTCGCTGACGCCGGCAAGGCGTAACATGTCCTCTTCGTATTCTTCGTCCAGAACAACCATGGCGTCATCAATGGTAATCACGCCGACCAAACGCCCATCGGCATCGACCACCGGGGCGGAAATCAGGTGGTACTGGTTAAAGGCGTAGGCCACATCCTCTTCGTCCTGATCGACGGGGATGGTGTGAAATTCCTCTTCGGCGATGTCGTGCAACGGCACTTCGCGCCGGGTTGCCATCAGCTTGCCCAGCGTGACCTGTGCCACCGGTTTGAGCCGCGGATCAACCAGAACAACGTGATAGAACTGTTCCGGCAAGTCATCATTGGCGCGCATGAAATCGATGGTCTGCCCCACGGTCCAATGCTCGGGCGACATGACCACCTCGCGCTGCATGAGGCGACCGGCTGAGTTTTCCGGATAGGACAGCGCCTGTTCCGCGGCGATCCGCTCGGAATCTTCCAACGCGTCCAGGATGGCTTCTTGCTGCGGCTCTTCAAGGTCTTCCAGCAGGTCGACGACGTCATCGCTCTCCATTTCCCGCACGGCGTCGGCCAGAACGTCGGGGCGCAGGACACTGATAACCTCTTCGCGGACGGACTCATCCAGTTCGGATAAGATATCGCCGTCAAATTCCTTGTCGTAAAGACGGATCAAACGCCCACGGTCATAGGGATTAATCTGTTCAAGAAGGTCAGCAATGTCCGCAGGGTGCAGCGGCTCCATCAGCTCGATCAGCTTGTCGCGATCTTCCACATCAACCGCATACAGGATCGCGGCAACTGTCCGGCGATCCAGCGCATAGACGTCTTCCTCGCTTGCGGAATCGATTACGGGTTCATCATAGCCTGTCGTCATGTCTGCCCCCGGTTGGTTCGCGCATTGACCCCTAATTAGAAGAAGCAGCTACCGGAAAACAATGACAATGCGCCGATTTACCGACAAGTTTCGCCCCACTATGCTGTTTCGCAGTCCCATACAGGCGGAGATGAACGGAAATGGCGCAAAAAACGCTGCTGAAAGGGCGTGTCCTGAGCTTCAACGGATCACCATTCGAAGGTGAGCCGACAGAGGCTGTGACAATCAGCGAAGCGGTCCTGATCGAGGGCGGCCGCATATCTGCAGTCGGCGAGGCCGACAGCTTGATATCCGCGAACCCCGATGCCGAAGTCGTAAACCACGGTCAGCACGTGATTATGGCAGGCTTTGTAGATGCGCATGTCCATTACCCACAGACTGCCATGATCGCCAGTTGGGGAAAGCGCCTGATCGACTGGCTGAACACATATACCTTCCCCGAGGAAATGAAGTTCGGGAATCCCGACTATGCAGCCGAGATCGCCAACCGTTATTTGGATCTGACGGCCTCGCATGGCACCACAACAATGTGCAGTTTCTGCACCATCCACCCCGAAAGCGTCGACGCATTCTTCACAGCCGCGCAGCAACGCCGGCAGCGTGTGGTGGCAGGCAAAACCTGCATGGATCGCAACGCGCCCGAAGGGCTGCGGGATACCCCGCAGACGGCCTATGATCAATCGCAGGCGCTGCTTGAGAAATGGCACGGTGTCGACCGGATATCCTACGCCATCACACCACGGTTCTCGCCCACATCCACGCCCGAGCAGCTTGAGGCGATGGGCGCACTGTGGGCCGAACACCCGCATTGCCTG
This sequence comes from Ruegeria sp. AU67, assembly GCF_900312795.1. Classification (NCBI taxonomy): domain Bacteria; kingdom Pseudomonadati; phylum Pseudomonadota; class Alphaproteobacteria; order Rhodobacterales; family Roseobacteraceae; genus Ruegeria; species Ruegeria sp. AU67. The sequence continues at coordinate 139,564 of NZ_OMPH01000030.1, forward strand.
ATGCAAACACACCTGAGCGAGCAGACAGACGAAATCTCATGGGTTCGTGAGCTTTTCCCTGATGCGCGAGACTATTTGGATACCTATGAAAAGTTCGGACTGCTGGGCTCACATGGCGTTTACGGCCATGTCATCCATCTGGAATCGCGCGAACGTGACCGGCTGCGCGAGGTTGACGCCTCGCTGATCCATTGCCCGACCTCGAACACGTTTATCGGATCCGGCTTGTTCGACATGGACGGGCTGATGGGCGAAGGGCACCGGGTTGGTCTGGCAACAGATACTGGTGGCGGGTCGAGCTTTTCAATGCTGCACACGATGGCCTCGGCCTATGAAATCGGGCAGCTGCGCGGCTCGCCGCTGCACGCGGCACAACTGCTGTGGCTGGGCACGGTTGGCTCGGCCCGTACGCTGCGGATGGATGATTGCATTGGCAATGTCGCACCGGGGATGGAGGCTGATCTGGTCGTTCTTGACCTCGCCTCAACCCCCGCAATTGCCCAGCGTGAGGCCTGCGCAGATGATCTGTGGGAGGCGATCTTTCCTACGATCATGATGGGTGACGACCGGGCGATTGCTGAGGTTTGGATCGCCGGTCGCCGCGTGTCTTCCTAGGCCTGCAAAGCGCGGGCCAATTGGGTCTGCCGTTCGATCACGCGCGGCAGGTCCAACGTCGTGACATGCCCGTCGCGCACGATCTGGCGGCCTTCAACAAACAGGTGTTTCACCTTCATCGGTCCGGCCAACAGCAATGCGGCCGGGTCCCAGCTGCCTGCACTTTCGATACCACGCGTGTCCCATATGGCGATGTCAGCGCGCTTGCCGGGCTCTAGCCGACCACAATCAGGGCGGTTCAGCACGTCTGCCCCGCCGCGTGTCGCGATTTCCAACGCTTCGCGTGACGACATCGCATCCGCGCCATTGGCAACGCGCTGCAGCAGCATGGCCTGTCGGGCCTCGAGGATCAGACTGCCGTTATCGTTGCTGGCCGAACCGTCGGCGCCCAGACCCACCGGAACCCCGTGATCACGCATGGTTCGAACCGGTGCGATACCGGACCCCAAGCGGCAGTTTGAGCACGGGCAATGCGCCACGCCCGTTTGGGTTCTGGCGAACAGATCAATCTCGGCCCCGTCCAGTTTCACGCAATGCGCGTGCCAGACGTCTGATCCGGTCCAACCCAGATCTTCGGCATATTGACCAGGGCGGCACCCGAACTGCGCCTGCGAATACGCTATATCCTCATCATTTTCCGCCAGATGAGTGTGCAGCATCACACCTTTGTCGCGCGCAAGGATTGCTGTGTCGCGCATCAGGTCCCTGCTGACGGAAAACGGGGAGCAAGGTGCCAACCCTACCCGGCACATCGCCCCAACGGATGGATCATGAAACGCGTCAACCACGCGGATCATGTCGTCGAGGATATCGGATTCCACCTCGACCAATGCATCTGGCGGCAACCCGCCGTCGCTTTCCCCGATACTCATCGCTCCGCGGGTCGGATGGAATCGCAGACCAATTTCGGCGGCGGCAGCGATCGTATCGTCCAGGCGCGCGCCGTTGGGGTAAAGGTAAAGGTGGTCAGAGCTGAGCGTACAGCCCGACAGAGCCAATTCAGCCAGACCAATCTGAGCCGACACAAACATCTCTTCAGGGCCGAAACGGGACCAGATCGGATAGAGTGTCTGCAACCATCCGAACAGCAATGCATCCTGCCCGCCCGGTACAGCCCGCGTCATGGTTTGGTACAGATGGTGATGGGTATTCACCAGCCCGGGCGTCACAACACAACCAGCAGCATCGTGGATCTCACCGTCGGTTTGCAAGTTGTGGCCGATCTGCGCGATCTGCCCCCCCACGATCAGAATGTCTGCGCCTGACAACTCTTGCCGCGCGTCATCCATCGTTAGAATGGTATCTGCATTTTTGATAAGGATTTCGGTCAATTCGCCCTCCTGCAACAGCCCGTCTCATGCAAGAAGTGCAAAGGCTGGCGGAAAACGGGCATAAGAACCAGCCGCGTAGAACCTACCCGACCGGCCAAATTGCGGCAACCAGTTTCAGTAGTTGCGCAGGATTTCCAGTGCGACCGCGTGCAGCTCGGGATTCGCCGCCGCCAGAGCCCGCCCGCCATTATGGGCGGGACCGCCCCGCCAGTCAGTCACAACCCCACCAGCTGCCTCTATCACTGCTATGGGGGCCTGAATGTCATAGGCGTTCAGGCTCGATTCGATCACCAGATCAACCTGACCCGTCGCCACCAGCGCATAGGCATAACAATCCATGCCATAACGGGTCAGCTTTGCTTGCCGGGCCACCGCTTCGAACCCTGCGCGGTCCTCAGGTGTGCCAACCTCTGGGAAGGTCGTAAAAACAACCGCCTGATCCAAGGCGGATGTCGAGCGTGTCTTCAACGGTGCCGTTCCGGATGGGCCGGTGACCTGCGCGATATCCGCCGAACCCACAAACCGTTCGCCGATATAGGGCTGGTCGATCACCCCCATAATCGGGCCGTCAGTTGTGCTGAGAGCAATCAGAACCCCCCAAGTCGGAGTACCGCTGATGAAACCGCGAGTACCGTCGATGGGGTCCAGAACCCAAGTTCGTCCGCTGGAGCCTTCTTCGCGACCAAACTCTTCGCCGAAAATGCCATCTTCGGGCCGATAGCGAGCCAGAACCGCGCGCATCGCCTTTTCGGCGTTTCGGTCGGCTATAGTGACGGGGTCAAACCCACCATCCAATTTGTTCGTGGTGTCCAGATTAGTTTGCCGGAAATACGGAAGAATGGCCGCACGCGCCGCGTCGGCCATTTCTTCGGCAACTTCCAGATCGCTTAGAGAGGTCTCTTGCATGCGTAACCCGTGAGGCGCGCACGGTTTGAAGTCAACCCGCTAATTTATGCGACGTCGCTGAGAACCCGAGCAAGCTCGAACAGGCGGCGGCGCTGGTTTTCGGGAATCGCGTAATAGGACCGCACGAGGTCCAGCGCTTCCTTGTCCCCCATCAGATCGGCAGGAACCGACTTTTTGCCAGAGGTCTCTTTTTCGGCCTCTTCCAGACCTTCAAAGAAAAAGCTGACGGGAACGTCCAATGCCTCGGCAATGTCCCACAGGCGAGACGCGCTGATCCGGTTGGCCCCAGTTTCATACTTTTGAATTTGTTGAAACTTAATACCAACTTGCTCCGCCAGCTGCTGCTGGGTCATGCCAATCAGCCAGCGGCGATGCCGGACGCGCTTGCCCACATGGACATCGACGTGATGGGTCATTGGTATTCTCCTCTTTTACACACAACTACCTGGGGCGCGCGTTGCTTTTCATCGCAACACTAGCGAGTCGCACTTAACCACTCCCTAATTTGGAACATACCCCCAAAACAGTACCATAGCGCAATATTGCCGCATTTGGGTAATTTTTCAAGAAGGTTGAATCTGTTTCGGGTCACAAAGATTTAGGGTTGTGTGTTTTTAATGCTGGGATAGTCCCCACACCCACCACCATACATCTGAAACGAGCTGAATTGGCTGGGGAAAAGATTGACAAACCCTAGCCGAAAAGAATCTATGCCCCAAAATTACGGAGCGCGATCATGCAGGCATTCACGATTCAATCCCAGGGAAGCGCCGCCCAATTGGCTGATATTGACCTTCCCGAACCCGGCACCGGGCAAGTGCGCATCGCGATCAAGGCCTGCGGATTGAATTTTGCCGACCTGCTGATGCAGAAGGGTACGTATCAGGACACGCCCGAAGCTCCGTTCACGCTGGGTATGGAAGTCGCTGGCGTTGTCGACAAGTTAGGTGGCGGCGTTACGCGCTTGAATGTCGGGGACCGTGTAGCCGTATATTCCGGTCAGGGCGGGCTGGCGGAATATGGCGTTTTTGATGCGAGCCGAGCAATTCCACTGCCGGGTGCAATTAGCTTTGAAAATGCAGCGGCCATTCAGATCGCTTACGGCACCAGCCATATCGCCCTTGATCACCGGGCGCATCTAAGGCCGGGCGAGACCCTTTTGGTGACCGGTGCCGCAGGTGGGGTTGGACTTACCGCCGTCGAAATCGGCAAGCTGATGGGCGCGACGGTAATTGCCCATGCCCGCGGGCAGGAAAAACTGGATGTGGCCCGCGCGGCCGGTGCGGATCACCTGATCGACGCCTCGGAAGACCTGCGCGCACGCGTCAAGGAACTGGGCGGCGCGGATGTCGTCTATGACGCTGTCGGAGGGGATGTCTTCAAGGCCGCGTTCCGGGCAACCAACCCCGAAGGCCGTCTGTTGCCCATCGGGTTTGCGGGCGGCGACGTTCCCCAAATTCCGGCCAACCATCTTTTGGTAAAGAACCTGACCGTGATTGGGTTTTACATCGGCGGCTACCTGAGATTCCGACCTCAGGTCGTTCAGGACAGCTTTGACACGCTGTTCGGCTGGCTCGCCGAGGGGCGGATCAAGCCGCATATCAGCCACGTTCTTCCGCTGGCCGAGGCCGACAAAGGCATGCAGTTGCTGCGCGACCGCGTGGCCACCGGCAAAGTGGTTATTACTCCCTGACGGGCGCTTACCCCACGACAGCCTTGAGCGGTACACTGCCCAGAATACGAAAATTCTGACGCACCAGCGCGGCCAGCGCTTCGACGACGGCGCCGCGCCCGGTCTCGCCCCCATACAGATTGATCATGTGGGCCGGCAGTTCCGGCAATGCCCCTCCGGTGTCGATCTGTTCAAGATGTGCGGGTTCGGTCCCGTCCAGCATCGCATGAACAGCCAGATCCGCGCTGACAGTCGCCTCGATCGTGCGGTCGTTTTCTGTTTCGACTGACAGTTCCCACGGGATACCTTCCGCATCGAGGGCCGAAATCATCTGGGGCCGAAACGCGCACCGCCGCCCAACGGCCAATGGAATCGGATTCTTACGCCATGCTGACCCGCCCGGCGCCCCAATCCACCGCAAGGGCAACTCAGCGACGGTCTCCGATCCATCACTGGCTGATGCTTCGGTTGTCAGGATCAGATCGCATTCGCCGCGTTTGAACATTTCTTTCAGCTGAAGGGAATATGACGAAATCAGCTGCACCCGAACCCGCGGGAAGTCAGCATTGAAACGCTGCAAGACCCGCGGGATGGCCGGGTAAACGATGTCATGTGGAACGCCCAGAACAACCTCGCCTTCATAGGCCTGATCCGTGAGCTTTGAGATTACTTCGTCATTCAGCGCGATCATGCGCCGGGCATAGGCCAACAGCTGTTCACCGGATGCAGTCAACGCAATTGTGCGCCCACTACGGTCCAACAATTCAAGGCCCAGCAGCTCTTCCAACCGCTTCAACTGCATTGACACGGCGGATTGCGTCAGATGCAGAAATCCGGCGGCCCGTGTGACGCCACCCTGGTCAGCAACGGCAACGAAGGAACGAAGCGTGGTGATATCCAGATTTCGCATGTTCACAAATCCTTATGCATCTCTTCATAAATATTCATTTTCAAAATGTGACATGTTGCGCCATATAAATCAAGGAAGTTGATGGAAAGACGATAAACCATCATGAAATAGAGAAAGGACAATAAATATGACCCAAATTGCAATCAAACAGCACTGCAAACCGCAGCGTCGCTCTTTGTTGTCCTCGCTTCTGGACTCGCTGTCTCTTCTGCGCCAGCGCCAAACGCTTGCCAGACTTGATGATCGCGCTCTGGAAGACATCGGCATCACCCGCCAACAGGCCGAAACCGAGGCGTCACGATCCATTTGGGATGCGCCGGAGTTCTGGCAAAAGTGATTCGACACTGCACCTTTTCTCGGTGAATGGCAGCGCGAACCGTCGGGCTGCCATTTTTGTTGCGTGTTTTAGCCAGTTTCGGGCGTTAAACCCTTGAAACACAGCCCGCACTTGCCGATATTTGCGGGGAACGGTGCCAATTTCATTGGTCCGACAAGAAATATGCAAAGGGAGACCCTTAATGGCACAATTTGACACGATCCGGACGGCGACCGGTGCGCGCGCTGCCCAGATTGACGAGGGCCTACGCGCCCATATGAACAAAGTCTACGGCACGATGTCTGTGGGCATGCTGATTACATTCATGGCGGCCTGGGCCATTTCCGGGCTTGCAACCACAACCGACCCATCGGCCGCAGCCGGGCAAATCAGCTCGGGCACCTATCTGACGTCGCTGGGTGCCGCGATCTATACATCGCCTCTGCGCTGGGTGATCATGTTTGCACCGCTGGCGTTCATCTTTGGCTTTAGCGCCGGTATCAACCGCTTGTCCGCCGCAGCTGCACAGCTGGTGTTCTATGCATTCGCAGCGGTGATGGGCCTGTCGATCAGCTGGATTTTCATTGCCTTTACCGGCATGTCGATCATTCAGGTGTTCCTGATCACGTCGATCGCTTTCGCAGGACTGTCCTTGTACGGCTACGTCACCAAGAAAGACCTGTCTGGAATGGGTACATTCCTGATCATGGGTCTTATTGGCCTGATCGTGGCGATGGTTGTAAACATCTTCCTGCAGTCACCCGCGATGATGTACGCGATCTCGGTAATCGGCGTTCTGATCTTTGCTGGTCTGACCGCCTATGACACCCAGAAGATCAAAACCACCTACCTGCAGATGGCCCATTCGGGCGACCAGGAATGGTTGGGTAAAGCCGCAATCATGGGCGCGCTGAGCCTGTATCTGGACTTTATCAACATGTTCATGTTCCTGCTGCAGTTGTTCGGCAACCGCGAATAAGACAGCCGGAATTCGAATTCAAAGGCGGGCCAGATTTGGCCCGCTTTTTTTTGTTTGCCTCGCTGCATGGCATCCCGTCCGAGAAGGTAAACAGGCGGCGCAGACTTGTGACGTTAAGAACAAAGAAAGCCTCCACCAACACGGTGGAGGCTTTCTTTATTTTTATCTTTTTGGTTCGATCAGCTGCAGTTCAGAGCAACCGCAAAACCCGAGCTGCGCGACGACGACCCCTTGCGGAACACGTCACCCGCAGGCAGGCACCCGGTAAACTGTTCGGCATTTTGGCCAAAGGCTGCGCCGACGTTGTTGTCCACACGGGTGCTGTTGTTTTCGGTCCTAAGCACACCGAACAAAGTGCCGTTCACGCTGACAGTGCTTAAGAACAGGTTCATGTCCGAACCGGTCAGAACAACTGCGTTTGTGTCGCTGCGTCCGCCATTGTCGATCGCGACGCGGGCTACTTTTTCCGCCTCGGTCTGATCCGTTACGACCGGGATGGATGGCAACAAAGCCAATTCCGCCGGAATATTCGTGGCGTCGGGAAGGAACGAGACCGCACCCGGAACATCCGAGAGGGTCCGCGGCTCACCATCGATGCCCGTGAAGCCAACACCCGAGCGGTTATAGGGGTCTTCACAAGCCGCAAGGGCGAATACGGCAATTGTGGATAACAAGATTTTTTTCATGGCGACCAACATTTTGGAACGATTTGCTGAAGCGTATGGCCAAGGGGTTCCAAAAAGCAACCCGGCGCCCAACCGAATGGCCGTTACGCTGATGCGTCACTGCAACGGCCAATTCCTGATCCCGGACATTTCACCCAGCCGCATGCACAAAGAAAAAGGGTTCCGCATCAGCGAAACCCTTTTCCATTCTGTCCAAGTTGGACGGCAGATTACTTAATCTTGCCTTCCTTGTACTCGACATGTTTCCGAACAACCGGATCGTATTTACGAACGGTCATTTTCTCGGTCATGGTGCGAGCGTTCTTTTTGGTCACGTAGAAGTGGCCCGTGCCCGCGGTCGAGTTCAGACGGATCTTGATTGTCGTCGGCTTCGCCATGGTTATCTCCTGCGTCCGAAAAGGCAGGGGCCTTTCGGTTGAATTCCTATGAGCGTGCGCTTTTACGCCTTGCACGGCTCGTGTCAAGGGCAATTGGGCACATGATCGGCTGATCAGGGATCAGGCCTAGGTCGAAAGTGTCGGCGCGCCCATATACGTGTGAATCTGGTCGCGTTCGGCATCAGATAAACCCAGCGCAGTGGCCAGTTGAAAAAGGTAAGAGGCCTCGCGCTGGTTATCCAGACGAATCGCCGCCAGAGACGTAGCATAGACCTGCGCTTTCAATGGCGCACCGGAATCAGCAGCCAGGCCGATCACATCAATCGGGCCATTCAACTGATCCTGGACAAAGGCGCGTTCTTCATCGCTGATGTCATCACCCAATTCGCCCAGAATGGTTTCCTTCTCTTGCTCATCTAGCTCTCCGTCCGCCTTTGCTGCCTGGATCATCGCGCGCAGCATCAGCTTGGCCTGCTCCTCCATCGCCGCGCCCCCTGGTGTGCCTTTGAATACCGTATCCATCATGTCGGCGGTCTGCTGGCTGCCTGACTTTGCTGCCCCCTGCATGGCGTTCATCAGTCCACCGAGACCAGCGGCCCCGGCCGGATTGGCCATGCCAAGCTTTCCAATTATCTCTTGCAGCCCACCGGCACCCCCCGGCATCCCGAACTGTTCTGCCATCTTGCCCAGTTGATCCATGCCAAAGCCGCCCCCGGCGCCCTGCATCATGTCCTGCAGACCGGCCATTCCGCCCATCTGCTTGTATTTGTCCATGCCTTTTGCGGCGGCAAATCCAACCGCGACCGAAGCCAGTGCCTTCATGAAACTCATAACAATCCTCCCAATATTCAAAATGCGTTTTTGCAATATAGCAGATATCTGCGACTCAATAATCCACGGATTAAGCAGATGCCCTAACGCTAGCGCAAAGCTGACCAATGGTGGCTTCGTTTCAGCAAGTGAACATGTAACAGGCGTATTCCTGCACAAGTGCATGTCTAATTTGTCAGAAATTCGAATTTGTGATAGTAACCGCGCCATCAACAATCCAAAGAAGCCAATTTCTGGCTCGATCTTCGAGGCACCATGAACAGGCAAGCAACCGTGCAAGCAGCGTTTGCACGATTGATTTTGTTTAGGGGGCATCATGACTGAATGGACTATTAAGGGCGAAGAGCTGGCCAATTGTAACTGCAACTTCGGTTGCCCTTGCCAGTTCAGCGTACTTCCGACACATGGCAATTGCGAGGCCGTCGTCGTATTCGACATCGAAAGCGGTCACTATGGGGACACAGATCTGGCGGGCGTGAGGGCGGCTGGGGTGTACTACTGGCCCGGCCCGATCCATGAGGGCAACGGTCAGATGCAACTGATCATAGATGCCAGCGCCAGCGCCGATCAGCGCGCAGCCCTGCAAGCCATCATGACCGGTGAAGATACTGATGAAATGGCAACCTTCTGGTATGTCTACAGCGCCATGGCTCCGACCAAACATGAAACGCTTTTCGTTCCGATCGAGCTGAACTGGGACCGCGACGAGCGCACCGGTTTTGCAAAGGTGAACGGCGTATTCGATATCGAAGTCAGCCCGATTCCGCATATCGTTTCGGGTGCGGCGCACCGGGCGTCAATTCAGCTGCCAAACGGGTTTGAATACCGGCACGCCGAAGCTGCCTCGGGCTCGGCCAAGACACATGGCGGCGAAATTAGCCTGACCTTTGACGCGACACACGCTCATCTGGCCCACCTGAACATTTCGGGCCACGGAGTCTTGGGCGCCTGATCCGGGGGTCATCATGACATCCCATCCCACACCGCCCGGCACCGGAGCGGTTGAGCGGCTTATGCGGCGTGAGCGGGTCATCGTGCTGGCCGGTGTGTCGCTGATCGTTCTGGTTGCAGCCTGGTACACCATCACCGGGATCGGCATGAACATGACGGCCACCGAAATGACCACGATGGCGGGTCCGATCGGAGAGCCCATGCAAATGGGTGAAGCGCCCGGTTGGGGCCTGCAATACGTAATCCTGATCTTTCTGATGTGGTGGGTCATGATGATCGCGATGATGACCCCCAGCGCCGCACCTGCGGTCTTGCTGTATTCGGCGATAAAGCGTGCGGGACCTGAACGTGACAAGGCCGCGCAGTTCAGCTTTTGCTTTCTCGCAGGCTACCTGATCGCCTGGGCTTTATTCAGCCTTGCCGCGACGGGGTTGCAATGGGGGCTGGAAAGCATCGGGCTGTCCGATGGTCCAATGATGACAATCCGGTCCAAAACATTTGCTGGCTGCGTCCTGATAACGGCAGGCGCGTATCAGCTGTCGGACCTCAAGTCTGCCTGTCTGCGGCATTGTCAAAGCCCTGCCCGGTTCCTCGCCGATCATCACAAACCCGGCGCGTTTGGTGCGTTCCGAATTGGTGCTTTGCATGGGCTGTACTGTCTGGGCTGTTGCTGGGCCTTGATGGCGCTGCTGTTCGTCGGCGGGATCATGAACCTGTACTGGATTGCCGGAATCGCCATTTACGTGGCTTTGGAAAAGCTGCTGCCGGGCGCACGCTGGTTGCCCACTTTGACTGGCTTGGCCCTGATTGCTGTGGGTTTCTGGGTCGTCCTGGACGCCGTTGTGAGCATTTTTTGAGTCCCGTTTCCAGGCCGCGGAACCGGCCAATTTCAGCGTTCCAAACCATTGAAACAAGGAGAAGACTTATGCCTATTTTCATCACTTATGCGACCTACTCCCAGGATGGCGTCAAAGGAATGCTGAAGAAGCCTGCAGACCGCACGGCGGCCGTCCGGGCGTTGCTGAAAAAAGTAGGCGGCAAGCTTTTGGCTTTTTACATGACGACCGGCGAAAATGACGTGGTGGTCGTAAGCGAAGTTCCGGATGGCACTGACGCAGTAGCAATTGGAATGGCCGTTGCGGCCTCGGGTGCAGTATCAAACGTTGAAACAGTACGCGCCTGGAAGGCGAAGGACTTTGCCGCCATTACCAAGAAGGCTGCCAAGCTGACCGGGGCTTACACGCCGCCCGGTAAGTGAACAGAGTTATGCGCGGAGGGCCTGTAAGCCGGATCTTGTTCCGGGGTTGCCCCCTTCGATGACCATTCCTCTAGACCGCGCATTGCTGCGCGGCTCAAGCTGCCAACCCGGTCCCTCTTGGCCAGGACGTGCCTAGCGGCGGTATCGGCTGACGCCGACCTGCCCGCGCGGGGACCCTATTTGGCATTGCTCCCGGTGGGGCTTGCCGTGCCGCCACTGTTGCCAGCGGCGCGGTGGGCTCTTACCCCACCGTTTCACCCTTACCCCTGACCGAAATCCGGGGCGGTCTGATTTCTGTGGCGCTTTCCGTCGGGTTTCCCCGCCCGGGCGTTACCCGGCACCGTTGTCTTGTGGAGTCCGGACTTTCCTCTCGGGCCTTGCGACCCCAGCGGCCATCCGGCCCTCCGCGCAAACGGTGGGTATGCCTTGTGCCAAGCCGCGTCAAGAGTGGAGAGCGTGCGAAGGGGCCAGCCCCTTCTGGGCCTGCGGCCAATTCACCCCCGGGGATATTTTTGCCCGTTGAAGAGCGGATCAGGATTGTGGGGTCAAGGGCGCGAAGTCGGCTGGCCGCAATGGCCCTTTGCCCCAGGGGCGATATCGCAGACGAACGGCATTCAGGAGGGTTTCGTCGTCTACTTCAGCACTGAATCCGGCCGCTTGAGCCAGGGTACGAAATCGGTCCTGTGGGGCATCTTGTCGACCATCGCCTTGTTCGCGTGATGCGGCCAGCGCGTTGCGTTCCAGCCGCAGCCAGTCAAATCGTGGGCCCGGATCGAATTTTCGCCCGGGTGCCATGTCGGAATGGCCGATAACGCCGTTTGGCTGGATGGTCCAACGGTGCATGATCTTATGCAACAATTTCTCCAACCGTTGCATTTGCGGTTCTGAGAATGGGTGTTTGCCGGTGTTGTCTAGTTCGACACCGATCGAACGGGAGTTGATGTCGCTCTGACCGTGCCACTCGCCAGCCCCTGCGTGCCAGGCGCGGTCCTCTTCCCGCACCAACTGCCAGAGTGTTCCGTCACCACCTATCAGGTAGTGCGCCGAAATTTCGTGGACGGGATCGCATAGCCTGTCCAGCGCCTCTTGCGCGCTGTTCATCGCCGTATAGTGCAAAACGATCAGGGACGGCTTCAGCCCGTCCCTGCGTGGTCCGTAGTTAGGCGAAGCGTGCCAGATTGGCGCTTGTGGATCAGTTGTTGACGGCACTGCGGAATGCACTTGGATCCCAGCCACATGCATACCCATCCCCATCCGGGTCCAGCCCGTTGCGATCACGCTGTGGGCCACCATTGGCCAGGAACTCGATCTGAGCCTGATCAGGCGACGGGAACTTGGCGCAATTCCGCTGGGCTTTAGCCTCGAGATTAAAGCCTGCGCGACTGTATAGCTGCGTGCCGACGGGATTCGAGGTGCTTAGAGCGTATTGCACGATATTGGGCTGGCCGTCCGATCCGCGCTGCGGGACAGCAGTCGGGGTGACAACTTCGTAGGTCTGGCGGTTCTGTTGAATCAGGGCCGCGTCGTTTTCGATCGTGCGACGTCCTGATACAGCCGCAAAATCCTGTTCGTCGGAGATCGCATTGTTACTGGCGGCGGACAGCGGGACTTGCGTCAACGTGCTTTGCCCCGACGTGTTGGCCAATGCAGCCGCCGTTGCCGACGCGATATCAGCGTTGTCCCCGGTCGGCGTGGTGCCGGGTGCGCCCAACTGTTGTTCTGACACTTCAGCAGGGCCGGTCAATGGGTTGCCGGTGTAGCCCGGCCCGGCCAGCGCGGCCTCGCGCTGTGCCTGATATTGAGGCGTGTTAAATCCAGTACCCTGGACCGGGGCCACCGTGTTGCAGGCGGCCACAAGTCCGATTGCGGGGATCAGAAGCGTAAAGCGCATTCAGCTGCTCCGTATTAGCTGGTCTTGCCTGATCCGAGGATTACCACCATTTGCCCGGCTTGGCCACAAATCCGGCGGCACTTTCCAACGCATAAGCTGTGTTCAGCAAATCGCCTTCTTCCCACGGGCGGCCGATCAGCTGCAGCCCCAGCGGCAATCCCTGTTGGTCCAAACCTGCGGGAACCGAGATACCGGGCAAACCGGCAAGGTTCACTGTCACGGTAAAGACGTCGTTGAGGTACATCTGCACCGGGTCCGCCTCGGTCATCTCGCCCAGACCAAAGGACGCCGAAGGGGTAGCAGGCGTCAGGATTGCGTCGATCCCTGCGGCGAAGACATCTTCGAAGTCTTTCTTGATCAGTGTCCGCACCTTACGGGCGCGGTTGTAATATGCATCGTAGAACCCTGCCGACAGAACGTAGGTGCCGATCATGACCCGGCGCTGCACTTCGTGGCCAAAGCCTTCGGCGCGGGTTTTTTCGTACATCTCGGTGATGCCGTCGCCCTGTGCCAGCTGCGCGCGGCGGCCATAGCGGACACCGTCGTAGCGGGCGAGATTCGAGGATGCTTCGGCCGGTGCAATCACGTAGTATGCGGGCAGCGCATACTTGGTGTGCGGCAGCGAAATGTCGACGATTTCAGCACCCGCTGCTTTCAACATCTCGGCGCCTTCGGCCCACAGCTTTTCGATCTCGGCAGGCATGCCTTCCATGCGGTATTCTTTCGGGATACCGATCTTCTTGCCTTTGATATCGCCGGTCAGCATCGCCTCAAAATTCGGCACCGCCAGTTCGGTGCTGGTCGAATCCTTGGGGTCGTGACCACACATGGTCTCGAGCATGATCGCAGCGTCGCGCACGTTCTTGGTCATCGGCCCGGCTTGATCCAATGAAGAAGCGAACGCAACGATGCCCCAGCGCGAGCAACGACCATAGGTCGGCTTGATGCCAGTAATGCCAACAAATGCAGCAGGCTGGCGGATCGAACCACCGGTATCGGTACCGGTGGCGGCCAGACAAAGATCTGCTGCGACGGCCGAGGCCGACCCACCGGACGAGCCACCGGGTGTCAGTTGCGCATCGTCATTGCCCCGGCGCCATGGGCTGACCGCATTGCCGTACACGGAGGTTTCGTTGGACGAGCCCATGGCGAATTCGTCCATGTTCAGCTTGCCCAGCATCACCGCGCCAGAATCCGCCAGTTGCTGAGACACAGTAGATTCGTATTCGGGCTTGAACCCTTCGAGGATTTTGGAAGCCGCCTGCGAGGGTACGCCTTTGGTGCAGAACAGATCCTTGATGCCGATCGGCAGGCCGCACATCGATGGCGCGTCGCCCGCTTTGATTCTCACATCCGCCGCCTTGGCACGCTCAAGCGCGATTTCGGGCGTTTTGTGGACAAAAGCGTTCAGCGCGTCGGCGTCATCGATCGCCTTCAGGCAGGATTCGGTCAGCTCGACAGAGGTTACGTCGCCAGCGCGCAGAGCGTCGCGCGCTTCAGCCAGGCCCAGTTTGTTCAGATCGCTCATGTCTTACTCCACAACTTTGGGAACAGCGAAGAACCCTTCGCGCGCATCAGGGGCATTGGCCAGAACCTTGTCTTGCTGGTTGCCGTCAGTGACCACATCCTCGCGGCGTTTCAGGCGCATCGGCTCGACCGAAACCATCGGTTCGACACCTTCGACATCAACCTCGTTGAGTTGTTCGATGAAGCCAAGGATGGTGTTGAATTCGGATGCCAGCGCAGGCAGCGCGTCATCCTCGACCTTGATCCGGGCCAGTTTGGCCACCTTGGCGGCGTTGCTTTGGTCAATCGACATCGGATATCCTCATATGCGTTAGGGGGCATTTACCTGTCTGGTCGCCGGGTCGCAAGACCGCCAAGGCGCTGATCCACCCTTGAGCGCATAGCAAAGGTCCATAAATCCTGTCCGATCATTCATTTCTGAATACCCCTATTTAAAAAAATGAACCGATTAGTTCACTTCACATCTTGAAATACTGAACTGAACTGTTCATTTCATATGGCACGGCACAGCCTTATATGGAGAAAAACGATGAAAACGTTCATGACTGCCTTTGTACTGGCCACTACGGTTCTTGCTGCGCAAGCTCAGGCGGGCGCTTTTGGCCCAAGCATGGACACCCTGACCCGCAGCCTGATTTTCCCCGATCAGGTGTCGGAACCTGTCACTCAGGATCAGAACAAACCGGGCAAGTAATTTAGCCCGCAAAAACCGGGTCGGGTCCAAATGCCCCGGCCCGCCAATTGCCTGCTGCGTTCCGCGCGGCGTATCGCTACGGTGGTCCACAAGTAACCCGCCGGCCTGCCCTGCAGACCCGGCAAGTCAACGGAATGGAAGATGAACGCGCGCAAGCAAGCTGTTCTGGACGCAATTGATGCGGCCAACTCACACGACCCCAACCTCGAAGACGGCCAGCCCGCTGAACTGCTTTATGGTCAGCGCATGAGCGCCGAGTTGGGCAGGTTGTTCCCCGACGCGTCCGACCCATTGCAAATTGCAGCGCGGGGTCAGCATGTGGAGCGGTGGAAACTGGCGCGCGGCGAATACCCCGAAGGTCGCGCTGGATATCTGGCCTGGCGCAAGGCGCAGGGCGTCCACCACGCCGAGGTCGTGATGGGGCTTATGGAGCAGAACGGGTACTCTGCCGATGATGTGGAATCTGCCGGTCGGATGCTGCGCAAACAAGGCATTAAGCGTGACGACGAGGTGCAGGCGCTGGAGGATGTGATCTGTTTCGTTTTCCTTAAATGGTATTTCGCACCGTTCGCCGAAAAGCACTCGGCCGAGAAAATCCAAAGCATCGTCGAGAAAACCGCGCGCAAGATGTCGGATCAAGGCCGCGCACGCGTGCTGTCTGAATTTGACCTGCCCGCAGAACTGGCCGCAGCGTTTCAGGCCTGAGCCGCGCGCCTCGGGTGCCTACGATACACCTCGATCATCCAGCCCAGCATGAGGGCATTCAGGATGTGCCATATGAAATGCGTGCCCAATGGGATCTGCCCACATATGGGTTCGTCCAGAGCACGAAAGGTGATCGATGCGATCAGGATCATCGCCCCGATGGCCAGACCACGGGCGGTGTCCGGCACCCGGCGGCGCAAAAGGAACGCGTAGATCAAGATCAGCAGCGGCACCGGGACATAAGCTGCTGATCCACCCAATCCCGGCACAAGCTGGAACAAGGGCACCGTAGCTGCGGCATAGGGAATGAACAGCGCCGTCACGATCCCGGCCGTAAGCGGCCGCATGTGCCAGACGTCCCGGTTGATCGCGAAAATGTAGACCAGGATGTACAGCAAAATCGGCAGAACATCCGCCATGGCGGCCCAGACCTGCGCGTTGGTATGGAACAGGTAGCTGCCAAGCCCGATGGCAGTCAGAATGGCCACCAACAGCATCGCCAGCGGCATCCCCTGCCCGCGCACGCGCCGCCACATGACAAATGCTGCAATCAGAAACGCCGCGTTTGTCACCGCGTTTATCGGTTCGGCCCAATAAGCGGGCGTCAAGCGCTCGCAATAGCCATCAATTTCCTGAAACCAGTCCATGAACTTTTACATAGCCGATGCTAAGTTAATGCCAACAGTTTGTTTTGGGGGGATGAATTCATGAACATCATTTGGCTGGGACACGGCAGTTTCCGCATCGAAACCGGCGGACAGGTTTTGCTGGTCGACCCCTGGCTGACGGGTAACCCAGTCTTGTCCGAGGAACAGCATGATGACGCTCTAAACCGTGCGACTCATATCCTTTTGACGCATACTCACTTCGATCACGTCGCCGATGTCGTATCGCTGGCCAAGCACCTGAACGTCCCCGTGGTCGGACAATACGACCTGATGGGGTATTGGAGCGAGTCCGAGGGGCTGGAAACTATCGGCTACAACAAGGGCGGTACCGTGAACCTGAATGGCGTCAAAGTGTCGATGGTGCCAGCCTCGCACAGCTCGACCTTTTCTACCCCTGACGGGCTGCGCACCGGCGGCAGCGAGGTTGGGTTCATGATCGCCTCGGACGGACGTATGCTGTATGTCTCGGGCGATACCGACATCATGGCCGATATGGATTGGATGGGGGATTACTACAAACCCGATATCGGGATCCTGTCGGCAGGCGGCCATTTCACGATGGACATGAAGGGCGCAGCATATGCGGCCAAGCGGTATTTCAACTTCAAGACCGTGATTCCCTGCCATTACAAGACCTTCCCGATCCTCGAACAATCAGCTCAGGCGCTGGTCGACGGGTTGCCGGGGGTCGATGTCATCGAACCCGAGGTGATGAAGGCCATTACCCTTTAGGGTCAACGCCGTGCGGCGAAAAACTCCTTCAAAAGGTCGGCGGCCTCTTGCCCTCGGATGCCGTCGTAAACCTCTGGCACGTGGTGTGCTTGTGTATGGGTGAAAACCCGCGCGCCATGGGCGACGCCGCCGGATTTCGGATCGGCAGCCCCGTAATAGATGCGCCGGATACGCGCCGCTGCCAGAGCCGCCGCACACATCGCGCAAGGCTCTAACGTCACATATAGATCGTGATCGGGCAGACGTTCGGATCCGGCTGCAGCGCATGCAGCGCGCAGGGCCAGTATCTCGGCATGGGCGGTGGGATCGTTCAGTTCTCGTGTTCGGTTGCCCGCTGAGGCCACGATCACGCCATCGGGGCCGGCAATAACAGCGCCCACAGGCACCTCGCCGCGATCCGCCGCAGCGCGCGCTTCAACCAGCGCCTTATCCATGTGCGATCTGAACACCATGCCTCTGACTGCAACAGAAACCTGTCTTTCGCAAGCGGCCGGGATGCGCTATGGGCTGCGGATGACCAAAACCCCTCCTCCCGGCGACCGGATCGCCAAAGTCCTTGCCCGCGCAGGTGTTGCCTCGCGCCGCGAAGCTGAACGCATGATCGAAGCAGGTCGTGTGAGTGTAAACGGCAAGACCATCGACAGCCCCGCGCTGAACGTCACCGCCAAGGACAAGATCATTGTCGACGGCAAACCGGTGTCGGAACCGGAACCTTCGCGCCTCTGGCTGTATCACAAGCCTTCGGGTCTGGTGACAACGACACGAGACGAAAAAGGACGCGCGACCATTTTTGACAAACTGCCCGAGGATATGCCCCGGGTCATGAGTGTCGGGCGGTTGGACCTGAACTCGGAAGGGTTGCTGCTGTTAACCAATGATGGCGGCATCAAGCGCAAGCTGGAACTACCCTCGACCGGATGGCTACGCAAATACCGCGTGCGGGTAAATGGCCGCCCCAAGGACGAGGATTTTGCACCGCTTCGTAAGGGGCTTGTGATCGACGGGGAACGCTTTTTGCCGATGGACGTCACGCTGGATCGCCAGCAGGGCGCGAATGCCTGGCTGACCATCGGTCTGCGCGAAGGCAAGAACCGTGAAATTCGGCGTGCGATAGAAGATATCGGTTTTGCGGTGAACCGGCTGCTGCGAGTGTCCTACGGCCCCTTCCAGCTGGGAAGCCTGAAACCCGGTGAAGTCGAAGAGATCCGCCGACGGGTCATGCGCGATCAACTGGGGTTGGAAGTCGAGCCCGAAGCACCGGCCAAACGACCCGCTCGCCCACAGCGAAATCGGCCCCCGATCGGCAAGAAACCTCGCAAGTGACGCAGGTTAGGCAACCTTCCCCCTAGCGCCACGGCCTCTCATGGCCTAGATTTCCCCAAGGGACATTTTTGGGGGGCGCCATGTCCGGGACCGGAGTGCAAAAACTGGCCTATGTCGTGTTGTTGATGCTGATGTTCGGCGTCTGCACCGGCGTATTGGGAGGCTTGTAAGCACATGGCCAAACGGTATGGCGGGAAATTCAGCCCACAAGACGACTCCTCGTCTCCGATTCAACCTCCGCGCGGACAGTTTGACGTCGCTCGGGTCGAACCGGCCGGAGCCCGCGCTAACTTGTTGTTTCTTCCGGCTGTTCCCTTGGTTTTTCTGTCGCTGAACGATGGGGCCGTCGGATTGACGATCGGCCTGATCGCAGCGGGTCTTTTGACAGCTGCAGCATTTCTCCTGCGCGAAGGGTTGCGCGCCGAATCCGCCTACAACGCTCGCCGCACAGCCCGTCGCCCGGCGTTTCCCAGAAAGATATTCTCCAGCCTGCTGACCGGACTTGGCGTCGGATTGGCCGCTTATCGCACCGAATATCTGGATGCAGCCGCAGCATCTGAGGCCAGCCTGATCGCCCCGATTCTGTTCGGCTTGATGGCCAGCGCCCTGCACTCTGTCTCTTTCGGAATTGATCCGATGACTGACAAAGGCATGGAAGGCATCGACACCTTCCAGCAAGACCGCGTTGCCCGCGTCGTGGAAGGTGCTGAAACACATCTGTCCGAGATGACAGACGCCATCAAACGCGCTGGCGACCGCAGGATCGAAGCCCGGGTTGAACGTTTTCAGGATACCGCCCGCGACCTGTTCCGCACGGTCGAGGAAGACCCCCGCGATCTGGCCGGTGCGCGTAAATACCTGACCGTTTACTTAAAGGGCGCGCGTGACGCGACGGTCAAGTTTGCTGACGTTTATGCCCGCACCCGCGATGCCCAGGCGCTGGAGGATTATTCGTCCCTCCTGGATGATCTTGAACAGAATTTCGCGGCGCGTACCCGCAAGTTGCTTTTGGACGACCGCAGTGATCTGACGGTTGAAATTGATGTGTTGCGCGAAAGGCTGCAACGCGAAGGCGTCCGGTTGGACTGACCGGCCACAATTTGAGAGAGGATTACCCCATGTCCGATGACATCAAGAACAAGGCGGTCGAGGCTGAAACGCTGGTGCAGGAAGTGACCGCTGTCACCCTGCCCGACCCGACCGCCGAAATCGTCTTGCTTGAGGAAGCCGACGAACCTGTCAGCGCCGAAATCCGCAAGCGGATGGATGAGATCGACATGGATAACACCAATTCCATCGTCGCGTTCGGATCGTCTGCCCAGGCGGAATTGCAGGAAATCAGCCAGGCCATGCTGGCGGATGTCCGAAACAAAGATGTCGGACCTGCCGGGGACAGTCTGCGCAATATCGTCACGACGATCCGCGGGTTTTCAGTCAGTGAACTGGATGTCCGGCGCGAACGCAGCTGGTGGGAAAAGCTGTTGGGCAAGGCTGCGCCTTTCGCCCAGTTTACCGCCAAGTTTGAAGATGTTCAGGGGCAGATCGACAGGATCACCGACGACTTGCTGGGCCACGAACACACGCTGCTGAAAGACATCAAGTCGCTGGACCTGTTGTATGAAAAGACGCTGGGTTTTTATGACGAGCTTGCGCTGTATATCGCAGCAGGTGAAGAAAAACTGACCGAGCTGGACAGCCAGAACATCCCCGAAAAAGAAGCCGAAGTTCAGGCCGCGCCCGAAGACCAACAAGTCATGAAAGCGCAAGAACTGCGTGACCTGCGCGCAGCGCGGGATGATCTGGAACGGCGTATTCACGACCTGAAGCTGACGCGACAGGTGACAATGCAATCGCTGCCCTCGATCCGGTTGGTGCAAGAAAATGACAAATCGCTGGTGACCAAGATCAACTCGACCCTAGTCAACACCGTGCCGCTTTGGGAAACGCAACTGGCGCAGGCCGTCACCATCCAGCGTAGCGCCGAGGCGGCCGCGGCCGTTCGCGATGCGAATGACCTGACGAATGAGCTGCTGACATCGAACGCGGCGAACCTGCGTGAGTCGAACAAGATGATCCGCGAGGAAATGGAACGCGGTGTGTTTGATATCGAGGCGGTCAAGCAAGCCAATGCCGACCTGATCGGTACGATCAACGAAAGTCTTGCAATTGCTGACGAAGGCAAGGCCAAACGCGCCGCAGCCGAACAGGAACTGCAGAAGATGGAGACCGAGCTGCGCGACACCCTTGCCTCTGCCAAGGCGCGCAAAGACGGCGTCGGCGACAACGCTGGAACTGCGGTTTCGAGCTAAGGGCAGGCTGGACGTGCGGGTGCCGGGATATCTGAAACCCTTGTTGGGTATGGTGGCGCTTTTGGCGCTGGCCAATTGTAATGAGGCACTGACGTCGTCCGTTGTGCCGCAACCGCGCCCGGTGGCACCAGCACCAGCACCCAATGCTTATGTTCCCCCGTCTGCGGCAAGTCAGGATCTGGCCCGGTTCTATCAGCGGGTCGAACGTGACCTGCTGACCCGCGATATGTTGCGCGTGGACGGAGGCGGTCCCGACACACCCTATGATGCCGATGATCTTGCCCGTAATTTCGAGGCTATAGCCTTTTACAGCGAATACCCCGATCACGCTGTAACTACACGCATTCGGCGAACGGACGGACAGCTTAGCCGGTGGGCAGGACCTGTGCGGATTCAGACCGAGTTCGCCCCGTCCGTGGCACCCGAGATACGCAAAAAAGACGCGGCTGACGTCGAGGCGTTCGCGGAGCGGCTGAGTAAATTGACGGATCACCCGATCTCGGTCGTCAATCGCAAGGCAAACTTCCATGTCTTCTTTGCAGGCAAGGATGACAGCGCCTATGTGGTGAAACGCCTGAAACAGCTGATTCCGGGCATCAGCACGCCTTCACTGGATTTGGTTGCAAACCCGCGCGCCAATATTGACTGTCTTGTTTTTGCGTCTCCTACCAATACCTCACCATATAAATTTGTGCGGGCTGTCACTCTCATCCGGGCTGAACTGCCGGACCTGACCCGGCGCAGTTGCATCCACGAGGAAATTGCGCAGGGGCTTGGATTATCCAATGACAGCCCGGCGGCACGACCGTCAATATTCAACGACAATGACGAGTTTGCGCTGTTAACCAGCCATGACGAGAAACTTCTGACAATGCTGTATGACCCGCGCCTTGAACCCGGTGTGACAGCCGAGGACGCCCGCCCCGTGGTACGGATTATTGCACGCGAATTGATGGGCCAGCAGCTCTGAGCCCAAGAAAAGGAGACCCCAATGGGTATTTTCGATTTTCTGACCGGAGAGTTTATCGACGTCATTCACTGGGTCGACGACACCCGTGACACCATGGTCTGGCGGTTCGAGCGTGAAGGACATGCGATCAAGTACGGTGCCAAACTGACGGTGCGTGAGGGACAGGCAGCGGTGTTTGTGCACGAGGGACAGCTGGCAGACGTATTTACGCCCGGTCTTTATATGCTTGAGACCAACAACATGCCGATCCTGACGACGCTACAGCATTGGGATCACGGATTTCAGTCGCCCTTCAAATCCGAGATCTATTTCGTCAACACGACGCGTTTCAATGATCTGAAATGGGGCACCAAGAACCCGATCATGCTGCGCGATCCGGAATTCGGACCGACCCGTATCCGCGCCTTTGGCACATACACGGTCCGGGTCAAGGACCCCGCGAAGTTCCTGATTGAAATCGTCGGCACCGATGGTGAATTCACCATGGATGAGATCAGCTTTCAGATCCGTAACATCATCGTGCAGGAATTCAGCCGCGTGATTGCCGGATCCGGCATTCCGGTGCTGGACATGGCCGCCAACACCGCCGATCTGGGCAAACTGATCGCGGCCGAGGTCTCTCCCGTGCTGGAAGGTTATGGCCTGGAAATGCCGGAATTTTACATCGAAAACATCTCACTACCGCCCGCAGTTGAAGCGGCCCTGGACAAGCGGACCTCGATGGGGCTGGCGGGCGATCTGGGCAAATTCACCCAGTATTCCGCCGCCGAAGCGATGACCGCAGCAGCCAACAACCCCGGTCAGGGCGGCGGCATGGGTGCAGGCCTAGGTATGGGTATCGGCATGACGATGGCACAGCAAATGTCGAACATGGCAGCGGGTCAACCAAGCAGCCCGTGGGGCAGTTCCGCCCCCGCTGCCCCGCAACCAGCGGCGCATGCGGCACCGCCCCCTCCTCCGGTTGAGCATGTGTGGCATATCGCAGTGGAAGGGCAGACCAGCGGGCCGTTTTCCAAAGCCAAGATGGGCCGCATGGCAACCGATGGTGAAATCACCCGCAACACCCATGTCTGGACCGCCGGTCAGGACGGGTGGAAAAAGGCCGGTGACGTGCAGGAACTGGCTCAGCTGTTTACAATTTTGCCGCCACCACCGCCGGGCGCATAACCCCGCGACAAGTGTGAATGGATTGAGCAAGGGTCACCCATGACAGACGAACACCGCTTTCCCTGCGAGCAATGCGGCTCGGACTATCGGTTCAATCCGGGCGACGGGACCCTGACCTGCGATCATTGTGGGCATTCGGAATCCATAGGCGCCGGACCGTGGGGCGGTGCCAGCCTGAAAGAACTGGATTTCAACGCGGCGCTGGCGAACAAGCTGCCGGAAGCAGAGATCGAAGAAACGCGGGTTCTGTCCTGCCCGAACTGCGCAGCTGAGGTCGAGTTTGACCCGAACACCCATGCGGCAGAATGCCCGTTCTGTGCCACTCCGGTAGTCACGGAGACGGGAGTTAACCGGCATATCAAGCCAAAAGGCGTGTTGCCCTTTGCTCTGGATGAACGGTCGGCTCATAAGGCGATGTCGAGCTGGCTTGGCAAGTTGTGGTTCGCGCCCAACGGGTTGAAGGATTATGCCCGCAAAGGTCGCAAGATGCAGGGGATTTACGTCCCCTACTGGACCTTCGACGCGGATACCAAGTCAGCTTATCGCGGCGAGCGCGGCACGGTGTATTACGAGACCCGGACCGTCATGCGTGACGGCAAGCGCGTGCAACAGCAGGTGGCAAAGGTGCGGTGGTCCCCAAAATCCGGTCGGGTTGCCCGGTTCTTTGACGATGTTCTTGTGCTGGCGTCCCAGTCATTGCCGAAACGCTATACTGACGCGTTGGAACCCTGGGACTTGCCGGCGCTTGAACCTTACCAGCCCGAGTATCTGGCGGGTTTTCGGGCCGAGGCTTATACAGTCGAATTGCAGGACGGGTATACCGAAGCGCGCGGGCATATGGCCCGGGTGATCGAACGGGATGTGCGTTTTGATATCGGCGGCGACCGGCAGCGCATTCACGCAATCGACACGAATGTGCAAAATGTAACCTTCAAACATATTCTACTGCCTGTCTGGCTGGCCGCGTACAAATACCGGGGCCAGACCTATCGTTTCGTCGTGAACGGCAGAACGGGGCGTGTTCAGGGCGAACGCCCTTGGTCCGCTATTAAGATCACGATCGCTGTTGTGTTGGGTCTGCTGGTTGCAGCGGGTGTCGGATACCTCATGGCAACTGGTCAGCAGTAGCACCTGTACCCTTTTAACCGCTTGAATATCGCCGATTCTGCCGCCATCCTGCGCCTCGGCTACACAAAGGGGAGAGCAGTGTGACGCTATCCGATCTGGATCGATTACTGGCTGAGCGGCATTCTTGCCGGGCGTTCCGACCTGAACCCGTTCCCAAAGACCAGATCGAACAGATTCTGACCAGCGCGTCCCGTGCGCCCAGTTGGTGTAATGCGCAGCCCTGGAACATCGTGATCACCAGTGGAGCCGAGACTGACGCTTTTCGAAAAGCGCTGCAAAACGAAGTCACAACCGGCGTATCGGAACCCGACCTGCCGTTCCCGACGGCGTATACCGGTATCTATCAGGAGCGACGTCGCGAATGTGGCTGGGCATTATACGAAGCCGTGGGCGTGCAGCGCGGGGACCGCGCCGGTTCGGCCAAGCAAATGATGGAAAACTTTACCCTTTTCGGTGCGCCGCACTGTGCGATCATCTCAAGCCCTAAGGAACTTGGCGCGTACGGAGCAATGGACAGTGGTGGATTTGTCATGGCCTTCACCCTCGCCGCACAGGCCTTGGGAGTGGCCACAATCCCTCAGGCCGCCGTGGCCAACTATGGCAAGTTTCTGCACCGGCATTTCGACATTCCCGATGATCGGTCGATCTTGTGCGCAATCTCATTCGGATACTCGGATGCAGACCACCCCGCGAACGGGTTTCGAACCGACCGGGCCGATCTGGACGAGATCGCTTCTTGGGTCGGATAACCACGCCACCAAACGGAGAACAGATTTGCGCGCACTTCTACAGAGGGTTTCCCGGGCAAAAGTCTCGGTTGACGGACAAACGGTTGGGCAGTCCGGTCCGGGGTTGATGATCCTGGTCTGTGCGATGAAGGGTGACGACGAACAAAAGGTCGAACAACTGGCGACCAAGGTCTCAAAGCTGCGTATTTTCAAAGATGACACAGGTAAGATGAACCGCTCTGTCGTGGATGTGGGTGGCTCGGCGTTGGTGATCAGCCAGTTCACGCTGGCCGCCGATACCTCGCGCGGGAACCGGCCGGGATTTTCCGAGGCCGCCCCCCCGGATGTGGGGCAGCGCCTCTATGAAGAGTTTGCGTGGCGGTTGCAGGCCCATGGTGTGCCTGTGGAAACCGGGCAGTTCGGAGCCGACATGGCGGTAGAGCTGGTCAATGACGGACCGGTCACAATTTGGATGGAAAGCTAATGGATCAAAGGCAACAGGCAATTCGCATTTGGCAGGCCGGCGTTGACGCTGTTGACGGGAAAAGGGCCACTAAGGCTGTTCTGAATGATATCCAAACGCCCGACCAGATTCTGGCTGTCGGCAAGGCAGCCGCGGCGATGGCCAGCGCGGCATTGGACCATTTCGGCCCGCGTCCGACGCTGGTTGTCACCAAGGACGATCACGGGCGCGACCTGCCGGAATATGTACAGTTGATCGAAGCCTCTCATCCGGTTCCGGACACACGCAGCCTGGACGGTGGCCGCGCCTTCCGCGAAGCGATCGAGGCGATGGCACCTGGTTCCCATGTACTGCTGCTGGTTTCGGGCGGGGCATCATCTTTGGCAGAGGACTTACTGCCGGGTAACTCTTTGGCAGATCTGGCGCAATTGAACACAAGGCTGCTGGCCGAAGGTTTGGATATCACCGCAATGAATGCCGAGCGTCGAAAGCTGTCCCGGATCAAGGGCGGCGGGCTGTTGTCCCATTTCAACGGGGCCAAAGCGACCGTTCTGGCAATCTCGGATGTGCCCGGGGACGACCTGAACGTCATCGGATCGGGAATTGGCGCATTGCCTGACACTTACAAATTTGACGCCTCAACCAAGATCGTTGCTTCGAACGCCCATGCACGCTCGGCAGCCGCAGAAATGGCGCGCCGAGACGGTTTGCAAGTGCTGGCTGACGAAGAATGCCTGCATGACGATTTCTTGCAAATCGCATCCAATCTGGGGAAACGCCTAAAGGATATGCCCACTGGCGTCATGGTATTCGGCGGCGAACCAACGGTGGTTTTGCCGGACAAGCCGGGCCGCGGCGGGCGCAATCAGGCGTTGGCTCTGGCGCTTGCCCGGGAAATATCCGGGACCTCGGGTCTTACGCTGGTCGTCGGCGGAACTGATGGTACCGATGGTCCGACCAATGCAGCCGGAGCGGCAGTCGACGGCGCGACCTGGGGCGACGGGGCCGAGCGCGCACTGCAGCAGGCGGACAGCGGTAGTTACCTGGACCGCGCAGGCGCATTGCTGGTGACAGGCCCAACTGGAACGAACGTGATGGACCTTGTTGTCGCAATCAAACAGTGATTTGACGATTTTAGTACGTTGCAAAAAGACAAAGACCGAAAGACTTCCGAAATGACTCGCTCGCCCAATTCGCTATGCGATATCGAAGATCTACCGGATGTCGGCATAGTGATGCCGGATGGATGTCGTCTTTCAGCGCGTGTCTGGCGCCCGGTGGATGCGGACAGCAACCCCGTTCCGGCCATTTTGGAGTTCCTGCCCTATCGCAAGCGCGACGGCACGGCGACGCGGGATGCCCTGACCCATCCATGGTTTGCCAAACGCGGCTATGCTTGCATTCGCGTGGACATGCGCGGTAATGGAGACAGCGAAGGGTTGATGGAAGACGAGTACACCCAGCAAGAGCTGGAGGATGCCGTTTCGACAATCCAATGGCTGGCGGATCAGCCGTGGTGTTCGGGCACTGTTGGGATGATGGGAATCAGCTGGGGCGGGTTCAACGCGCTGCAGGTTGCCGCCCTTCAACCCGCACCGCTGAAGGCAATTATCACCCTGTGTTCAACCGCAGATCGTTACGCAGACGACATCCACTTTAAGGGCGGATGCTTGCTGAATGAAAACCTGGGTTGGGGCGCGACTATGTGGTCCTATTCATCCCGCGCACCGGACCCCACGCTGCGCCCCAACTGGCGTGAGTTATGGCTTGAGCGTTTGGAAAACCAACCGTTCCTTCCCTCGGCCTGGCTGCGCCACCAGACGCGCGACGCCTATTGGCAGCATGGCTCTGTCTGCGAAGACTTCAGCGCGATCCGCGCGGCGACTTTGGCCATAGGCGGCTGGGGTGACGCGTACAAGAACACCGTGCCGCTGCTGGTCGAACAGCTTAGCGCTCCGGTCAAGGGAATCGTGGGGCCATGGGTGCACAAATACCCGCATTTCGCAGTGCCCGAACCGAGGATCGGTTTTCTGCAAGAGGCGCTGCGTTGGTGGGATCATTGGCTGAAGGGTCTGGAAAGCGGCGTTGAAACCGACCCAGACTATCGAGCGTATCTGATGGACGGCGTCCGCCCAAAGCGGTGGTACAACAACAGACCCGGGCGCTGGATCAGCGAGCAAGCCGGCGCGACCTCGCATTTGTCCAACCTAACTTTGAACCTGTCGAACGATGGGCTGGGGCAAGATGAGCCGCTGGACACGCGGATCCAGTCGCCCCAAACCTGCGGCATGGATGGCGGCGAGTATTGCGCAATTTGGCTGGGCCCGGACATGCCGGGAGATCAGCGCGCCGATGATGCGTTGTCCGCCTGTTTCGATGGCCCGCCTTTGTCGGAAGATCTTGATATTGTCGGCGCTCCGCGCATTTGCCTGAATGTTAGTGCCGACCGTCCGCAGGCACAGATTGCCGTGCGGTTAAATCATGTCCATCCGGATGGGGCCTCAACCCGGATCACCTATGGCGTTCTAAACCTGTCGCACCGAGACAGCCACGCGCAACCAACTCCGGTAACACCTGGAAAACCCTACGAAATCTCATTGGACCTGGATCACATCGCCTATCGCGTTCCCAAAGGGCATCGCGTGCGGGTGGCTGTGTCCAGCGCGTATTGGCCGCTGATCTGGCCAGCGCCTGAACCCGTCGAACTGCACCTGACAGGTGGTACGATCACGATCCCGAACCGGCCGACCGCGGGTGATGATGAGCATGTGTTTCAGCCGCCCGATTCTGAAACCCCGATTGATGTGACGACCCTGCGGGACAGCAGCAACTCTCGCCGGGTGGAGACTGACTTGAATTCAGGTGAAACCCGATTGATCATCGAAGACGATTTCGGTCGCGTAACGGACAATCACCACGGGCTTACGCATGGTGGCACTGCATATGAACGCTGGACCATCCACCCCGACGACCCGCTATCCGCCCACGGGCAGTGCCGCTGGACACAGGAGATCAGTCGGGACGGGATAGACCTGCGCACGGAAACATCCTGCGAAATGTGGTCGGATCGAGAGAGCTTTTTTCTTAAGGCGCAAATAAGTGCCTTTGAAAACGAAACCTTGGTATTCTCTAAACAAACGGAGGACGCCGTTCCACGAAACCAGATGTGATATTTTGGTGGCCAAAGGTCAGACATTTGTCCTTGCTCGGTAGACCGAAATGCGCCTAACTTGACTCATGCGTCAATAAAAATGCCCGGGAAGGGCTGAAATTCAATCAACTGGGAGATCACTAAATGAACGAACAACTCACTCACATGGCCGGTCAGGTCACTGCGGGCAAACTGACCCGTCGCGAATTCATGGGGAAAGCGGCGGCTCTGGGTGTGTCGGCGGCGATGGCCAGCACCATGTTCGCTGACGCTGCGCGCGCGGCAGGACCGAAGAAGGGCGGCGACCTGAAATTTGGCTTGCAAGGCGGCGAATCCACCAATTCGCTGGATCCGGCGACCTATGCCAGCTCGGTGCCGTTCCAGAACGGCAAACAATTCGGTGACCAGCTTGTGGAAGTTGCGCCCGACGGGTCGATCGAGCCGCGCCTGGCTGAAGCAGTCGAAGGCAGCGCGGACGCCAAAGTTTGGACGTTCAAACTGCGTCAGGGCGTCGAATTCCACAACGGCAAGACCATGACCAGCGAAGACGTGCTGAAAACTATGGAGCGCCACTCGAACGAAGACTCCAAGTCCGGTGCCCTGGGTATCATGAAGGGCATCGAGTCAATGAAGGCCGATGGCGACAATTTCCAGGTCACACTGACCGAGCCAAATGCCGACTTGCCCTATCTGATGGCCGACTATCACCTGATCATTCAGCCTGATGGTGGAATGGAAAACCCAGGTGCGGGCATTGGCACCGGACCATACCAGTTGGAAGTCGACGAGCCGGGCGTACGCCACGTGTTCAAGAAATTTGCCAACCACTGGAACCCCGATTTCGGCAATTTCGACAGCGTCGAAGTAATTGTCATCAACGATGCGACTGCCCGTACGGCTGCTCTGCAGTCCGGTCAGGTTCATGCGATCAACCGCGTTGAACCAAAGGTTGCCGATCTGCTGGGCCGCGCCCCGAACTTGACGGTGCACTCGACCGCCGGCCGTGGACATTATGTGTTCATCATGCATTGCGACACCGCGCCGTTCGACAACAACGAACTGCGGCTGGCGCTAAAACACGCAATCAACCGCCAGGACTTGGTCGACAAGGTTCTTCGCGGCTACGGCACAATTGGCAACGACATGCCGATCAATGCGGCATACCCGCTGTTTGACGGCTCTATCCCGCAACGCGACTTCAGCCTTGAAAAGGCGGCAGAGCACTATGCGAAGTCGGGTCATGACGGTTCGCCGATCATCCTGCGTGTTGCAGATGGCGCCTTCCCGGGTGCCGTTGACGCAGCGGCCCTGTTCCAGCAAAGCGCGGCTCAGGCCGGTATCCCGCTGGAAATCAAGCGCGAGCCCAACGATGGCTACTGGTCCGAGGTCTGGAACGTTCAGCCGTTCTGCGCATCCTATTGGGGTGGCCGTCCGGTGCAGGATCAGATGTACGCGACAGCGTATCTGTCGACTGCCGACTGGAACGACACCCGCTTCAAAGTGCCAGAGTTCGACGAAATGCTGTTTGCAGCACGGGCCGAGCTGGACAACGACAAACGCAAGGACATCTACAGCAAAATGGGCATGATGGTCCGCGACCAAGGCGGTCTGATCTGCCCGATGTTCAACGATTTTGTCGAAGGCGTCACCAATCAGCTCGAAGGTTGGGAAAGCGACCCGACCCAAGAGATGATGAATGGCAACATGTCACGCAAGATGTGGTTCGCCTGATAGGGCCCACGGATTATGCATCCTATCATCAAACTGGTTTCCCAGCGCCTTGCGCTGGGACTCCTGCTTCTCTTCGGTGCATCGGCTCTGATTTTCGGCCTCACCGAAGCCCTGCCTGGGGACGCTGCGCAAGCGGTCCTTGGCCAATCTGCAACCCCCGAGGCGCTGGCAAACCTGCGCGAGGAAATGGGCCTCAACCGTCCCGCTTTAACCCGATATTTCGAATGGTTGGGCGGCATCCTGCAGGGCGATCTAGGTCAGTCTTTGACCAACAAACTCGACATCGCAGAAAGCATCGGAAAGCGCTTAGGGAACACCCTGTTCCTGGCATGTGCTGCAGCCGTCGTATCCGTGCCGCTTGCTATCTTTCTAGGCCTTCTGGCCGTTCGTTACCGCAACCGCTGGCCTGACAAACTGATTTCTGCAATCACCCTGACAACGGTTTCGATCCCGGAATTCCTGATCGGTTACGTGGTGATCTACTTCGTCTCAGTGAAACTGGGCTGGTTCTCCTCACTCGCAATGATCAACGACACAATGTCCTTCGGGCAAAAGCTAAATGCCATCGCCTTGCCTGCCTTCGTTCTGACACTGGTAGTGCTGGCGCAGATGATGCGAATGACCCGCGCTGCGATCCTGAACCTGATGCAATCGGCCTATATCGAAACGGCTGAACTGAAAGGCCTCTCGAATTTTCAGGTCATTGCGCGCCACGCGTTTCCCAACGCGATTTCCCCCATTGTCAACGTTGTAATGCTGAACCTGGCCTATCTGGTTGTGGGCGTCGTCGTTGTTGAAGTGGTGTTCGTATATCCAGGCATGGGGCAATATCTGGTGGATTCGGTGACCAAGCGTGACGTGCCGGTCGTTCTGGCCTGCGGCGTCGTCTTTGCCGCGGTCTATATCGGGCTCAACATGGTTGCCGATATTGTGTCTATCCTTGCCAACCCAAGACTGAGGCATCCGAAATGATGAAGAACATTCCTATTTCGGCCGCCGTCGGTCTGTTTTTCACCGGACTGTACTTTTTCATAGCCATCGCTGCCCCACTGATCGCCCCTTACGGAATGGCTGAAGTGGTCGGTGATGTGTGGGAACCGTCAAGCGCCGAGCATCTGCTGGGCACGGACAATATCGGGCGCGATCTGCTGACACGCATGATCTATGGTGGTCGCACGACCATCTTTATCGCTGCGATGGCTACGATCCTCAGCTTTATCACAGGCACCTCGCTGGGCCTATTGGCTGCGGTTTTGGGTGGTTGGGCTGACCAGGCGCTTAGCCGGATGGTTGACCTGATCATGTCGATCCCGACGCTGATCCTGGCACTGGTTATCCTGGCGATTGTTCCGGTGACCGTTCCAATCCTGATCCTGGTGATGGGGCTGTTGGACGCCACGCGTCCTTACCGACTTTCTCGATCGGTCGCCGTGGATATCAACGTGATGGACTATGTCGAAGCCGCAAAGCTGCGCGGTGAAGGTCGACGCTGGATCATCTTCCGGGAAATCCTGCCAAACGCTCTGTCGCCTCTGGTGGCTGAATTCGGGCTGCGGTTCATCTTCATGGTCCTGTTCATCTCGACCCTGTCGTTCCTGGGCCTGGGCGTTCAGCCGCCGTTGGCGGACTGGGGTGGCATCGTGAAGGAAAACAAGGACGGGATCGTCTATGGCATCGGCGCGGCCCTGTACCCCGCTGTGGCCATCGCGACGCTCGCCATCTCGGTCAACCTTGTGGCTGACTGGGTTCTGAACCGTACCACATCGCTGAAAGGAGGCCGGGGATGAGTGATACCCTTCTCAAGGTCCGCAACCTCAAGATCGGCGCGACCGTCTATCCGCCCGGCGAAAAGCCCCATGACATCGAAATCGTGCACGGGGTCAGCTTTGACCTCGAACGCGGCAAGGTGTTGGGGCTGATCGGTGAATCCGGTGCCGGTAAATCGACCATCGGTTTGGCGTCTATGGCTTATGGCCGCGGTGGTGTCGAACTGACCGGTGGCGAAGTCTGGGTCAACGGGCGCGACATTCTAAAAACCCCGCATAGCGATATCCGCAATCTGCGTGGGGGCGAGGTTGCCTATGTCTCGCAATCCGCGGCCGCGTCGTTTAACCCGGCGAAGAAGATCATGGATCAGGTGGTCGAAGCTGCGGTCGAACATAAGAAGTTTTCGCGTAAAGAGGCCGAAGGCCGCGCGCGGGAACTTTTCGCCAAGCTAGGGCTGCCCGATCCGGACAATATCGGCGATCGTTACCCGCACCAAGTCTCGGGCGGTCAGCTACAGCGTTGCATGACGGCGCTGGCGCTGTGCCCCGAGCCTGATCTTGTGGTGTTTGATGAACCGACCACAGCACTGGATGTGACCACTCAGATCGACGTTCTGATGGCGATCAAAGAGGCCATTCGCGATACTGGCGTTGCTGCGCTCTATATCACGCATGACCTCGCCGTTGTCGCTCAGGTCAGTGATGACATCATGGTTCTGCGGATGGGCAATACGGTCGAGTATGGCAATACCGACCAGATCATCAACAACCCGCAGGAAGAGTATACCAAGGCGCTGGTTTCGGTCCGCTCGATCGAGCACGAAGAGAAAAAACCCACACCGGAATCGGTATTAAGCGTCGAAGGTATTACCGCGCGCTACAAGGGTTTGAATTTCGACGTGCTACACAACGTCAATGTCGAGCTTCATCCGGGGCAGACACTGGCCGTCGTCGGTGAATCCGGTTCGGGCAAGTCGACCCTGGCGCGGGTGATCACAGGCTTGCTGCCGCCGCGCGATGGTGAAATCACCTTTGCTGGCCGCAAGCTTAGTGGCGATCTGAAGGGCCGCAGCCGTGAAGACCTGCGCGAGCTGCAGATGATCTACCAGATGGCGGACGTGGCAATGAACCCACGCCAGACGGTTGGTACGATCATTGGACGCCCGCTGGAGTTCTACTTCAACATGCGCGGTGCCGAAAAACGCAAGCGGATCGTCGAACTGTTGGATGAGATCGAACTGGGCGAAAAGTACATGGACCGCTATCCGGCGGAACTGTCAGGTGGTCAGAAACAGCGTGTCTGCATCGCGCGGTCGCTGGCAGCCAAGCCCAAGATGATCATCTGTGACGAGGTCACCTCGGCACTTGATCCACTGGTTGCGGACGGCATCCTGAAACTGCTGTTGGACCTTCAGAAGATCGAGGATGTGGCATACCTGTTCATCACCCACGATCTGGCGACGGTGCGCGCGATTAGCGATAGTATTGCGGTGATGTATCAGGGTCGGGTGGTTCGCTATGGGTCGAAAAGCGAGGTGCTGAGCCCGCCGTTCGACGACTATACCGACCTGCTGCTCAGTTCCGTCCCCGAGATGCATCTGGGTTGGCTGGAAGAGGTCGTTGCCCACCGCAAAATGGAAAGCGCCGGGAACTGACCCCTGCCCTTTCCGTGACAGTTAAGTGAAAAATTGAAATCCCGGCGCCTTGTTCGATGACAGGTGTCGGGATTTTGCTATTGGGGGCGTGAACGGGCAGACCCCTGATCGCGAATCCCCTAGGGTCGCCAGAAATATTTAGTCAAAAGGCCAAAGACATGGACCGCAAACTACTCCTTATCATCCTGGACGGTGTTCCGTGGCGCAATTTCCGACGGTTGTTCGGTAACCTTGAAGGTTGGGTAGACAGCGGGGAGGCGCGCGTGTGGAAACTACGCGCTGTTTTGCCGTCCACGTCCGCCAGCTGCTATGCTTCGATCCACACCGGTGTCACACCCCAGGAGCATGGCTGTACCGGCAACGGCAATGTCTTTCGTCTAGGCCATAAGGATGTCTTTAGCCAGGTTCGTGAGGCTGGTGGCGTAACCGGGGCGGTCACCCACAGCTATTGGTCGCAGTTCTTCAACCGCCACCCGTTCGATTACGTCCGCGACATCGAATATGATGAGCCTGAGAGCAAGACAATCAACCACGGCCGCTTTCACACCATGACCGGCTATGGCAAAGCCAATCAGATGACCCCGTCTGACGTGGATCTCTATGCCACTCTGACCAACCTTTGCCTGCGTCATGGGCTGGATTACGGCCTACTGCATGCCTGCACATTGGACAGTATGGGGCACCGTTTCTACCATGATTGCGAGGAGATGGACCACGCCTGTTTCGTCGCAGACGAGATGCTGGCCCCCTTCATCCCGCGTTGGCGGCAACTAGGCTATGAGGTCATCGTGACCGCCGATCACGGTCAGGACGAACGCGGACATCACGGCGGGCGCAGCCCGCTACAACAGGAAACGGCACTGTACTACTTTGGCGACGCGGAAGGACCCGAGGTCGACACGGTGATCGACCAACTGCAACTAGCGCCCACGATCCTGAACCGGATGGGTGCGCCCATTGCCGAAACGATGAAGGCGAAACCGTTCCTGCAGTGAGAGATCAGTCGTAGGGCCAGATCTGCTGACCCAACGCCTCGATCGCGACCGAAATCCTCTCAAAACTGTCTGCCGCGCGCTTAACACTGGTACGCGCGCGCAGATAACCGTGAACGAGGCCCGGCTCGTTGATCCAATGCGCTTGCCCTCCGGCGGCTGAAATCTTGTCGCAATAAGCGCCACCATCATCCCGTAGCGGATCACAATCTGCAGTCACCACCACGGTTGGCGGTAGGCCCGAGAAATCTGTGTCGTGAAGCGGCGCGAAGGTCGGATCATCTTGCGGGATATCACCACCACAACGCACTTTTTCGTAGAATTGAATCTCATCCAGCGTCAAAAGGGGCGCGTGGGCGTGCTCTATATACGACCCTTTCGTGCTGTCACCACCCAAACCGGGGTAGATCAGGACCTGACCCAGCACATGGTCCAACTTACCTCGTCCGTATTGGGCGACTGCGGCCGCCAGGTTGCCACCGGCACTGTCACCCGCAAGGACAATCGGGTCGCCGAATTCCTGCGCCACCCAGTTTGTCGCATTCCAGCTGTCTTGAAACTGCGCCGGGTGGACATGTTCGGGACACAGACGATAGTCCACGGCCACAACCCGATATCCGGTCTGCGCGCAGATCTCGGCGCAAACATCATCGTGGCTGTCCAGACCTCCAACAACAAATCCGCCACCATGAAAATAAGTGACGGTTCGCGTCGGCTGACCCGCATTGTAGACACGGACAGGCACGCCAAATGCCTGCCTGTCCTCAGTCTCGACCCCCTGCGGGCGGGGTTGGCGAAAGTCGCGACACATCGTGTCGTACACCCGGCGCTGATCCTCGATCGACTGTTCGACCGCATCATCGGGATAGCTTTCAGCCGTTCGTTTTATGAACGCCCAAGTCTCTTCATCAATCAGACGTTCATAATCCATGTTTCCTCCCGGTCAGGCAGCCCACTCCCACGGCCGGGTGAACGATCCCAGCACTTTGCTGACATCGTCCTCTGCGGAACCCTTCGCGTCAAGCTGCGCAACGAGTCCGCGTTTCTTATCGTCGATGACCGAAATGACCCGTGCCTCAAGACCAGCCTCTTCCAACGCGCCGTTATAGATACGCGTGATCGCCTGTTTGCGAAGCTCGGGCTTAAAGACCTTACCGACCGCAGTTTTAGGCAGCTCGTCCAGAATGGTCATGTGCTTGGGTTGTGCCGCGCGTTCATGGACATGCACATTGCAATACTCCATCAGCTCTTTCTCGGTGACCGAGGCCCCATCGACCAGTTCGACAAAGGCGCAAGGCACCTCGCCCGAATAGGCGTCAGGCTGCCCGATGGCACCGGCAAACGCAACAGCATCGTGCCCCAGCAGAGCTTCTTCGATCTCGGCCGGGTCAATGTTGTGACCGCCGCGAATGATCAGGTCCTTGGCACGACCCGTGATCCACAGGTAGCCGTCCCCGTCAAAGCGTCCCAGATCACCTGTGCGCAGGTATTTGTCGAAGTGATAAAGACCTACGTTCTTGTCCGCCTCAGTATAGGTATTGCCCGCAAAGACACCGGGGTTCGAAATGCAAATCTCGCCAATTTCATCTGCGGCGCATTCCTTTGGTCCGTCCGGACCATCCTGCAGGATTTTCACATCTGTATAGGGGAACGGAATACCGATCGAGCCAATCTTCTTTTCCCCGTCCACCGGGTTGCAGGACACCAGACAGGTGGCCTCGGTTAGCCCATAGCCTTCTACGATGGTCACACCGGTCGCTTCTTCGAACCTGCGGAACAGTTCGACGGGCAAAGGCGCTGAACCTGAGAACGCCGTCTTCACGCTTGAGATGTCCGCATCTACGGGGCGCTGCATCTTGGCAGCAATCGCTGTGGGTACGGTGATGATGAACGTTACTTTCCAGCGCTCAATCAATTTCCAGAAATTGTCGAAAACACCGTCGCCGCGATATCCCGCAGGCGTCGGGAAAACCACATGCGCGCCGGATGAGACGGCAGCCATCATGATCACATGCACGGCAAAAACGTGGAACATGGGCAGCGGGCACATGATCACGTCCTCGTCCGAGAACAACAGAGTGTTCCCCAGCCAGCCGTTGTAGATAAGGCCCGAGTATTTGTGCTGCGCGACCTTCGGCATGCCCGTTGTGCCGCCGGTGTGGAAATAGCAGGCAACGCGATCTTCCTTGCTGTCTTCGAAAGTCAGTGTCGTTGGCTGCTTGGCCAGTTCTATATTGAAGTTCTTGTAATCCGCATGGGCCAGTTTTTCCTTGTCGCCCATCTTTGGACGCAGGAACGGCACCAGCCAGGATTTTGGCGGCGTCAGATAGCGGTTGAGGTCAATCTCGAGAATGGTTTTGACGTTGGGCGCGTGGCGCACCGCCTCTTCGACCTTTTGCGCCACATCCGTTTTGGGGAAGGACTTCAACGTCACAACCACTTTGGCACCGGTTTCGCGCAGGATTGCGGCGATCTGCTCGGGCTCTAGCAGCGGGTTGATCGGGTTCACGATGCCTGCGACTGCACCGCCCATCATGGTGACTAGCGTTTCGTTACAGTTGGGCAGCACATAGGCCACCACGTCTTTCTCGCCGACACCCAAAGACCGGAACAGGTTCGCTGCCTGATTGACTTTGCCTAACAGTTGCGACCACGTCAGAGTCTCGGCCTTGTCTGTCGGACCAGACATGAGCTGAAAGCTGACCGCATCACTGTTCGGAAATTTGCCTGCTGTGCGTGACAGCAACTGGTGGAAAGTGACCGGAACATCCCGATCCTCCCACGACATTTCCTGCTCCATTCTCGCCTTGTCTTCCAAACCCACAAAGGCCATGTGACTCCTCCCTGTTTTTCTCCCACGTCTTGCGCGGTTTTTTCCAAAACAAGATGGAAGCAAAACCCCGCAGGTGCAAGCGACGGGTTAGAGGGGCCACGCCCAAATTTGTAGAATTACGCAGCGGCGTAAAACTGACTTCCCCGACGTCAGGCTATTCTGCCGCAACTCCGTCGGTGAATTGCAGGCGCGCCAGGCGAGCATACAAGCCATCCTGAACGACCAGATCCTCGTGCGTGCCTTGGGCCACGATCTGACCGGCTTCCATCACAACGATCCGATCCGCCTTTTTGACCGTCGCCAGACGGTGGGCCACGATCAGTGTGGTGCGCCCGGCGCGCATCTGGTCAACCGCGCCCTGAACCGCGCGTTCGCTTTCGGCATCCAAGGCCGAAGTCGCCTCGTCCAGCAGCAGAACCGGAGCATCACGCAAGATGGCGCGTGCAATCGCGATCCGCTGTTTCTGACCACCCGACAGCATAACGCCGCGTTCCCCGACAAAGCTGTCATAGCCTTCGGGCAGTTTCGAGATGAACTCATGTGCCGCAGCCGCACGCGCGGCGGCCTCAACCTCGGCATCCGAAGCGTTCAGACGCCCGAACCGAATATTCTCGCGGGCCGAGGCTGCAAAGATGATCGGGTCCTGGGGCACCAATGCCATGTGCTGCCGGAAATCGGATCGGTCGAGGTCGCGCAGGTCAACGCCGTCCAGACTGACATGACCTGCATCCGGATCGTAGAACCGCTGGATCATTTGAATCACTGTGGTTTTGCCTGCACCCGATGGACCAACGAAAGCCACGGTTTCACCCGGTTGGATCGACAGGGTCAGATGGTCCAGTGCCACAACAGCCGGACGGGCCGGATAGTGGAAGATCACATCCTCAAAACGGATCTCGCCCCGAACAGGTGAAGGCAGTGATGCTGCCTTGTCCGGATCAATCACGGTATCCTGCGCATTCAGCAATTCCACTAGACGCTCGGTCGCGCCGGCTGCACGTTGCAGCTCGCTCCAAATCTCAGAGAGGGCGGCGACAGAGCCGGCCATGATGATTGAATAGATCACGAACTGGATCAGAACACCTTCGGTCATCACGCCGTTACGAACGTCGTTAGCCCCCATCCACAGCACGCCGACGATGCCCGAAAATACAAGGAAGATAACGATTACCGTCATCACCGCGCGCGTTTGAATACGCCGAAGAGAAACCGCATAAGAGGTTTCAGTCATATCGTCGAACTGCTTCCGGCTGGCTTTTTCATGCGTAAATGCCTGAACGGTTTGCACCGCGCTCAGTGCCTCGCCTGCGTTGCCCGACGAGGCCGCGATCCAGTCCTGATTTTCGCGGCTGAGGACCCTCAGACGACGCCCCAGAACAAGTATCGGCACCACTACCACCGGGATCAGCAAAAGCACCAAACCCGTTAGCTTGGCCGAGGTCAGCAGCATCAGAACCAAACCACCCGCGAACAAAAGCATATTGCGCAAGGCAATGGATACGGACGATCCCAGCACAGACTGAATCAGGGTCGTGTCCGTGGTGATACGGCTGAGAACCTCGCCGGTCATGACCCGTTCGTAGAACTCGGGGCTCATTCCTATGACGCGGTTAAACACGGCCTTGCGGATATCGGCCACAACGCGCTCGCCCAACCGGGTCACCAGCGCATAGCGGATGCCAGTTCCCACCGCCAAAATCGCGGCAATGCCCAGTGCCGCCAGAAAGTACCAATCCAGCAACTCGCCATCTTCAATTCGGAAATTGTCGACTACCCGGCGTACCGCAAGTGGCAGAGTTAGCGTCATGCTGGCCGTCAACACCAGTGCCAGAACCGCACCCGTCATCAGGGCCCGATACGGCTTCATAAATGGCCAAAGAGACGACAGAACGCCTATCTTCCGCGATCCAGCACGCTCTTCCGTGGCACCGGGTGCAGGTTTGCCCTTAGGCGTGGCTGAGGCAGAGTTCGCCATAATTGGCCCTTACGTCTTTTTCGCACTTAAGTGTTCGCTTCTTGGCGGCCACGGCAAGCCGGGTCAAGAACCACAATATATGACCCAACATAAAAGGGCCATTTGACGCAGAATTTTAGGGCTGATTTGGAGCGGGCGGCGGGAATCGAACCCGCTTCATCAGCTTGGAAGGCTGAGGTAATAGCCAGTATACGACGCCCGCTCAGCGCTGGTCGGTTTAAGCGATGCGTCAGATGTCGTCAAGCGCCGTTCGAAGCCAGATTTCAAATTCGTCGACAAAAATTGTCAGGCGGTATACCGCATCCCGCAGACAGTCATTCTGCCAGCCAAAGGCAAACTCAAGATTGCGC
Source organism: Ruegeria sp. AU67 (assembly GCF_900312795.1). Lineage (NCBI taxonomy): Bacteria > Pseudomonadati > Pseudomonadota > Alphaproteobacteria > Rhodobacterales > Roseobacteraceae > Ruegeria > Ruegeria sp. AU67. Next base: position 179,154 of record NZ_OMPH01000030.1, read on the forward strand.
GGGCAGCCATTCGCAACGGCTGAAATCGGCAGATATCCGGATCACCGAACTGTATTCAAAGACCGTTGGCGGGGCCAACCCGATCAGCTGAGCCGGATAAGAAGTGGCCGCCGCCAGTGCGTCCTGCAACGGCACGCCAACTTGGTTGAACAGCACGCCAACGGCGGTCGTCAGGTCCAAATCTGCGCCGGCCAGAGTTCCGTCCGCCAGTGTCAACCTGCCGTCGGTTCGCGTGATTTTGCGGCCTTCAAGGGTGAATTCGGTTTGATCGGTTCCCGCCACAGCCATCGCATCGCTGACCAGAAAGATTTGACCCGGCGCAGTTTTCGCAGCCCAAGCAGCGCGCATCGCGGCGGGGTGCACATGGACACCATCGGCAATCATGCCTGCAGACAGCGTTCCGCTGGCCAGCGCTGCGCCGACGAGGCCGGGTTCACGATTGCCCAGCTGGCTCATCGCGTTGAACAGATGGGTTACGCAACGCGCACCGGCGGCAGCATACCGCTGGCAAGTCGCAAAATCCGCATCGCTGTGCCCGAGCGAAACAAGGATACCAGCGTCGCTCATGGCGCGGACCTGCTGCTCGGACACTGCCTCGGGGGCGACAGTTACCTTCAGGCAGGGAAGTGCATTTGCGACTTCTATCAGCGTGTTCAAATCTGCTGCTGCCATCGGCCGTATCAAATTACCGTCGTGCGCCCCTTTCCGCGCGACCGACAAATGCGGCCCTTCCAAATGCAGCCCTGCGACGCCCGGCACCTGTGCTCGCACTGCCTCGATCGTCGCATCTATTGCTGCGCGGGTTTTGGCGGGTTCGTCGGTGATCAGAGTGGGCAGCAGCGAAATCACCCCCAATCGGCGATGGGCACCGGCAATTCTGCGGATCGTTTCGACCGACGGATCATCGTTGAACATAACGCCATCGCCGCCATTGACCTGCAGATCCACAAAACCGGGGCTGAGTATGTCGCCGTTCAGATCGACAACGTCCTTTTCCTGGGCGACCTCGGCGTCGGGCAAAACTTCCCCCGAACGCCCCTCGCGAAAAACAAGCGCGTGGTCGTTTAACAACCGATTGCCGTCGAAAATCGGCCCGTTTCGAAAGATCACCTTGCGTTCTGTCATACCGTTTCGGTCACTTTTTTAAGGTGCCGCGGTGCGTCCGGGTCGATCCCCCGCGCACTGGCGACGGCCTCTACCATGCTGTAGAAAGACGTAATCGCCGTTATTGGGTCGGTGATCCAATGATCCGTTCGAACCACTGGCAGAGCCTGCGCGCGCGTTACTTTGGTGGTCGTCGCAAAAACCGCAGCACCTTTTTCGGCCAAGGCATCAGCCGCATCGGCAGTCGCCTGTTCGGCTGCATCATTGGCCGCGAACGAAATCACCGAAAACCCTTCTTCGACAATCGACACCGGGCCATGCAGCACTTCGGCCGCTGAATAGCTTTCGGCATGGATTTGACATGTCTCTTTGATCTTCAATGCAGCTTCGTCAGAGATTGCATAAGAAGGACCGCGACCAAGCGTAAACAAAGACCGCCCGGTGATTGTTTCGGCTGCAGCCGACCAATCGCAATGTGCCGCCCGCGCCAGGTATTCGGGCAAAGATTGGATCGCCGCGATCAATTCAGCATCCTCTTTGACCTCGGCCAGCAACCATAGACCGGACACCAACGAGGTCACAAATGTCTTTGTCGCTGCGACGCTCAGCTCTGGTCCCGCGTGCAATGGCAGAACTGCATCCGCCACGTCGGCCAGGCGCGATTCCGAGTTGTTGGTCACCGCAATTGTCAGTGCGCCAGAGTTTCGCAAAGACCCTGTCAGGCCAACAATATCCGGGCTTTGGCCGGATTGCGAGATGGACAGGCAGACAGATCCTTTTGCCCTGAGATCCACCCCGTAAATCGAACTGACGGACGGCCCTACCGAGGCAACCGGTAATCCAAGAAGCAGTTCACTGGCATATTTCAAATAGCTGCAGGCATGGTCAGATGATCCCCGGGCGACCGAGATCAAAAAACGTGGATCCGTATCCCTTACGCTTTGCGCAGCTGCTCGGATATTGTCTGCCCCCGTGCTGAGCAATCTGTCGACGGCATCAGGGATCTCCAGAATTTCCTGACGCATTTTCGAGTTCTTTTCGGACATTTGATCCCGGTCCTTCCGGTTATAGGCGCAATTCAGCGACAAAGTCATAAGCGTCGCCGCGATAGAGCGACCGCGTCATCTCTGCGACCCGCCCGTTTTTCAAAAATGAGATACGCTCGATGTTCAGCCCCGCCGCACCTTCGGGCACCTCCAGCAGTTCGGCCTCTCGCGCGGCTAGATTCAGAGCCGATATCTTCTGCACCGCGCGCACCGGGCGGCGCCCCAGACCATCAAGCACTTCGTACAGAGACGTCGTGACTTCGATTGGATTCGGCAGGATATCAAGTGGCAGCGCAGCACGTTCCAACGCCAGTGGACGCCCGTCCGCCTCGCGCAGGCGGTAAATGCGGGATATCTGCTCACCCTCTGACAGATTCAGCGCAGTGACCTCTTCTGGGGTTGGCGCAAACACTCCGCGCTCCAACCACTTTGAAGTTGTCTCCATTCCTCGGCTCGACATATCTTCGGTGAACGAGGTCAGGTGTTTCAGCGATTGTTCAACCCTTTGAACACGTTCCCGAATGAAGGACCCAGACCCTTGGCGCTGCTCGATCACACCTTCCTGCACCAGCTCCTGAATCGCCTTGCGCACGGTCACGCGGGATAGTTCTGTGATTTCAACCAGTTCCCGTTCAGATGGCAGCGATGAGTTCGGCGCAAGGACGCCCGTATCGATCCCCTCTTGCAACCTGCGCCGCAACTGCACGTAGCGGGGACCATTTTCCGAGGTCAGCCAAAGATCAGAGCGTAGGAATTCAGCAATGCTCATGCGGGACCTCCTTCGCCAAAGCCAGTGCCCCGGTCAACGGCTCGCCCGATGGAGGGCGTATCTCTGACTGCATGGCAGCAGGCAGATAGTGCGCATAATGCGGAGAGATACCGCCGGTCAGGCAGATCGCGACTTCTGGCTGCCATCCGAGACGTGCCGCCATATCGGCGATGTAAGTAGCACCGGCCTGCATAATTTTTCTGGCGACGTCGTCTCCGGAAACTGCTGCAGTGGTAATCATCGGGGCCAACGCGCCGAACTCTGTCGGCGTCGCCCGCCCGGCAAATTCGACGATCCCTGCACTACCGCCAAAATCATCCAGCAATTTCTGCGTAAGATCGCTAGTGACCTGAATTCCATCCACGGAATTCAATGCTCCTGCCAATGCAAAACGACCAACCCATTGCGCAGATGCCTCATCCCCCAATACTGGCCCCCACCCCCCGGCAAACCGCATCACCCGATCCTTCTGCGAAGCAACAAAGGACCCCGTGCCACAATGGGCGATCAAGCCGTCCTGAGACGCGAGCGCACCCCGCAGCGCGGCTGGTCGATCATCGGAAACGCGCGCCCGCGTTAGGCCCAGCGCGCTCTGCACGCGACGGGCAATATGGTCATCTGTGACGCCAGCCAATCCGACAAAGGCGGGCAACTGAGTCAGGTCCTGAACATCTACAGCAAGCGTTTGCGCAATCTCGGTGATCCCCGATTTCATCTGCAGGACGGACGCATCGAAATCTGTCGAGACATTGGCAGCCCCGGTTTCAACAGAATGGACAATACCATCGACTTCACATGCAACCCGACATCGGGTTCCGCCACCATCTATGGCCAGTACAGCATTGCTCAGAGACTCAGTCATGACAATACCATTATAATACCTATTTGAATTTAGGAAGGCCAAAATAGGCCGATTTCCGCAGCTTTTCTCTGTTTTGATACAAAATACGTTGATTTCCATTGGAAAAATAAAATTATGGACAAGTGGTATTGAATAGGTATTGTACTGGGAACCGCAAAGGGGGATTCTTTTGACGCTGCCGCCGACCGAACAACTGCATCCAGACGCCAACAAGCTGGACCCACAAGACCCTGTCGCCTCTGCTCGGGCGCTGGTTGAGGGGCAGATTGCAGCCGCGGCCTCAGCGCGTGGCGCATTGGACGCGATCGCGCGGGGCGGCAACGCCATGGCGCAGACCATCCGCGCCGGCGGCGTGCTGCACTATGTGGCCGCAGGCTCGTCCGGGTTGATGGCCGCTGCCGACGCGCAAGAGCTGGGCGGCACCTTCTCAATCCCTGCGAACCAACTCCGTATACATATGGCAGGCGGCCTGCCTACCGGTGTCGAAATGCCCGGAGGCGCAGAAGACGAAGCCGACGGACTAGCGGACGCGCTTTCGACATTGCAACCAACGGATACGATCATCGCAGTGTCCGCAAGCGGATCGACGCCATACACCCTGACCGCCAGCAATATCGCACAGTCATTTGGCGCAACCGTTATCGGAATTGCCAATAACGCAGGCAGCCCTTTGCTGGAAAGCGCAGATATCCCAATTCTTTTGGCGACGCCGCCGGAATTGGTCTCGGGTTCGACGCGTATGGGTGCTGGAACAGCTCAGAAAATCGCTCTGAACATGCTGTCGTCTCTCATGGCACTGCAACTTGGCCATGTTCACGGCGGCATGATGGTTTACCTGCGCGCCGACAACGACAAGTTGCGCGCGCGGGCGACGGGGATCGTCGCGCGGATCGCCAATGTTGATACGGAAAAAGCAAAACGCGCGCTGGACGCCGCGAACGGAGACGTGAAGCCGGCGGTGCTAATCGCCGCACTTGGCATATCACCCAAAGATGCCTCGGCCGTTCTGGACGCAAGCGGCGGGGTTCTGAAATCCGCACTGGAACAAGATAAATAACTGCTAACCAACTGGGAGAATACGAATGAAACGCAATAGCCTGAAACTGGCCTTACTGGGCACGACCCTGATGGCTTCAAGCGCCTATGCCGAGGACGTCACGCTGATCATCGAAAGCTGGCGCAATGACGACCTGACCTTGTGGCAGGAACAGATCATCCCGGCGTTCGAAGCCAAACACCCTGGGATCAAACTGCAGTTCACCCCATCAGCTCCGGCAGAATACAACGCTGTGTTGAACTCGAAACTGGATGCGGGTTCGGCCGGTGATCTTATCACGTGCCGTCCGTTTGATGCGTCGCTGGCACTGTATGAGGCCGGGCACCTGACCGATCTGTCTTCGGTCGACGCGATGAGCAACTTTTCGGACGTGGCAAAATCGGCATGGCAGACGGATGACGGCTCGGCCAGCTTCTGTGTTCCGATGGCGTCGGTGATCCACGGCTTCATTTACAACAAGGATGCGTTTGCTGAGCTGGGCATCGACGTGCCTACCACCGAAGACGAGTTCTTTGCTGCACTCGACAAGATCAAGGAAGACGGCACCTACATTCCGATGGCGATGGGCACCAACGATCAGTGGGAAGCCGCCACAATGGGCTACAACAACATCGGCCCAAACTATTGGAAAGGCGAAGAAGGTCGTCAGGCCCTGATCGCGGGCGAGCAGAAACTGACGGATGAAGCCTGGACTGCCCCTTACGCCACATTGGCGCGCTGGGGACAGTATCTGGGCGACGGATATGAGGCACAGACCTATCCCGACAGCCAGAACATCTTCACTCTGGGCCGGGCTGCGATCTACCCTGCCGGATCGTGGGAGATTGCTGGCTTCAACACACAGGCCGACTTTGAGATGGGCGCGTTCAAGCCGCCGGTCCAAAACGCGGGCGACACCTGCTATATCTCTGACCACACGGATATCGGCATTGGCATGAATGCTGCTTCCGAGCACCCCGAGGCCGCTGAGACCTTCCTCGCGTGGGTCGCAAGCCCCGAGTTTGCCGAAATCTTTGGCAACGCCGTGCCGGGTTTCTTCCCGCTGTCCAACACTCCGGTCGAGCTGGCAGATCCGTTGGCCAAAGAGTTCGTCGGATGGCGCGATGAATGTGAATCGACTATCCGTTCGACATATCAGATCCTGTCGCGCGGCACGCCGAACCTTGAGAACGAGACCTGGGGCGCATCCGTTGCCGCCATCAAGGGCGCCAACAGCCCTGAAGAACTGGGCGCAGACCTGCAAAAAGGCCTGTCCTCCTGGTACGCTCCGCACCAGTAAGCGCTGATCTGACACATACCCGGGCGGCGGTGATCGCCCGGGTATCCCCGACACTCCTTTGAAAGCAATCCCATGAACCGCCCCCGCTTCCGCTGGCATATCCTTGTGTTTCTTGCACCGGCCGTTCTTGTTTACACGGCGGTGATGATTTTCCCGCTGTTCAACACGCTGCGTCTGGCGCTCTATACCGAGATTGACCAAAGCCGCGTTTTCGTTGGATTGCAGAACTTTCAAACCCTGTTCTTTGATCCAATCTGGTCCGAACAGTTCTGGAATGCACTGGGCAATAACTTCTGGTTCTTCCTGATCCACATGCTGGTTCAAAACCCGATCGGGATTGCATTGGCCGCCCTGCTCAGCCACCCGCGCCTGAGGTTTGCAGCCTTGTATCGGTCGGCGATCTTCATCCCCACGATCCTGAGCTTTGTGATCGTCGGGTTCGCGTGGAAACTGATCCTCTCGCCGATTTGGGGCATCGCGCCGTCGATGCTGGATGCTGTCGGGCTCAAGTCGCTGTTCGCCCCATGGCTGGGGAAAGAGGAATATGCACTGACCACACTGGCGTTGATTTCGGTCTGGCAGTTTGTCGGCATCCCGATGATGTTGATCTACGCTGCGCTGTTGACCATCCCCGAAGAAATTCTTGAGGCCGGAGAGATCGACGGCATCACCGGAACAGCGGCCTTCTGGAAGATCAAACTGCCGCTGATCCTGCCCTCGATCGGGATCATCTCGATCTTGACTTTCGTCGGGAATTTCAACGCATTCGATCTGATCTACGCGTCACAAGGCGCGTTGGCGGGGCCGGATTTCTCGACCGATATTCTTGGTACCTTCATGTACCGCACATTCTTTGGCTTCCAGCTGCAACTGGGTGACCCGCATATGGGTTCGGCTATCGCCGGGGCAATGTTCGCCATCATCCTTGTGGGTGTTTGTATCTACCTTTTCGGCGTCCAGACCCGGATGCGCCGGTATCAACTCTGAGGGCATCACGATGAACAAAGCACGTCATAACCCCCTCAACATGGTCGCGATGCACGGCGCGCTGATCCTGTACACACTGATCGCACTGTTTCCGGTCTTTGTGATCCTGATCAACAGCTTCAAATCCCGCCGCGCGATCTTTCGCGAACCATTGGCTCTGCCCAATGCCGACAGCTTCTCGATGATTGGCTATGAGACGGTGATGAAGCAGGGGGATTTCTTCCTGTATTTCCAAAACTCGATGATTGTCACCGTGGCATCGCTGTCTTTCATCCTGTTGTTCGGCGCGATGGCCGCCTATGCGTTGTCGGAATACCAGTTCAAGGGCAACCTGATCATGGGGCTGTATCTGGCGCTGGGGATCATGATCCCCATTCGTATCGGCACCGTGGCGATCCTTGAGATGATGGTGGCGACCGGGCTGGTAAACTCGCTCTGGGCGCTGATCCTTGTTTATACGGCTCAAGGGTTGCCATTGGCCGTATTCATCCTGTCCGAATTCATGCGACAAGTCAGCGATGACCTGAAGAATGCCGGGCGCATCGACGGATTATCCGAATACACGATATTCTTCCGCCTTGTTCTGCCTCTGGTCCGGCCCGCGATGGCGACCGTGGCCGTGTTCAACATGATCCCGATCTGGAACGACCTTTGGTTCCCGTTGATCCTGGCCCCCGCCGAAGAAACCAAGACCCTGACACTGGGCAGCCAAGTGTTCATCGGCCAGTTCGTGACCGATTGGAACGCGGTCCTGTCGGCCTTGTCGATGGCCATTCTGCCGGTGCTTGTCCTGTACGTCATCTTCTCGCGACAGCTGATCCGCGGCATCACATCCGGAGCAGTCAAATGACCCGCGTACTGATTGCAGGCCTCGGCAATATGGGTTTGTGCCACGCGCTGGCGCACCATCACCACCCCGACGCGCAGATCGTTGGTTTGGTGAACCGGTCTGGCCGTGTGGATCATCCAGACCTTGCAGGTTATCCGGCATATTCGGATTTCGCAGCGGCGCTGGCTGAAACGAAACCCGACTTGGTCGTGGTCGCCACCTACTCTGATAGCCACGCGGATTTTGCCTGTGCGGCGATGGAGGCTGGCGCACATGTGTTTGTTGAAAAACCGCTGGCCACTAATGTCGCCGACGCCCGGCGTGTGGTCGAAACAGCAACCCGGCTGAATCGTAAGCTGGTGGTTGGATATATCCTGCGCCATCACCCCTCTTGGATGCGGCTGATCGATGAGGCGCGCAATCTTGGCGGACCCTATGTGTTCCGGTTGAACCTGAACCAGCAGTCGTCGGGCGCGGAATGGGAAACGCATAAGGCATTGATGCAGACCACTTCGCCCATTGTTGATTGCGGCGTGCACTATGTCGACGTGATGTGCCAGATCACTGACGCGCTGCCTGTCCGGGTGCATGGTATGGGCCTGCGCCTGTCGGATGAAATCGCACCGGACATGTACAATTACGGCCAGTTTCAGGTGGTCTTCGACGACGGCTCGGTCGGCTGGTACGAGGCCGGATGGGGCCCGATGATGTCGGAAACCGCGTTCTTTGTGAAAGATATCGTGTCGCCCAACGGGTCCGTTTCGATTGCCGATGGGAACAAGGGTGCGTCTGCCGACATCGACGGCCATACCAAAGTCGGCGGCTTGCTGGTCCATACACCGCAAGGCGACCACACCATCGAGATGCCGGACGAACCCGGCCATCAAGACCTTTGTGATGCCGAGCAGGCTTATATGCTGCGCGCTATCGCCGAAGATATCGACCTGACCCGTCATATGAATGACGCCGTCCAATCGCTCGCCATTTGTCTGGCTGCGGATCAAAGTATCCGAACCGGCCAGCCCGTTTCCCTTGAGGAGCCCGCATCATGACCGCCCTGACGCTGAACAATGTGAACAAGTCCTTTGGCAACGTGCATGTCCTGAAAGACATCACGCTGGAGGTCGAAGAAGGCGAATTCGTCGTCTTTGTCGGCCCGTCGGGTTGTGGCAAGTCCACCCTGCTCCGGGTGATTGCGGGGCTCGAAGATGCATCGTCTGGTGAGATCAACATTGGCGGGCAGCAGGTCAATCTGGTACCGCCATCCAAGCGTGGGATCGCGATGGTGTTCCAAAGCTATGCGCTCTATCCCCACCTCAGCGTTCGGGGCAATATGACCCTTGCGCTGAAGCAGGAAAAGCAGCCCAAATCGGAAATCGAAGGCCGTGTCGCCAAGGCCAGCCGGATGCTGAACCTTGAACCCTATTTGGACCGTTACCCGTCCGAGCTGTCAGGTGGCCAGCGCCAGCGTGTCGCCATCGGGCGCGCCATTGTGCGTGAACCTAAACTGTTCCTGTTTGATGAGCCGCTGTCCAATCTGGACGCCGCCCTGCGGATGAACACTCGGATCGAGATCGCCAATCTGCACCGTGCTTTGGATGCATCGATGATCTATGTGACCCATGATCAGACCGAAGCGATGACGCTGGCCGACAAGATCGTTGTTCTGCGCGATGGTCGGGTTGAGCAGATCGGTAGCCCGATGGAGCTGTACAACAACCCCGCAAATCAGTTCGTCGCCGGGTTCCTGGGCTCACCTTCTATGAACTTCCTGCCTGAAGCGTTAGTTCAAGAAAGCGGTCAGAACACGATCGGAATTCGCCCCGAGGACCTGTTCCTGTCAGATGACGGCCCGCTTGCCGCGCGTGTCAGCCATGTGGAAAAGTTGGGCGGGGACACCAACGTGATTGCCAAAGTTCAGGACCACGACGTCACAGCCCGTTTGTTTGGCCAACATGCCATCGCCGAAGGTCAGGAGTTGCGGTTCGGATATGCATCCGAGAAGGCCTATCGCTTTGATGAAGCAGGGCAGCGGCTGGCTTAAACCGGCATACTGCGGGGATCACACAACCTGATCGTCACAACAACACTTTACCAAGATAACAAGCGCGGCTGGCAGAAAGCTTTGGTATGCTTTCGCCAGCCGAATGCTTTTTCTTGAGGGCCAATTGAAGTCATTAATAATGTTGTTAAGAACATGTCACAAAGTCGCCCTACATGCCTTTCATCGACTACTCTAAGACAGCCAGGAGCCATTCATGAAAGACGTTGATACCACCACCCTGTCCGCCGACGATTGGGACGAGCTGCATTTCCCCCGCCCCGAGGAAAACGATTTTGATCGCGTCGTCGAAAACGCCATCTCTCGCCGTGGGTTTCTGGCTGGCGTAGTGGCCTTTGGCTCGGGTGCCGCCGCGATGGGTGCGGGCCTGATGGGTTCAACTGCCGCACACGCAGTTACGGCCTCGCGCTTTGCCTTCACGCCGATCGCTGCTCAGACAGACGGCACCGTTCACGTGCCAGAAGGCTATGAGTGGAAGGTTATGACGCGCTGGGGCGACCCGCTGTTTTCCGATGCCGACGGCTATGACATCACCGATGGTGGCCCAGTTGAAAAATCGGACCGCATCTTCGGTGAAAACACCGATGGGATGGAGACATTCTCGTTCCAGGGCCACGAGTTGATCGCGATCAACCACGAATACCCGAACCGCAAGATCAACCTGCCCGCCGCGCAGGAAGGTGTTCCGGCCAACGCCGACGATGTTCTGAAGTTGCAGAACATTCAGGGTGTCACCGTGATGGAAATCACCGAAGGCCCCGATGGCTGGTCGGTCGTCAAGGACAGCCCTTTCAACCGTCGTATCCACCATAACACGCCGATGAAGATCGTTGGCCCCGCAGCAGGTCACGACCTGCTGAAAACTGAAGCTGATCCGACCGGAACCACGTCGTTGGGTACGATGAACAACTGTGGTGCAGGTAAAACTCCGTGGGGTACCTACCTGACCTGCGAAGAGAACTTTAACGGCTACTTCGGGTCCAGCGATGAAAACGTCACTTACGACCAAAAGGTTGCAGATGGCTTCAAACGCTATGGTGTGAAAGCCGAAAGCTGGAACGGCTATGAACTGTTCGATCCTCGTTTCGATACGTCGAAAAACCCGAACGAGCCGCACCGCGCGGGCTGGATCGTCGAAATCGACCCGACCAAGCCCGACAGCACGCCGGTCAAGCATACCGGTCTGGGCCGTTTCAAGCACGAGAATGCCGAGGTCACTCTGGCCGCAGATGGTCGTGTTGTTGTCTACATGGGCGACGATGAGCGGGGCGAGTACCTGTACAAGTTTGTGTCGAACGGCACCTACCAACCGGGAGGTGAAACCGAGGGCCTGCTGAACGACGGCACGCTCTACGTCGCCAAGTTCAACGACGACATGAAGGGCGAATGGCTGGCTCTGACACCGGAAACCACCGGGATGGACGAAGCCGATATCGCAGTCTTTACCCGTATGGCCGCGTCCAAGGCCGGCGGCACGACCATGGACCGCCCTGAATGGGTCGCATCCAGCCCTGTTGCGGTAGAAGCGTATTGCTGTCTGACCAACAACAAGAACCGTGGCGTGAAGGCTAACGCCGGTGGAGATGACACCTCGGTCAACGCCCCCAACCCGCGCGAGGCCAACAAGTACGGTCAGATCGTGCGCTGGCGCCCCGCAAATGACGACCACGCCGCCGAAGGGTTCGATTGGGACCTGTACGTGATGGCGGGCAATCCGACGGTTCACTCGGACGATCGCGCCGGTTCGGCAAACGTGAATGAAGGGAACCTGTTCAACTCGCCCGATGGCATGGTGATTGACTCGACCGGGTTGATCTGGATCCAGACGGACGGAAATGACGACAATGAAGGAGACTTCGCAGGCAACGGCAACAACCAGATGCTGGTTGGGGATCCGATCACCGGCGAGATCGCGCGTTTCATGACCGGCCCGAACGGCTGTGAGGTCACCGGTCTGGCCTGGTCCAGCGATCTGCGCACCATGTTTGTCGGCATCCAGCACCCCGGCAGCAATTGGCCGGACGGCGGCACGCCACGGTCGTCGGTGATAGCAATCAAGCGTACCGATAACGGTCTGGTCGGCTAAAAACTTAATAGTCAAAACGCCCCCGGCCTTGCGGCTCGGGGGCGTTTTTTCAGATATCCTCACCCGGCACGGCCAGCGGTCCTCCCGGGGCCATGAGATGACGTTCCGATAGCCAAGGGTTCAATTCCAAGGCCTGGGACAACGCCTCACGCGCTTCATCAACGCGTTGAAGCCCTAACAAAGTCAACGCGCGGCCACTGATCGCGGCAACATGGTTGGGTGACAACTCGATTGCCTTGTCCAAGTCGGGCAGCGCGGATTGAAAATCCTGACGCAGGTAGTGGGCGAATGCGCGTTGGTTGTACCCTTCGGCGTAGGACGGGCAGTACGCGACCAGCTTGTCAAAATCTTCAATCGCGCCCAGCAAGTCCCACGCATTTCGACGTGTCATGCCACGGTCCAGAACGGCCTGCGCGCTTTCGTCCGGAGCATCGGTCCAGAACTCCCATAACTGACCGGACAGTGCATGAGCGGACTGTTCGGTTTCAGCGCTCTGTATCTGTTCCAGAACCGCCGATACATCTGCGGAATGGTCTGGCGCGACAGGGCAGTCTTGCGCATTGGCCGCAAAAACGGTCGCAGCATAGAAAATTGAGGCGTAAGCAAAGCGTTTCATGCGCCAATGGTGACGCGTGCAACGTGTTCGTCAACCCATCGCATCCAAGGCCCCAGACACCCCGGTCTCTTTCACAGCCTCCATCGCGACAAAGGTTGAGGTGCTGGCGACATGCGGCAATGATGAGATCTTTTCGGCCAGAACCGCGCGGTATTCCGACATAGACCCGGTGCGAATTTTCAGAAGGTAGTCAAAATTCGACGCAATCATATGGGCTTGTTCGATCTCAGGCACTTTACGAACGGCCGCGTTGAAATCGGCTAAAGCTCTCTCGCGCGTGTCAGTCAATCGGACTTCGACAAAGGCTACGTGGTCCAAACCAAGGCGAATGGGGTCCAGCAAGGCACGATATCCGGTAATGATGCCATCAGCCTCAAGTCTCTTCACACGTGCTTGAGTTGGGGATTTCGAAAGCCCGATACGCCGCGCGAGATCGGCGATGGGGATCCGGCCGTCCTCGGCCAGAATCGCCAGAATTGATTTGTCAAACCGATCCAGCCCCGGAAAGTCTTTTTGCATCGCCCAAACCTCAAAAAACAGGCTGATCGCCCGACCAAAGACAAAACTAAGGCAATCGTCCCGAAAAATCGACACTATATTACTCAAAAGACCGGAGGACACATGTCACACAGCCTGCGCGCCCGCATTGATGCCAAAACCTATGCAGATCCGTCGGAAATTCTTGACGCGTTGATCGCAAATGCTGATCTGAGCGAAGCCGACCGCGCCGCGATCTGCGCGGCTGCGGCGCAATTGGTGCGTGATATCAGGTCCAGCACCTCACCCGGTATGATGGAAGTGTTCCTGGCCGAATACGGCCTGTCCACCGACGAAGGCATCGCGTTGATGTGTCTGGCCGAGGCGCTGCTGCGCGTCCCCGATGCCGACACCATCGACTCGCTGATCGAGGACAAGATTGCCCCGTCGGATTGGGGCAAGCATCTGGGTCAATCCTCATCGTCTCTGGTCAATGCGTCCACATGGGCCCTGATGCTGACAGGCAAGGTGCTGGATGAAGACAAGACCTCTCCGGTCGGTGTCTTGCGCGGTGCGATCAAACGGCTGGGCGAACCCGTGATCCGAACGGCCGTCGGGCGCGCGATGAAGGAAATGGGTCGCCAGTTTGTCTTAGGCGAGACCATCCAATCCGCCTTGGACCGCGCCAGCGGCATGGAGGCTAAGGGCTACACCTATTCCTACGACATGCTGGGCGAAGCCGCGCGAACCGAAGCCGATGCCGCCCGCTATCACCTGTCCTACTCACGGGCGATTGCTGCAATCGCCGAAGCCTGCATTCACGACGATATCCGAGCCAATCCGGGGATTTCCGTCAAGCTGTCGGCGCTCCATCCACGCTATGAGTTGGCGCAAGAAGCAGAAGTCATGGAAGAACTGGTGCCCCGGTTGCTGGCCTTGGCCCTTTTGGCCAAGGCAGCAGGTATGGGCTTAAATGTAGACGCTGAAGAAGCAGATCGCCTCTCCCTGTCTCTGCAGGTGATCGAGGCGGTGATGGCCGAACCGGCCCTGGATGGTTGGGGCGGCCTGGGTATCGTCGTTCAGGCTTATGGCCCGCGCGCCGGGATCGTGCTGGACACACTGTATGACATGGCCGGGCGTCACGATCGAAAGCTGATGGTTCGTTTGGTCAAAGGGGCCTACTGGGATACCGAGGTCAAACGAGCTCAGGTTGAAGGCATCGATGGCTTTCCCGTGTTCACCCGCAAGGCGGCCACGGACATTTCTTACATCTCGAATGCGCGCAAACTGCTGGGTATGACCGATCGAATTTACCCGCAATTTGCCACCCACAACGCCCATACGGTCAGTGCGATCCTTCACATGGCCGATGACCAGCCATTCGAGTTCCAGCGCCTGCATGGAATGGGCGAAACCCTGCACCAGCTTGTCAAAGACCAAAACAACACACGGTGCCGGATCTATGCGCCGGTCGGGGCGCATCGGGACCTGCTGGCCTATCTGGTGCGGCGTCTGCTGGAGAACGGTGCAAACTCGTCATTCGTTAACCAAATCGTGGACGAGAACGTTCCGCCGGAAGAGGTCGCCGCTGATCCGTTCCTGACCATTGTGGATCAGGCACGACCGCTGCCAACCGGACCGAACCTGTTCCAACCCGAACGCGTGAATTCGAAGGGTTTCGACCTTCACCACACCCCGACATTGGACAAGATCGACGCCGCGCGGGATGCTTTCCGGGCGCACCATTGGTATGCCCAGCCGCTGCTGTCCGGCGATGCAAGCCCGGAACAGGACCAACCGGTCACCAATCCGGCCCAACCACAGGATCGCCCCGGAGCAATCGCCCCCGCCAGCGCCGAGGATGTCGAGCTTGCCCTGAATTCCGCGGCACCGTGGCAGGCACCACCAGCAGAACGGTCGCGTATCTTGAATACTGCTGCCGATCTATATGAGGCTCATTTCGGCGAGCTTTTCGCCTTGCTCGCGCGCGAGGCAGGTAAGTCCCTGCCCGATGCCGTTGCCGAACTGCGTGAGGCGGTCGATTTCCTGCGCTACTACGCTGCGAACATTCCCGATGCGGAACCGGCAGGCGTTTTCACCTGCATCAGCCCATGGAACTTCCCGCTCGCCATCTTCACAGGCCAGATTTCAGCAGCCTTGGCCACAGGCAACGCAGTTCTGGCCAAGCCCGCACCGCAAACGCCACTGATCTCGCATCGGGCCGTTCAATTGCTGCACGAGGCCGGCGTTCCCCGCGACGTGCTGCAATTATTGCCCGGCGGCCCGTCCGTTGGTGCGGCGTTGACCTCTGATCCGCGTGTATCCGGCGTGGCGTTTACCGGATCGACGGCGACCGCGTTGAAAATACGCGCAGCCATGGCCGACAACCTGCGCCCCGGCACGCCTCTGATCGCCGAGACCGGCGGGTTGAACGCGATGATCGTGGACAGTACCGCCCTGCCCGAACAGGCCGTTCAGTCTATCATCGAAAGCGCGTTTCAATCTGCCGGGCAGCGGTGTTCTGCCTTGCGGTGTCTCTATGTCCAGGAAGATATCGCCGACGATTTGCTGACAATGCTAACCGGTGCAATGCAGGCTCTACAGGTCGGAGATCCTTGGTTGATCTCAACCGATTGCGGACCGGTTATTGACGAGTCGGCGCGCCAGGGCATTGCAGATCACGTTGCCAATGCCCGCGCCGCAGGCCGCGTTTTAAAGGACACGCGCATACCGCCGGAAGGGACATTCATCGCCCCAACACTTATTGAGATACCCGGCATTTCCGCGCTGAAGCGTGAGATTTTTGGCCCTGTCCTGCATGTCGTTCGCTTCAAGGCATCTGAGATTGATCAGGTGATCGCCGACATTAACGCAACCGGGTACGGACTGACATTTGGTTTGCACACACGCATTGACGACCGGGTGCAACACATCACCGAAGCGGTGCATGCGGGCAATATCTACGTCAACCGCAACCAAATCGGCGCCATCGTAGGATCTCAGCCATTTGGCGGTGAGGGGCTTTCGGGCACAGGCCCCAAGGCGGGTGGACCGAATTACATGACGCGGTTCTGCGCCCCGGACCGGCAGCGGTCCGACGAGCAGTGGGAACGCCCGATGAGCGAGTTGCCGGATGTTCAGGGTACGCCCGCGTCGGTGCAGACCCAATCCCTGCCCGGCCCGACGGGCGAATCCAATCGGTTGAGCGAATTCGCACGCCCGCCATTGCTGTGCATGGGACCCGGAACCGAGGCCGCGCGCGCGCAAGCCGACGCCGTTCAGGCGCTGGGTGGTACGGCCATTCAGGCGACCGGTTCGTTAGACTTGCATCGGCTGGAGAACGTGACCGGGATATCGGGCGTTCTTTGGTGGGGCGATGACGACACAGCGCGTGAGATCGAACGTCACCTCGCCCGCCGGGACGGTCCGATCCTGCCGCTGATCCCCGGCCTTCCGGACCGCGCGCGCGTTCTGGCCGAGCGTCACCTGTGCGTTGATACAACAGCCGCGGGCGGCAATGCCGCATTGCTTGGGGGTGCGGCGTAAGCATGCCTTGACGCTGGGCCGGGAAAAGCCCAGCGTCGCCTCATGTTTCCAATCCGCGACCATAACCCTTCGGGGCGAACACCCTATGTCGTCTACCTGCTGATGGCGGCCAATATCCTGATATTCCTCAGCTATGTGGGCATCATGAACGATGTCCGGCTGATCAATCAGCTGTACTACGACTATGCGATTATCCCGGCGCGGATCACGGACGGTTTTGCTTTTGAGACGCTGGTGACCTCGATGTTCCTGCACGGAGGTTGGATGCATCTGGCCGGAAACATGCTGTTCCTGTGGATTTTCGGCGACAACCTCGAAGATGAAATGGGCCACCTGCCCTTTCTGCTTTTCTATATTGCAGCCGGAATCGGGGCGGGTCTGATCCATGTTTTCACAGCGCCGGGCTCGGTCGTGCCGACCATTGGCGCATCCGGTGCGATTGCGGGTGTCATGGGTGGTTACTTGCTGCTGTTCCCCAAGGCCCGCGTGGATATCATGCTGATCCTCATTGTCTATTTCCGCATATTCACAATACCTGCCTTTGTCATGCTGGGGGTTTGGTTGGCTATGCAGTTCTTTGGCAGTCTGGCCAGCAACCCGGACGAAGGCGGGGTGGCCTATTGGGCGCATACGGGTGGGTTTTTCGTGGGTCTGATCTTGTGCATCCCAATCTGGCTGCGGCGCGGCGGCACTGATTTTTGGGGCCGCACCCACGGCCATCCGCCGCATCCTGAACACAAGTACAAGCTAACTCAGTCGCGTATTCCTCGCGTACCCCGCAGGTAGCAGGGCTTCAGGTTTTCGGGGTCTGGCCGCCGCTAAGATGGGTGATTTCCCGCGCTGCGGCCAGAACCAATTCACCCAGCGCATGCGCTCGATCCGCGCCAAACCGAGCGGTCGGACCCGATACCGAGATCCCTGCACATGGCTCCCCCCGGTCATTGAAAATCGCCGAGCCGATACAGGACATGCCCTGATATCTTTCTTCTCGGTCATGCGACCAGCCGCGTGCACGGGTCTTGGAAAGATCCTGTTGAAGTCCGTCGCCCGGTATCTGCGTGTTCGCGGTGAATTCCACCGGATAAATCGCCGCTAGCGTTTTGGCCAACCCCGTTTCGCTCATCGCTGCAAGGATCGCCTTGCCAGTGCCAGAGGCATACATCGGCGTTCGTGCCCCGGGCGGGAAAAAGGCGCGAATGGGGTTCGGAGTTTCGACCTGACCGACGAAGACTACTTCGGACCCATCCGGCACCGCCAGGTTGGCGGTTTCACCGCTGTCCTGCATAAGACGCCTCAGAATTGGGCGCCCGATTTCAAGAACGCTGTTGCGGCGTAGGAACGAAGCGCCGGTCCGGTACGCCTCAATCCCGATCATCCATTCCTGACGTTCGTCGTCGAATGCAACAAACCCGTGTTTCTGCAAGGTTACCAGGATCCGGTGCGTCGTGGCCGTCGGCACATCAATCTCGCGCGCCAGATCGCTGAGCGCTGCGCGTTCCAACCGGGCAACCGTGGTCAGAACGCCCAGCGCCCGATCCAGCGATTGCATGGTCCCGGCCGAACTTTCCTTGAACAGGGATTTGGGCCTGCCACGCGGTCTTTTCTGATTGTCCATCGCCCTACTCCATTGCTCTGCGCCAGATTATTTCTGAACCGTTCATTTTTGAGATCCAAAAATGAAAAACGAAAAACTGCATAAATACAGCGCGTTAAATATTTAATTGCAAAAATGAAAATATTTTTCAAGAAAATTGCACGTCGTGAGGTTTTCCCGGACACTTACATCCAAAGCGGAGGAATAACAGATGTCCAACCAAAACCCGGTTTTCATACCCGGCCCAACCAACATTCCAGACCGGTTGCGTCTTGCCATGCAGGTCCAAACGCAGGATCACCGCGCACCGGATTTTGTCGAAACCTTTGCGCCCGTTCTTGAGGACACGAAAAAGGTGTTCGGCACCACGACCGGCCAGATCGTGACCTTCCCTGCCAGCGGCACCGGTGGATGGGAAGCGGCCGTGACCAACACACTCAGCCCCGGCGACAAGGTTCTGGTCGCGCGCTACGGCGTGTTCAGCCATCGCTGGATAGACCTGTGCGAGCGTCACGGGCTGGACGTTCAGATCGTCGAATGTCCTTGGGGCACCGGCGCACCCGCTGATCAGTTTCAGGCCGCTTTGGCCGATGATACCGCGCATGAAATCCGCGCTGTTCTGGTGACCCACAACGAAACAGCCACCGGGGTGCGTTCGGACATCGCAGCGGTTCGCCAAGCGATGGATTCGGAAAACCATCCCGCGATGCTGTTTGTCGATTGCGTCAGCTCTCTGGCTTCAATGCCGTTCGACTTTGACGCTTGGGGCGTCGATATCGCCGTGTCGGGGTCGCAAAAAGGGTTCATGCTGGCGACCGGCATGGCAATTCTGTGCGTCAGCACTAAGGCACAGGACGCGATGAAAAGCGCCATGCTGCCGCGCACCTTCTTTGACTTCGACGATATGATGGCGGCCAACGCATCGGGTGGGTTTCCCTACACGCCACCGCTGCAACTGATCTACGGCATGCGCGAAAGCCTCAAGATGCTGTTCGAAGAAGGGCTTGAGAACGTTTATGCCCGGCATTTCCGACTGGCCGAAGGTGTGCGCCGCGCCGTCGACGCCTGGGGGCTGAAACTGGTCGCGCAATCGCCCGATCTGTATTCTGACACTGTCAGCGCGATCTACGTGCCAGACGGGTATGATAGCAACACACTCACTGACCACGCGTTCAACGCTTATGGCGTGTCCTTTGGTATTGGACTGGGTCAACTGAATGGTAAGGCGTTCCGCATCGGCCATCTGGGCAGTCTGACGGATGTGATGGTTCTGTCCGGCCTCAGCACAATCGAGATGGCGATGGCCGATCTGAACTATCCGATCACTTTGGGCAGCGGGGTCGCGGCGGCACAGGATTACTATCGCACCGGCCCATCTGACCGCGCCCAGGCCGCAGCCTGAGGAGGATGGCAATGCTGGATCACATCCCCGCAGCGGATCTGACGATCGAAGATATGCGCGCTGCGCATGAACGGATCAAACCCTTCATCCGACGCACGCCGATCATGGTGTCGGACTATTTGAACGACCTGACCGGAGCGCAGCTGTTCTTTAAATGCGAGAACTTCCAAGAAGCCGGCGCGTTCAAAGTACGCGGTGCGAGCAACGCGGTTTTCGGCCTGAGTGATGATATGGCGACCAAGGGCGTTTGCACACACTCCAGTGGCAACCACGCTTTGTCCCTGTCTTATGCCGCCGGACGGCGGGGTATTCCCTGCAACGTGGTGATGCCGCGCACTGCGCCGCAGGCCAAGAAGGACGCCGTGCGCCGCTATGGCGGGACAATCACGGAGTGCGAGCCGTCAACCTCATCCCGCGAGGCGACCTTTGCCGAAGTGCAGGCCAGAACGGGCGGAGAGTTCGTGCACCCTTATAACGACCCGCGCGTTATTGCGGGTCAGGCCACCTGCTCGGCCGAAATGTTGGAACAGACAGACGGAGTGGATGCGGTCATCGCCCCGATCGGAGGCGGCGGCATGGTCTCAGGCACGTGCCTGACGGTTTCGAACCTGGCACCCGTCACCGCAATCTATGCCGCCGAGCCAGAACAGGCGGACGACGCATACCGGTCCTTCAAAGCAGGCAACATCATCGCCGATGATGCGCCAAAAACCATCGCCGACGGGCTACTCGTGCCGCTGAAAGAGAACACGTGGCACTTCGTGTCCCGAAATGTGACCGACATTTTCACCGCCTCTGACGACGAGATCATCGAAGCGATGAAACTGACGTGGAAATACCTACGCGTCGTGATGGAGCCGTCATCGGCCGTGCCTCTGGCAACCATACTCAAGAACCCGGACGTATTCCGCGGCAAGCGCGTCGGTGTGATCGTGACCGGCGGCAACGTGGATCTGGACAAACTGCCCTGGCTGAAAGGGTAAGGAGGAACGACATGAACAAACCTGTGAACATCAAAGAACTGGAAGTCGGGTTCGACATCCCCGCTGCCATCGGCATGGATGAAAGCGAAATCCAGACCCCTTGCCTGATCCTGGACCTTGATGCGCTGGAGCGGAATATCAAGAAGATGGGCGATTATGCGAAGGCCCACGGTATGCGCCACCGCGTGCACGGCAAGATGCACAAGTCCGTCGACGTCGCCAAGCTACAGGAACAGCTCGGCGGTGCGGTTGGCGTCTGCTGTCAAAAGGTATCTGAGGCTGAGGTTTTCGCGCGGGGTGGCATCAAGGATGTCCTCGTGTCGAACCAAGTCCGTGATCCGGCCAAGATCGACCGATTGGCGCAACTGCCCAAATTGGGCGCGCGCACTATTGTGTGCGTGGACGACATCGACAATGTCGCCGACCTGTCCAAAGCCGCTGTCGATCACGGCACGGAACTTGAAGTCTTTGTCGAAATTGACTGCGGTGCAGGTCGGTGTGGTGTGACCACGACCCAAGCCGTTGTCGATATCGCAAAAGCAGTCAACGCTGCGCCTAACCTGAAATTTACCGGCATTCAGGCCTATCAAGGCGCGATGCAGCACCTCGACACCTATGAGGCGCGCAAAGAGAAGCTCAATACAGCCATCGCCATGGTCAAAGACGCGGTTGACGGTTTGAAAGCCGAAGGCATCGAATGTGAACTGGTCTCGGGTGGCGGAACAGGATCATACTACTTCGAGAGCAATTCAGGCGTTTACAACGAGTTGCAGTGCGGATCGTATGCTTTCATGGATGCGGATTATGGGCGCATTCTGGACGAGAACGGCAAACGGATCGATCAGGGCGAATGGGAAAACGCGCTGTTCATTCTGACCAGCGTTATGAGCCATGCCAAGACTGACAAGGCCATCTGCGACGCCGGCCTCAAGGCGCAATCGGTCGATAGCGGCCTGCCCTTCATCTTTGGGCGCGACGATGTGGAATACCTCAAATGTTCGGACGAACACGGTGTCATCGGCGACCCCGACGGCGTTTTGAAGGTGAACGACAAGCTGCGGCTTGTGCCCGGACATTGTGATCCCACCTGCAACGTCCACGATTGGTATGTCGGCGTGCGCGACGGCAAGGTCGAGGCTCTGTGGCCCGTGTCGGCCCGCGGAAAGGCTTATTGATGAGGGATGCTATGACCACGCAAGATGGCCTGCTGATTGTGGGCGAAGACCTGTGCGAACAGCTGGTGGGCCGCCAACAGGCCTTTGACGCGGTCCAATCCGTGTTTGGTGCGATGGCCAACGGCGGGGCACGGAACTTTCCTGTCGTTCGCGAGGCACTTGGCTATGCTGATGCGCTGTATGGTTTCAAATCCGGTTTTGATCGGGATGGACAGGTGTTGGGCGTTAAGTCCGGCGGCTATTGGCCGGGCAATGCCGAACAAGGATTGACCAATCACCAATCCACGGTGTTTCTGTTCGATCCCGACACGGGGCGGCTTTCGGCATTGGTGGGTGGCAACTACCTAACGGCCGTGCGAACAGCAGCTTCATCAGCGGTTTCCATCGCACAACTTGCCCGAAAAGACGCCAAAGTGCTGGGCATGGTTGGCGCCGGACATCAGTCGGCCTTCCAGCTACGCGCCGCCGCTGAACAGCGGGACTTTGAAAAAGTTGTCGCCTGGAACCCGCACCCGGACATGCTGCCGCGTTTGGCGGCTGTCGCCGAGGAAATCGGACTGGAATTCGAAGCCGTCAGTCAACAAGAGCTGGGTGCCCAATCGGATGTCATCATCACCATCACCTCGGCGTTCGAGCCGCTATTGATGAAAGACTGGATCAAACCCGGCACGCATCTGGCCTGTATGGGCACAGACACGAAAGGCAAGATGGAGGTCGATCCGGCGCTGGTCGCCTCGGCCACCGTTTTCACCGACGAGGTCGCGCAATCCGCGACGATTGGCGAGGCACAGCACGCCATGGGAAGCGGCACTTTGACCGAAACACAGATCACCCCAATTGGTGCGGTCATCAACGGCGATCACCCCGGGCGGAGCAGTGCTGACGAGATCACCCTGTTCGACGGAACTGGCGTGGGTCTGCAGGACCTCGCTGTTGCATCCGTCGCCGCGCGGCTGGCGGACGAAGCAGGTCTGGCACAACGCGCGACCCTTTGAAAACAAAAAAAGCGCGCCTCAATCGGGGCGCGCTTACGGAATTGCTATATGGCCGGTCAGCCTCGGATCACCTTGGAAAACTGATCGAAAATCGGCTCGTTCGAACAGATCACTTCACCGTCTTCCAAAACGTTGCCTTCAGGGTTTAGCGCCTGAACAAATCCGCCCGCTTCTTGGACGATGATGATCCCTGCGGCCACATCCCAGGAATTCAGGCGACGCTCCCAAAAGCCTTCGTAACGCCCCGCTGCCACATAAGCCATGTCCAGCGCGGCGGCACCCCAGCGGCGCACACCGGCACAAGCAGGCATTAGACGCGCCAGATCCTGCAGGGTCGCAGGCAGGTCCGAACGGCCACCAAAAGGCAGGCCCGTCGAGAAAATCGACTCGATCATCCGATGACGGCCCGACACGCGGATACGCATGTCGTTCATCCAAGCGCCTTCGCCTTTTTCGGCAAAGAACATCTCATCCTTGGCGGCGTCATAGATAACACCGGCGACGATCTTGCCCTTATGTTCCAGCGCGATTGAGATCGCCCAGTGCGGCAGGCCGTGCAAGAAGTTCGTGGTGCCGTCCAGCGGGTCGACGATCCAGCGGCGGGTCGGGTCTTCGCCCTCAATCACGCCACCCTCTTCGGCCAGCCACCCGTAGGTCGGGCGCGCGCCCAGCAGTTCCTCTTTCAGGATCGCCTCGGCAGCAATGTCAGCTTTGGACACAAAGTCGCCTGCGCCTTTCATCGAAACCTGAAGGTTCTCGACTTCACGGAAATCCTTGACCAAAGAACGCCCCGCCTTACGCGCGGCTTTGATCATGATGTTGAGGTTTGCACTGCCAACCATTGTCCAAAGGCTCCTGTCCGGTCAAACCGCGCGTATACTGATGCAAAGCGCCCTTGCCAAGAGGAATGATGCGCATAGCAGACCCGCGTTTTTTGCCTATTGCTCTTGCAGCTTGCGCGCCTCGGTTTCGGCCAGCTTGATCAGCTCTTGTACGAAAGGTTTTTCTAGGTCCTCGCTGCGCACTGCCGCGTAAAGCCTGCGGGTGATGCCGCCCTTGGTCAGGGGGCGAGTGACGTAGTCGGAATTGTACTTCACTTCGCGCACAACCCAGTCGGGCAGCACCGAAATACCGCGGTTCGACGCGACGAGCAAAAGGATCACTGCAGTCAATTCGACCTGCCGGATTGCGGCCGGCTCGACCCGCGCGGGTATCAGCAACTGGCTGAACACATCCAGCCGGGTGCGCTCGACCGGATAGGTAATCAGGGTTTGCCCACGGAAATCCTCGGCCTCGACGAACTCTTTCTGCGCCAACGGGTGGGATGATGCAGCGACAAAGACGGCATCATAGTCAAACAGTTCAATGAACTCGATGCCCGGCAGGTCCTCGGGGTCGGACGAGACAACCAGATCCACCTCTTCTTTTTGCAGTGCTGGCAGGGCGTCGAATGCCAAACCTGGGCGGATATCAACGTCCACATCACCCCATGATTTCCGGAAAGATTCAAGAACTGGAAACAGCCATTCGAAACACGCGTGACATTCGATCGCGATATGCATCCGCCCCGTGCGTCCATCCCGAAGCGACGAGAATTCCTGTTGTGCGGCTTGGATTTGCGGCAATATCTGTTCGGCCAGACGCAACAGGCGCAGCCCGGCCGCCGACAGTTTCATCGGCTTGGACCGGCGTAGGAACAATTCAACCCCCGCCTGATCCTCTAACCCTTTGATCTGATGGCTCAGCGCGGATTGGGTGATGTTCAGTTGATCCGCCGCACGGGCAAGCCCACCGCATTCGTGGATCGCCTTGATCGTACGCAGGTGGCGGAATTCAATGTGCATTGCAGTGATACTCATGTTGTTCTTGAATAATATGAGTTTGTCTCACATTGCCCGAACTGGCACAAGGTCCCTGCACCAATCAAATGAGGCCGAGATGACCAAGCCAGAAATTTCATTCGAGTTCTTTCCGCCCAAGACGCTCGAAGCCTCGTTTCGTCTTTGGGACACGGTCCAGACTCTGGCCCCGTTAGAGCCACGCTTTGTCTCGGTCACCTATGGTGCGGGTGGCACAACGCGGGAACTGACACGCGATGCGGTGGCGACACTTCACAAATCGTCAGGCTTACCAGTTGCCGCGCACTTGACATGTGTCGATGCCTCGCGGCAGGAAACGCTGGAAATCGCGGATACCTTCGCGCGGGCGGGCGTACAGGATATCGTAGCCCTGCGCGGTGATCCGCCAAGCGGTCAGGATCGTTTTGAGCCACACCCCGAAGGTTTTGCAAATTCGGTTGAACTGATTTCGGCCCTGGCTGAGACCGAGATGTTCAACATTCGCGTCGGCGCCTACCCCGACATTCACCCCGAGGCACAAAACGCCCGCACCGATATTGATTGGCTCAAAGCCAAACTGGATGCAGGCGCAGATGAGGCCCTGACCCAGTTCTTTTTTGAGGCCGAGACGTTTTTCCGGTTCCGTGATGCCTGCGAAAAAGCGGGCATCGACAAGCCTATCGTGCCCGGCATCCTGCCGATCGAGAACTGGAAAGGTGCACGCAATTTCGCTAAACGATGTGGCACGCGCATTCCCCAATGGGTCGAGCAGGCGTTTGAAAAGGCCGTGCGGGACGATCGTGAGGATTTGCTGGCTACGGCATTGTGTACCGAGCTGTGCTCGGACCTGATCGACGGGGGCGTGGACAAACTGCATTTCTACACGCTGAACCGGCCGGAATTGACGCGTGATGTGTGTTTTGCCCTTGGCATAACGCCGAAGGCTGATCTGCAAAACGTGGCCTAACCGGGTCGGCCCAAAAGACATCATCCCACTGCGAGGAAAGAAACTAAGAACAATTGCCGCGACGCGCTGCAATTGTTCCCGTAAGCACTTCAATTTTGCGTGAGATTTGACAAGTTCACCGCCTTACTCAAACTAAGGCAGTGACGTTTTTTTGTTTTGTAATGAGTAAATTGGGTTATGGAAACTGTTGAAAAGATCAATGCCCGCACAGAAGCACTGCATGCTTTGGGGTTGGGTCAAAAGGCCAGTTCGGACGACATCAGAAGCGCCTGGCGGAACATTGCGTTCCATGGTCATCCAGACCAGGCCGAGGGCGACAGTTCCGGATTTACCCGCGCCAAGGAAGCATATGATTTTTTGCGAAAAGAAGGACTGGCGGGAAAGGGTGTCGGGGCGGGAAAACCTCGCCGCCCGAAACTGCGCCGTCGTATTATCACATTGGAACCAACCGACATCAACGCGTGCCGTGCCCTGCTGAACAACGCGTTGCCGGACCGATCGGACGAGGTTGAAACACCGGATCCCGAGCTGATGTGCAAGTCGGACCATGTGCCCGATGCAGTCGGGTTCTTTGGCCGCCATTTGACATTCTTTGTCTCAACGCCGGTCTATGAAGGTGCAAACCGCGTGGCATTGCCAACGTCGGTTTTGGCGAGCTCACGCCAGACGGAAACCGAGGTACTGAATTTCCAGTCCAACGACTCTGGCGGCGGGGAGGTTGTTGTTCCCGAAGCGATTACTGCGCGTACGTTCCCTGGGGCCAAAAGCGTTCGCATTCGGTTCGATGCCGATCAGCAGATGCGGGACGAATTCTCGTTTGCGCATTGACGAAAAAGCCCGGCTTAAATGCGCCGGGCTTTGGCTTGGTGAGTGGCCACTTAGTTTGAAATCGGGCCTTCCGACGTGAATTTCGGGATCACGCTGGAGGATGCGGCATCGGGTTCGATCCCCGGCCAGTTGCCTTCGGCGAGGTTGATATTGCCGGGCACGTCTTCTTCCCAGAAACCGACAACGACATCGGTGATGTTCAAATAAAGCCTGTCATCGACGATGCGCCAAAGGTTCGGGTTCGCAGGGACTTTGCCGCCCTTCGACACACCGTATGCGCAATGTCCGTCATATTGCGGTGCGTAGAAGGCTGGGTTCTCTTGAAATTTATCGCGGTTCTCTTCAGACGAGAATGCCCAGGTGGCACCATTGTATTCCGCGGTGATATCTGCACGGCCGCGTACAGGTGCGGGCTGAGATTGACCAACCGCAACCTGATCCAGACCGCGGTAGGCGACGACATCGTAGCCGGATACGGCGAACCCGGTGCCGTCAATATACTGGTCACCAGCAAAGGCCGGAGCGGCAAGGGTCAGAGCCGCAGCTACAGTTAGGGCAAAACGTTTCATGGTGGTAAGTCCTTTTGTCCTCGGGGTTGTTGATTTGCCCGAACTTGCGGGTCTGAACATACAATAGGCAATTCAGATCGCTTGCGAAGCCCGCCTCGCGTCGCTGTGACGTTGAATGAGAATTCGTGAGATGTCAGGTGAGGATTGTTACAAAAACGCTGCGCTCTGGGGGGTTGGACTTGGTGCTTTGCAACATTAGCTGTTGTGATGGACGGACAATTCACCTGCACTTTGCGAAGAAAGGCAAGAAATGAGCGAGCAACCGACCTATACGCCCCCAAAGGTCTGGACATGGGACAGCCAGAATGGCGGCCAATTTGCCAACATCAATCGCCCAATCGCTGGCGCCACCCACGACAAGGATCTGCCGATTGGACGGCACCCACTGCAGCTATATTCACTGGCCACGCCGAACGGCGTGAAAGTGACCGTGATGCTGGAGGAACTGCTGGCGCTGGGTCACGAAGGTGCCGAATACAACGCCTGGCTGGTCAATATCGGCGAAGGCGATCAGTTCAGCTCGGGCTTTGTCGGGGCCAACCCAAATTCTAAAATCCCCGCTCTTTGGGATCGCTCGGGCGACAAGCCGACACGCGTGTTCGAAAGCGCTTCGATCCTGTTTCATCTGGCCGAAAAGTTTGGCGCGTTTTTGCCCGCGTCCGGACCGGAACGTACGGAAGTCATGAACTGGGTCTTCTGGCAGATGGGCAGTGCACCCTATCTGGGCGGTGGGTTTGGCCATTTCTACGCCTATGCGCCGGAAAAGTTCGAATACCCAATTGACCGCTTTACGATGGAGACTAAGCGCCAGCTGGACGTTCTGGATCGCGAACTGGCCGACAAGACGTATATCGCAGGCGAGGATTACACCATCGCGGATATGGCGATCTGGCCATGGTATGGCCAGCTGGTTCTGGGTCGCCTTTACAGCGCCGCCGAGTTCCTGGACGTGGAATCTTACAAGAACGTCATGCGGTGGGCCAAGGCGATCGACGCGCGCCCTGCCGTTCATCGGGGCCGCATGGTCAACCGCCCGTTCGGTGAGCCACATACCCAGCTGCACGAACGTCACGAGGCCAGCGATTTCGAAACCCGCACCCAGGACAAACTGGAAGCAGCTGCGGAATAATCACAAAAAGCCCCGCAGATCAGTCGTGCGCGGGGCTTTTTTCCTACTTCAGAATAGGCGGTTTATCCGGGTTACTGCCGGGTGCCGTCTGCGCGACAACACGCGCCTCTGGCTGTGGCAGATCAAACCGCAAACCGATCCGCGCCAATGAGGCAGCAGCCTGATCGTGTGCACCGAAGAACCCGACATCCATTGCCCCGGCCTCAATCCCGGAAAACGTCAACGCCTCGGACGCGGCCTTGGCCAGTGCGGGCTCTGCCCCTTCTACCGCACCAATGAACCCAAGCAGGTGACCGGAACCACCGCCTTCGGACTTCGTTCCCACCAAATATGCAGCTTCCGCCAGCCCAACTGCGGTGGCAAGTTTTGCGTCCAGCGCGGTCAACAGATCGTCGGGCAGGCCCGCAGGGGGCAAGAACTCTGCCAACCGTTGCTGAACCTCCTCTGGCTCATGCTGCAGAGTTTCCGCCAGCCAGCCCAGCGCCTCGGACGGGATCAGCATAGAGGACGGCGCAACTTCGAGGTTGAGGCCCAGCCCAATCCCCTGCCCCGCGAGCATGGAGGACAACACCCGGCCCGAAAGCGCCACATAAGGGACAGGGCGTTCGGCAAACTGCGCCAACCGATCCTCTCGGTCAAAGGCCAGCACAAAGCGCCCATCGGCGACGTCGAACAACTCGGGTGAGATGTTTTCGCCCTTCGCCTCTTCCGTCAGCATCAGAAACAGTTCGCTGTCGGCAAGCCGTTCGAAGAACCTCAATCGCGCTGCATCATCTTGTGGGGCGGCAGTCATTGCGGCGTAGGTAGTGTCCAGAGCCGTGGTTTCAGTCATTCAGAACCTCTTGCACCCGTGCACGCAGAACCGGCAGAAGGTCGGTCTGGAACCACGGGTTTTTCTTCATCCATGCCGTATTCCGCCACGAGGGATGAGGCAAGGCAAAGACGCGCGGCGCATGGTCCCGCCAGTTGCGAACCGTTTCCGTCACCGAGCTGCGCGCACGCAGGTGGTATTTATGAGCGTGCCCACCCACCAAAATAGTCAGGGGTATTTCCCCCAGCGTTTGCATGACTTTGTTATGCCAGGTTTTGCCGCAGACAGGGGGGGGCGGCAAATCCGCCTTGCGCGCATCATAACCCGGAAAACAAAAAGCCATAGGCACGATCGAAACCTGTGACCGATCGTAGAACACAGCTTCATCCACCCCAAGCCAGTCCCGTAAGCGATCTCCGGACGGATCGGTGAACGGTCGGCCCGACTCATGCACCCGTGCGCCAGGGGCCTGACCGGCAACCAAAATCGGCGTTCCCGGCTGAAACCAGACCACTGGGCGCGGCTGATGCGCGGTCTCTGTCGCAGCAAATCTTTCCGCGCAAATACGGCAGGCCGAGATTTCTTTCTGTAGCGAATTCATCAGATGGCAAGGTTTCCTGCATCAAATTGGTTGACGGTCACCCTGAAAGATAGTCAACGCAATGCGTGGGTCCAACCGATGGAAAAGTCACATTACCAACAGCACACGTGCCGGTGCATTGATCATTGCCACCAAAACTCGACATAATATGGCCCACATAAAACGTAGGATAACAACCCGATTACCGGCACATCCGGTACTTTTAAAATGGTGCAAGCAGCAGGCCCTCAATGCTTGAGTTTGAAAATGTCAGTAAGTCCTTCTGGACCGGGACACGCCGCAAGGTGATCCTGGACAGTGTCTCGTTTCGGGTTCAATTGGGCCGTTCGATTGGCATTCTTGCACCTAACGGAACCGGCAAGACTACCTTGATCAATATGATGGCCGGCCTGGAAAAGCCCGATGAAGGCGTAATTCGAAAGTCCTGCCGAGTGTCTTTTCCTATGGGTTTCACCGGAGGTGTCGCAAACAAACTGTCCGCCCTGGAAAACGCGCGCTACGTCGCCAACATCTACGGGATGGACCCCGATTACGTCGAAGCCTACTGCAAATGGCTATGCGGATTGGGGGAGTATTTTAACCAACCACTGGCCACTTACTCCAGCGGTATGAAGGGGCGCTTTACGTTTGCGTTGATGTTGGCTCTGGATTTCGACATGTATCTGATTGACGAAGGAATGCCAGCGTCGACGGATGTGGATTTCAACAGGAAGGCCGGCGACATCCTTCGGGAAAAACTACGCACGACAACATTGGTGATCGTGTCACACAGCCCGGCCGTGCTGGAGAAATTTGCGCAAGAGGCTGCCGTTTTGATGGATGGCCAGCTTTATATGTTCGACACCTTGGAAGAGGCAAAGCAGCTATATGACTACCAAACCCAAGGCTAGCATCTACAACTGGCGCCGCAAACGCCGCAATGCGGGAACGGAAGAAGACCGCGCTGACGCCATTTCGCGCATTCGCATGGCGACGCGGCCACCCGCTGCGGCCAATGACTCGGAGTCCAATACCGAGATTGACGCCATCAAACGCGAGGGGCTGACCGGGCGCCAATTGCGGATAGCACGCAGACTGGCGCAAAAGAACGGGCTGGAGGCGACCTCGGACTATGATGCTGTGCGTTTGCTGCGCCAAAATGGCATCGATCCGTTTCATCGCGCCAATCTACTGGGGATGGCGGGTGAAACGACGCAGACCGAGGATCAGGCCAAGGACAAGGTCACGATTCATTTGCCGCAAACGGTCAGCGAAGGTGGAAGGACCCTGCCCGGGCCCGAGATGTCTCCTGCGCAACGACGCGAGCTTGAAATTGGCGAGATACAGAAAGACATCGCCCGCCGTCGCCGTCGCAAACTGCTTGCCCTGTTTGCCCGCCTGACGGTTTTTGTCTTCCTGCCCACCTTTATTGTCGGGTTCTATTTCTACCGTGTGGCGACGCCCATGTATGCCAGCGACTCGGCCTTCTCGATCCTGCAGGCGGACGGGGGCGGTGCAGCTTTTGGCGGGCTTTTGGCGGGCACACAATTCGCCACCGCACAGGATTCTGTCGCTACTCAGGAATTTCTTGAGTCGAAGGATGCGCTGCTGAGGCTTGAACGTGACATGGGCTTCGCAGAGATTTTCCAGCAAGACTGGATCGACCCTATTCAACGGCTTTCGCCGGACGCCACGCTGGAAGAGGCCTACAAGGTTTTCCGGCGCATGATCACCATCGGATACGACCCGAGCGATGGCATTATCCGAATGGAAGTTGCGGCACCTGATCCGCAGATTTCGGTGGCCATCTCTGACCGTCTTCTGTCCTACGCCGAAGAAACCATAAACGGGCTCACAGAACTCAAGCGCGAGGACCAGATGCGCGACGCGCTGGATGGTTTTGAAATGGCACAGAAGGAGCGCAGGAGAGCGCAGGAAGATCTGATCGAACTTCAGATTCAAGGCGCGCTGCTGGACCCTCAGAATGTCATCGCCAGCTTGCGTGGCCGCATCGACGCCATGGAAACGCAGATTCAGGACAAAGAACTGCAACTGGCCGCATTGCTGGACAATCGTCGTCCGAACCAGGCCAAGGTGGATGGTGCGCGTGCGGACATCGCGCGATTTGAAGCTGTGTTGGCAGAACTTAACGCGGAAATGCTGGATGTGTCTGCAGGCGAAAACTCGCTTGCCCGGCTCAGTGTACGAATTCAGATGGCACAGGCCGATCTTGTTGCCAGGGATATGATACTGCAGACAGCCATGCAGCAAATGGAAACCACACGGACTGAAGCAAACCGCAAAGTGCGTTATCTGACAGTGTCCGTGAGGCCGGTGCCAAGTCAGGAACCCACCTATCCGCGCAAGTTCGAAAATACGATTTTGGCTTTTCTGTTGTTTGCTGGTATCTACCTGTTGATCTCGCTTACCGCGTCGGTCCTTCGTGAACAGGTATCCTCGTAAGACACATGAAACATGTAAAAATCTCCGATCTCACGGTCGGCAATGATCTGCCTCTGACGATCATTGCTGGCCCCTGCCAGCTTGAAAGCGCGGATCATGCGCAGATGATAGCAGGCAAAATGAAAGAAGCCTGTGATGCCGCCGGTGCGCAGTATGTTTTTAAGGCCTCGTATGACAAGGCGAACCGCACATCAATTTCAGGTGTCCGTGGGCCCGGAATTGCTAAAGGACTGGACATTCTGGAAGGTGTGAAAAAACAAATTGGGGTGCCTGTCCTGACTGACGTACATACGCCAGAGCAATGCTCAGACGCCGCCAATGTTTGTGATGTTTTGCAGATTCCCGCGTTATTGTGCCGTCAAACCGACTTGGTGTTGGCCGCAGCCCAAACAGGCGCAGCGATCAATGTCAAAAAAGGGCAATTTCTGGCGCCATGGGATATGGCGAACATTGTCGCCAAGATCGAGAGTGTTGGTAACTCGAAAATTCTGCTGACAGAACGTGGCACCTCGTTTGGGTACAACACCTTGGTGACAGATATGCGCTCGCTCCCGCAGATGGCGGCGACGGGCTATCCGGTTGTGATGGACGCAACCCACTCGGTTCAGCAGCCTGCAGGGCTTGGAGGTTCGACCGGCGGTCAGCGTGAATTTGCTCCGGTGATGGCGCGCGCAGCTGCCGCCATCGGCGTGGGTGCTGTGTTTATTGAAACACACGAAGACCCGGACAAGTCTCCGTCAGACGGGCCTAACATGATCTATCTGGACCAAATGCCTCAATTGATTGACACTTTGATGCGCTTTGATGCATTGGCCAAAGCCAATCCTATACAGATTTGAGTAAGAGCAATAGCATGACGAAACCCATCCCTGAGGTGACCCCGAACACCTGGAGTTTTCTACGCGATCCGATGATCAAGCCCACCGGCTTTCGCGAATATGACGCACGTTGGAAATACCCTGAAGAGATCAACCTGCCCGGCATGACCGCGCTTGGCTTGGGTCTGGGCACACAGATGCGCAATCGTGGGATCGAACCGGTGATCGCGGTGGGCAACGACTATCGCGACTACTCGCTGGCGATCAAGAATGCGCTGATCCTGGGCCTGATGCAGGCGGGTATTCAGGTCAAAGATATTGGCCCCGCGCTTAGCCCTATGGCCTATTTCGCGCAATTCCATCTGAATGTGCCGGCCGTGGCCATGGTCACAGCCAGCCACAACCCGAACGGCTGGACCGGGGTGAAGATGGGCTTTGACCGCCCGCTGACCCACGGCCCTGATGAGATGTCGGAATTGCGTGACATTGTCTTGAACGGCGAAGGCGCCACCCACGACGGTGGGTCCTACGAATTCGTCGAGGGCGTGAAAGAGGCATACATCGACGATCTGGTCGGTGATTTCAAAATGTCCCGTCCCCTGAAAGTCGTATGCGCAACTGGAAACGGAACGGCTTCGGCCTTTGCGCCTGAGATTTTCGAGCGCATTGGCGTCGAAATGGTGCCCAGTCACACCCAATTGGACTATACTTTCCCCCACTATAACCCCAACCCCGAGGCTATGGAGATGTTGCACGACATGTCCGCCTCTGTGAAAGCCAGCGGTGCCGATTTGGCTTTGGGTTTTGACGGCGACGGCGATCGCTGCGGTGTTGTGGATGATGAGGGAGAAGAAATCTTCGCCGATAAGGTCGGTGTGATTATGGCGCGCGATCTGGCGAAACTTTATCCGAACTCGACCTTTGTGGCAGATGTGAAATCCACTGGTCTGTTTGCCAGCGACCCCGAACTGCAGGCCCTTGGTGTTAAAGCAGATTATTGGAAAACCGGCCACAGCCACATGAAGCGTCGGGTCAAAGAGATCAACGCACTGGCCGGCTTTGAGAAGTCTGGTCACTACTTTCTGGCTGAACCTATCGGGCGCGGCTACGACTGCGGGATGCGCGTCGCCGTTGAGATCTGCAAGCTGATGGATCGCAATCCTGAGCAAAGCATGTCGGACCTGCGCAAGGCGCTGCCAAAAACCTGGTCTACCCCGACCATGTCGCCTTATGCTGCCGATACTGAGAAGTATGACATTCTTCAGCGGTTAGTCGACCAGCTGGTTGCAAAAGCAAATGCCGGAGACAGCTTTGCCGGTCGCGCGATCAAAGAGGTCGTCACTGTCAATGGCGCTCGTGTCATTCTGGACAATGGCAGTTGGGGTCTGGTTCGCGCGTCCTCGAACACTCCGAACCTTGTTGTGGTCTGCGAAAGCAGCCAGAGCGAGGATGAAATGCGCGCAATCTTCGCCGATATCGACGCGGTCATTCGCACGGAACCAGGCGTGGGCGACTACGATCAGACCATCTAAGCGCTACTGCGTTTCGGGGCGCCTTCTGCCCCGAAGCCTTTGCGTATTGGCGCGCTTTAGTTACCGCCAAACAGCTTAAGCAGCCCCTTGTTCACTTCGTCTTCCAGTTTGTTCTTGATCGCGTCTTCGATCTGATCACTGTCCGTGATCGTCGTATTCAACTCGTCCCCGACCTTGTCCAAGACTTTCTGCTTGGCCTCATCTTCAAGCTCCTTGGTCTTTCCTTCGGCGACAGCTTCGATGGCTTTGGTCAGATCCGGCTTAATCGACGGGTTGCTCCATGGTCCGACGATTTTCACTGGCACCGCGATGCCGTTACCCGAATTCGCGCGCAGCGCCACAGGTGTGAAAAGATAGTCGATATCGCGGTTGCCGATTCCGACCCGACCGGAACCGTCGGCCCGGAAGTTATCCAGCGACATCAACAGGTCGTTGTTCCACAACACCCCTTGATCCATGGTGAAGCTGGCAGACAAGCTGTTGAACACGGTTGTGCCGCGCTCGCCCCCGCTGCGGCCCATCAGGCGGTCCAGATCAAACCCCGAGATCACGCCCCTGCCCACGTCCACACGACCCTTCCCGCTGAGTGAGCGCATAATCTGATCTTCGGTCTGCCCAACTCCCAGAAACTCAAACGACCCTGATCCGGTGCCGGACAACCGCTCGATCTCGCCAAGGGCGGACAGAGCTTGCTGTACGTCCATGCCATCCGCGGTCAGTTTGCCGCCGACCGACAAACCGTTCCGGTTGTTGGCAACCACTTGCCCGTTCAGATGCCCTGAAAACAATGTGGCAGGGTTCATCTGAAGAACCGCTCTGGATCGATCAAGGTTAAGCGTCAGATCGCTGGGTCCCAGCGTCAGTCCCGGTACGGCAATGGAATTGGCTTTGAGGCGGATTTTGCCATTCGCCAAGGCCAGCGCAGACGCATCAATCGGGGTGGTCGACCACCCTTGGTCAGGCGACGGCGCCGACCCTCCGCCAGCGCCACCAAGCGTATCATTGAATTGAGTAAGATCTAGGTCACCGCCTTCCAGCCGTGCGGTAATCTGCGGCGGGTCCGAGATAACGATATCTGCCTCACCAGTCAGGCGATTATTATCCAGCAACGCCACCAAGTTGCGCAGCGAAATCCGACCATCGCTGGTATAGGTCATCTGCCCAGCCACATCGGCCTCGCGCCCCAGTCCCAATGGCACCCCAACACCGGCCTGACCAAAAGCAGCCAGCATACGTTCAGTGTTCGTCGTTTTGGCCAGCAATCTGCCATCCATTTCACCAGCCAAATTGACCCGGCCTGCAAAACCGAACTCTCCTCCGGGCGCGGTCATGGTCAAATCCAGCGGCGTTACCGCGCCGGACGCGTAAGCTGGCAGATCTTGAATCTTGAGGTCGACATCGACCGCCCCCCCGGGCACCGCCATCTGAGCCTGAACCTGCAGAGGCGCTGAAACGTTCGGCCAACTGGCCGTCAGATTGACATTGGCAAAATCGAACTTAGTAGCGCCATTTTCGATGTAGACCAAGCGCGCGTTCGTCAGCTTCAGATGATCCAGCGTCACCTCGCCCTGCTGCCCTTGCGGTACCGCGCCACTTGCGGCCCCCGCCGAGGCTGTGTTTGCGGGTGCCGAAAGTTCCCAATTCCCACGCCCATCCGAAAGTTCCAAACGCAGAGCCGGATTATCGGCGATCACCCGTTTGATGCGCAGGTCCCCGGAGATCAGCGCGGTAGCATCAACCCCCACGGCCAGGCTTTCGGCGCTTAGCATTGGTTCAGGACCGGCCCATTGTGCATTTCCAAAAGTCACCGGACCGGTTTCCAGCCCCAGCACGGGCCAGAAAGACAGGTTCACATCGCCCGTAAGCTTCAGGTCACGCCCGGTTTGGGTGCGGACCTGCTCGGCCAATATGGTGGCCAACTTGTCGCCGGGCATCAGCAGCAAGGCCCCGATGACCAAGCCAAAAACCGCCACCAACAGGAAAACTATGCGCAACAGCCACTTCATATTCTGCTCTCCGCCTTTTTCATGCGTTAAAAAGATCATCCAAAGCCCGCGCCGCATTTGCAAGGGGAAGCGTTCCCCACTATATGCCGCGCAATGACAACGAACCCGCCAAACCTCCGCCCCGACCTGGCGCCCGCCGCCCGGATGCCCGAGACGCCACGTTCGAACCAGCCAACAATTGGCATGGTATCCTTGGGCTGCCCCAAGGCTCTGGTCGACAGTGAGCGCATTCTGACCCGCCTTCGTGCCGAAGGATACGGCATCTCGCCCGACTATTCAGGCGCGGATGCCGTGATCGTGAATACCTGCGGGTTTCTCGACAGTGCCAAGGCCGAGTCGCTAGACGCAATTGGTGAGGCTCTGGTGGAGAATGGCAAAGTCATCGTGACCGGCTGTCTGGGTGCGGAACCGGATTACATCCGCGAACATCACCCACGCATCATGGCTGTTACCGGCCCGCACCAATACGAGCAGGTGCTGGATGCGGTGCATGCGGCCGTGCCGCCCGATCCTGACCCGTTTGTGGACCTGCTGCCCGCCGCAAGTGTGCAACTGACACCACGCCATTACAGCTATCTCAAGATTTCCGAGGGCTGTAACCACAAATGCAAGTTCTGCATCATCCCCGACATGCGTGGGAAACTCGCCAGCCGTCCGGCACATGCTGTACTGCGCGAAGCCGAAAAACTGGTCGACAACGGCGTGCGTGAATTGTTGGTGATCTCGCAGGATACATCCGCCTATGGGTTGGATCGGAAATACGACGTGAACCCGTGGAAGGATCGCGAGGTGCGCAGCCACATCACCGATCTGGCGCGTGAGCTGGGGCAGTTGGATGCCTGGGTTCGGCTCCACTATGTCTACCCCTACCCGTATGTTCGCGAGTTGATCCCCCTGATGGCAGACACCGGATCCAACATCCTGCCCTATCTGGATATTCCGTTCCAGCATGCCCATCCGGACGTTCTGAAACGTATGGCGCGCCCGGCAGCGGCAGCCAAGACTTTGGACGAGATCGCGGCGTGGCGCGCAACCTGCCCGGACATCACGCTGCGGTCGACCTTTATCGTCGGTTATCCGGGCGAGACCGAGGCCGAGTTCCAGACCCTTCTGGATTGGATGGACGAGGCGCAACTGGATCGTGTTGGCTGCTTCCAATACGAAAACGTCGATGGCGCGCGATCAAACGAACTGCCGGATCACGTACCAGACGAGGTAAAGCAAGAGCGTTGGGACCGCTTCATGGAAAAAGCGCAGGCCATCTCCGAGGCTAAGCTGGCCGCGAAGGTTGGCCAGACCATCGACGTGATCGTGGACGAGATTGATGACGAAGCCGCCACGTGCCGCACCAAAGCAGACGCGCCCGAGATCGACGGGAATCTGTTCATCGATGAGGGTTTTGATGACCTGAAGCCTGGTGACATCGTGTCGGTCGAGATCGATGAGGCCGGCGAATACGATTTATGGGGCACACGCACCTAAGCCTAATGTGCCGTTCACCCTCGATAGGCAGAGCGTGATTTAAGTTTATTGGCTTGAGACGGGATTTTCCCGGACCATGAATGAAAACCTCAACTCGCTAGAAGGAGGGTTTTCATGGCATACTTTCGTGCAATCTCTTTCAATTGCATGGCCGCGATACTTGCGTCCCAACTTTTTGCCTTCCCGGCTACCGCAGGCAGCATCACCGTTGGAGCGAGCGGCCAAATTGTTGTTGGGTCAAATTCGCAGAATGCTCATAACCGCAATAATATCCGCATTCACCGGCACTATTACTCTCCGAAAGTCTACACACCCAAAGTCTACCACCCGAAACCGGTTCCTAAGAACGCGCCCTACGTTCAGCAAAAGCTAAAAAAGAAATCCTATCGCTTCCTTTATGCGCCACGGTACGGGTCAAAGCGTCAACACTATCACCGCAAGTCATTTGGATACGGATATTGACGGCTGGTGAGGTGATGATTGCCAATTTTCGACGCATTCTGATCCGAGTCCGCGTCGGCATAAAGCGGGCACAAAAAAACCGCCCAACAAGGGCGGTCGGCTGCGTTGAGTAAGCGGGCGGTCAAAACAAGACCGCCCGCAGAATTCTTACTGAGCGACCGGGTTACAGATGGTCTGTCCCGCTTCGGTCGTGGCAAGCTCGGTTCCAGCCGGGCAGCTCGGTGTGCCGAACTTGTCGTACTCAGGTGTGATGTAAACCGGCGTCGGCTCTTCCTGCTGCGAGCATGCAGCCAGAACCAGGGCAATTGCGCTAACGGCAGCAAATTTAAGTTTCATGTCCGTCATTCCTCTAAAAATTTTCTCATATTGCCCTTTTTTCTGGGGCCAGTCTCAAAATACGACCTCGTTGAAATTATTGCAACAAAATCAATCACGGATTTGTGAGAGCGGCAAAACCATGCTGCTGTATAAAGAAAAAAAGCGCTCTACACGCCTCGCGCGAAGGGCTTATAGTTGTTTCACGACATTAGCCAAAAGCGGAGCAGCCACATGTCAGATCAGCCGAAACCTGCCCAAAAAGCCCCCTACCCGGTCGAAGTGACCGAAGGGAAAACCTATTTCTGGTGTGCCTGTGGCAAGTCAGGGCGTCAGCCCTTCTGCGATGGTTCACACAAGGGAACCCAGTTTGAACCGGTGAAGTTTACTGCCGAAACCAGCAAGAAGGTGTTCTTTTGCGGCTGCAAACAAACAGCCAATCCACCGCTGTGCGACGGTTCGCATTCCAAGCGCTGACTAAGCCTTCAAAGCGTTCAGCGGTTCTGCATTCGCGCAGAATTCAGGAGCCGAATTGGTTTTGAACTGTTGCTTCGAAAGCCACAATTCGCATTGGTCGCTACACCCAGAGGCACGACAGCGCGTCACGATCTCCGCATAACCATTGGTGGTCAACCGCCCCTCGGCCATCGCTTCGGTCAACGAAACATCCATACATCTGGCCACCGACCGGGTTAGCCAAAAGTGTTTCTCCACGTCGCCCAGAGTATCTCGAGTCATTGGCATGTCTGCCTTTTGTTTGCACAAAGCGCCGTCAAACACAGCAATGGCGCGGCATGATTTTTCTTAACCGTCGCGCTTGCTTTCCGACAGCGAAGTGAGGCGGTCAAACAGTGACGTGTTCCTGCAATATTCCGGGGTTTTCTGGCCTTGGGCAGATTGTGCCAGAAATTGCGCACAATGATCTGGGTTCGAACAATCACTGCATCTCAGGACCGCATCAGAGATCTGGTCAATCGAGACATCACCGCCTATGGCCGCATCTTCCAGATCGACCCCGACGTGGGTTGCCATCTGGTCGACCAGTTCCGCATGTCGTTTCAGAGTATTTTTGCCAAGCATTGCGCTGTCTCCCTGTCGCACAGTTCTGACAGGATAGCGCAGCGGCCCGAACAGGCATTTGACTCAGGTCAAGACCCGGCGCCAATATGGTCCAGATAGGCGCGGGTGGCATCCTGCACCCTGCGAAAGCGGTCACCGCCCAGCTTTTTACCCCCGTACCAGCGGGTGACAATGATGATGTGGCCCTCCAGTCCGGCCCTTTCGAGCATGCGCAGGATGACCATTCCGGCACCGCTTTCGCCGTCGTCGGCCTTGAGAGCCCCTGTCGGCAAGATCGTCGCCCAGGTATTGTGCGTCGCCTTGGCATAGGCTTTGTCGGACTTGAGGTCTTGCAAAACGGCATCCACGTCCTCGCGCGTTTGCACCGCAGCTCCCGACACCGCGTACTTTGATCCACGATCCGTCAGGATTACGCCCAGCCTTGCTATTTGGGTCATTGCGTCAGCCCAAGTTTTCGGGCCGTGTTCTGGACCATCTGCACACGTTGCGCATTCGGCGGATGTGACGCGAGAAAACTGTCCTCCGGGTCCGGGATGCGCTCAAAGTACTTTGCACCGATCAACGGGTTATATCCGGCATTGTGGGTAATGATTGTGCCCAACTGGTCAGCCTCAAGCTCGAAGGCCTTAACATTCAATTGCACACCAACTTCCGCCCCAATTTTCTGTGTGCGCTCCAGGTCTTCTCCCTCTTCTCCAAAGAGCTTGCCCAGATTGTTGAATATGACTGCGCTTTCCTGTGCGTTTTCGGCCTGGCGCGGAATGTGACGCAGCAGATGATGAGCGGTCTCGTGCCCGAGTACAAATGCCAGCTCATCTGGATTTTGCGCCGACTGAATCATGGATCGGGTCATTATGATCACCGGCTGGCCCCTGTCATCCAAGGTCTGAAACGCATTCGCTTCCGCTTGTGGATTGAGATCAACAAGAACCGTGAAATCACAATTTTTGACTTTGGCCCGCTTCAGACACTCAGCCCGGGCTTCCTTGCCGATAGAGCGGCTGACATCCCGAACCGCAGCCGCCTCTACCTGATACTCGCCCAAGGTCCCCGACCATTGGGTCGCAGGCTGCAGCCGCATCTCGCCAGCACTACAGGCCGCCAGAAAAAGAGGAAGAAACAAACAGATCAGACGATACATTCATAATCCTTTGAAACGGTTGGCCCTTTTTCACGACCATAGCGCGGAGCCGCGCCAATCACCACAGCCCGATTGGTAAGCTACGGGTTGCATTGCATTCGGCTGACCTGCACTCTGCTTTCATGTTTTCGATTGAGCATGAATTCGACTCGACAGTCATTACTCTGGTGGACGAAGGCCCAAAGCCTTTGCAAGAGGATGTCGTCATCAACAGCTTCGCCGAATGTGTGACGCTTGAACAATTGGACCCGCGCACGGATCAGATTCAGAGGATCACGTTATCCCCTGAACAGGTGCGCGATCTGGCGGCGGCTTTAGATTTGCCGGAAGGCGTGTACCAAATCCGGGAAACACCGGATCAGGGTAAATAGACAAATACCTTGTCGCGCGACGCCTGCCCCCGCCTGAGAATCAGAGTAGACGGTGCCACCCCCATGGCCACGGCCAATATGTTACGCGCCGCCTCGTTTGCCTTGCCGTTTTCGGGCGGCGCGGTGACGAAGATGCGAATGTTTCCCTGATCGGTCAAAATCCCATCCTTCGCAGCTTTCGGCGTGACCCGGACCTCGATCCCTTCATCGGGTACGGCGCGCGCGCCCGGATCCGGTACATTTCGCAGCTTTGGTTTGGCCATCTTCCCTTTCTTCTTCTTGAACACCCTTGCACGAACGCTCAGGGAGTGAAATTGATCTCCTGCATCCAGCCACTTGCCCTTGAAACCCGCCAGATGTTCAACCACATACACAACCGCCTATGTAAAGGAAGTTAACATATGTCCTTGAAGAATCCGGCCGCTCTGGAGTTTCTGCAATCGCGCCGGTCGCGCCCTGCAAAAACGCTGATTGAACCCGCGCCCACGCGGGACCAGCTGTCACCCCTGCTGACCGCCGCTGCACGCAGCCCGGATCATGGCAAGCTGGAACCCTGGCGTTTTATCGTGCTTGAGAATAGTGCCATGCCGCGCCTTGCGCAATTGACCGAAGAATGTGGCTCGGCGCTGGGTAAATCCGCTGAGGACATAGCCAAGGTCCGCAATCAGTTCGACATGGGCCATCTGGCGGTCGCCGTGATCGAGGTTCAAAAACCCTCCGCGAAAATCCCTGCAATCGAACAGACCTATTCCGCTGGCGCAGTGTGCCTGGCTTTGCTGAACGCGGCACTTGCTGCGGGTTGGGGCGCAAACTGGCTGTCCGGTTGGCAGACCCACGACCGCGACTTTTGCCAAAAAGCGTTCGGGCTGCAAGAAAACGAACGCGTCGCGGGTCTGGTCCATATCGCGACCGAGGGCAAAGCACCGCCCGAAAGACCCCGCCCCGACGTGGATGGGTTGACGCAGTGGGTTTCGGAATGACCATTCTCAACGCCTTTTTTGCGGCGCTGGGACAGATCGGCGACCCAAAGTTCCGGGCTGTCCTGTTGCGCGGCGTTGGTCTGACGATCGTTTTGTTGATCGCCGCCTGTGCTTTGGCGATCTGGCTGATCAACCGGCTGTCGGGGAACGAAATCTCTCTGCCCTTTATCGGTGCCGTGCCGTGGCTGAACGACGTGCTGAACTATTCCGGCATCTTTGTCGTCCTGATCCTGCCAATATTTCTGATGGTCCCGGTGGCCTCGGCGATTACGTCGATGTTTCTGGAAGACGTGGCGCAAGCGGTCGAAGACAAGCATTACCCATCTTTGCCTGCTGTGCCCGGCATTCCGTTCAGCGAAAGCCTGCGCGACGGGCTGAGCTTCATGGGAGTTTTGGTCGTTGCCAATCTGCTGGCCCTGATCCTCTATGCGATCTTTACTCCGCTCGCCCCCTTCATCTTCTGGGGCATGAACGGTTTCTTGTTGGGACGGGAATACTTTACGTTGGCTGCCATGCGCAGGTTGGGTCGGGAAGGTGCACGTAAGCTGCGCGCCAAACACGCAACGACCATCTGGATGGCAGGCATTTTGATGGCGATCCCGCTATCCGTGCCCCTGGTGAACCTTGTGATCCCAATCCTTGGCGTCGCAACGTTCACCCATATCTACCACAAGCTATCAGGGCCTATGGCTTAAAGATCAGCCGCGCGGCTCCAGCTGGTTCAGCCAGTCGAAATCACGCACAGAAATCACGCCGGACAGGATGATGCCTGCTATAATGGCCCAGAGCACCACCGTGATACCGGTGGTGATCCACATCTTTTTCTTCAGGTGATGCTCTTCCGGTGCGCCCGCGTGGGTGCCCGGAACGATATCACCCAGATCGCCCTGCGTCTTGATGCGGATTGGCAGCACCACCAGCAAGGTCATGAACCAGATCACGGCGAACAGAACGGCCGCACCAGTAATCGACATCTCATCCCCTCCGGGGTTAGGTTACACCTGTTCCAGCTCGACCAGGCAGCCGTTAAAATCTTTGGGGTGCAGGAACAGCACTGGTTTACCATGCGCACCGATCTTGGGCTCACCCGAACCCAGCACGCGTGCGCCGGTTTCCTTCAGGTGATCGCGGGCAGCGATGATATCCTCGACCTCATAGCAGACATGGTGGATGCCGCCAGCGGGGTTCTTTTCCAGAAA
This sequence comes from Ruegeria sp. AU67, assembly GCF_900312795.1. NCBI lineage: Bacteria > Pseudomonadati > Pseudomonadota > Alphaproteobacteria > Rhodobacterales > Roseobacteraceae > Ruegeria > Ruegeria sp. AU67. Next base: position 222,594 of record NZ_OMPH01000030.1, read on the forward strand.
CCCGTTGATCGGGCTGTCATCGCCCAACGGATAGAGCAGTTCGATCTTGGTATTGGGCAGTTCGATGAACACAACTGTGACGCCGTGATCCGGCTCATCCTGTGGCGCGCCGACTTTCGCGCCCAGCGCGTTGCGGTACTGCTCAGAGGCGGCCTCAAGATCGGGTACGGCAATGGCTACGTGGTTCAGTCGACCAATCATGGAACTCTCCTCTATTCTGCGTTGCAGCGGTTATGGGGGCAGATTGAACAAAGAACAAGTGCGCCAAATTGCCGTTAACGCCCTGTTAGCCAGAAGTTCCTAGCGTGAGGTATCTGCTGATTAGGAGTTCCGCCATGGACGATTCGAGCCCCTTCGCCTCTCCCGCGCAGCCGACGGCCACGCGGCCCCTGCTGGGACAAACTATTCTGGTTGTGGAAGACAGCCGCTATGCCTGCGACGCCATCCGCTTGATGTGCCTGCACAGCGGCGCGCGCATCAGGCGGGCGGATTGCCTGCAATCGGCACGGCGTCACCTGCAGATCTACCGCCCCTCTGTCATCATCGTGGACATGGGTCTGCCGGACGGGTCCGGCGCGGATCTGATCGCCGATCTGTCTGAGGCTGCGCCTCGTATTGGGGCCATTCTTGGCATGTCCGGGGATGACCACATGAAACGCACCGCAATGCGGGCCGGTGCCGACGGGTTTCTGGCGAAACCCCTCAAATCGCTGGCCTATTTTCAGAGGTCCGTCCTGGAACGTTTGCCCGAAGATCGCCGCCCCAGCAGCCTGCATGCCGTCCGGGATGAAATCATTAACGCCGATCCGTTGGCCTATCAGGATGACATGGCCCATATCGCCGACATTCTGGCTGGTCCGAATGATCAGCGCACGCTGGATTACGCGGCACAGTTTCTGCGCGGGGTTGCCCGCGATGCCGAGGATACGGTTTTGGCCGAAGCGGCCCAGCGGCTTGCCGAGTCCCGGGCAGACGGGACCCCAATAACGGCCGTGGCCGCTCAGGTCGCCGGGATTGTGCAGACCCGTTTGGAACAGCGTGAGGCGATTTGAGATGATGATCGCTTACTTCATAACCGCAACGATCCTGTGCCTTTGGGTCTACTGGCAAACCCGCGCTACCGCCCGTGATATTCGCTCCAGCCGGAAGTCATTTAGGGTCCCATGGGAATAGGTCGCCAACAAACGGGCTATGCAGACCTGTGACCAAGCTATGAATACCGGTCCATTGCCATGACCTTTGCACAAGCGCAAGCCATGAGAAAACCCGCTGCAGGGTAAGCAGCGGGTTTTGTTATTATCAGTCCTGAGGGATGATCCGCAGGCCCAGCTCCATCATCTGATCCGAAGTCGGATCGGATGGCGCATCCATCATCAGGTCCTCGGCACGTTGGTTCATGGGGAACATCATGACCTCGCGGATGTTGGCTTCATCGGCCAACAGCATCACGATACGGTCGATACCAGCGGCGCAGCCACCGTGCGGCGGGGCACCATAATGGAAGGCGTTGAACAGCGCACCAAAGCGGCTTTTGACTTCATCCTCGCCATAGCCTGCCAGCTCAAAGGCCTTCAGCATGATCTCGGGCTTGTGGTTTCGGATCGCACCCGAAACCAGTTCATATCCGTTACAGGCGAGGTCGTACTGATAGCCACGCACGTCCAAGGGGTCCCCCAGCAGCGCTTCCATCCCACCCTGCGGCATCGAGAACGGGTTGTGTTCAAAGTCGATGGCACCGGATTCTTCGTCCTGCTCGTAGATCGGGAAGTCCACGATCCAGGCAAAGGCAAAGCGGTCCTTCTCGGTCAGGTTCAGTTCCTCACCAATCACATCACGCGCTTTACCAGCGACCTTTTCAAAGGCTTTCGGCTTGCCACCCAGGAAGAATGCCGCATCGCCGACACCCAGATCCAGTTGCTGACGGATGGCCTCGGTGCGTTCGGGACCGATGTTTTTGGCCAGCGGACCGGCGGCCTCCATCCCTTCGCCCTGATCGCGCCAGAAGATGTAACCCATGCCGGGCAGACCCTCTTTCTGAGCAAAGGCGTTCATGCGGTCGCAGAACTTACGGCTACCACCGGTCGGCGCGGGGATGGCGCGGATTTCGGTGCCTTCCTGCTCCAGCAGCTTCGCGAAAATCGCGAAACCAGACCCGCGGAAGTGGTCGGAGACCACTTGCATTTTAATAGGGTTGCGCAGGTCCGGCTTGTCGGAACCGTACCACAATGCAGCATCCTTGTAGGAAATCTGCGGCCATTCCTGATCGACCTTACGCCCTCCGCCGAACTCTTCGAACACACCGGTTAGAACCGGCTGGATCGTGTCGAACACGTCCTGCTGTTCGACAAATGACATCTCAAGGTCAAGCTGGTAGAAGTCGGTGGGCGAGCGGTCGGCCCGCGGGTCTTCGTCACGGAAGCAGGGCGCGATCTGAAAATACTTGTCGAAGCCCGACACCATGATCAGCTGTTTGAACTGCTGTGGGGCCTGCGGCAGCGCGTAGAACTTGCCCGGGTGCAAACGCGACGGCACAAGGAAGTCACGCGCGCCTTCAGGCGACGATGCGGTGATAATCGGTGTCTGATATTCTCGGAAGCCCTGATCCCACATGCGCTTGCGCATCGAGGCGACAACGTCCGAACGCAGGGTCATGTTCTGCTGCATCGCCTCGCGGCGCAGGTCCAAGTAACGGTAGCGCAGACGCGTTTCCTCGGGGTATTCCTGATCTCCGAACACCATTAGCGGCAGCTCGTCAGCCGCGCCCAGCACTTCCAGTTCACGAACGTAAACCTCAATCTCGCCAGTGGGAAGCTTGGCATTCACCAGTTCCGGGTCACGTGCTTTGACGGTGCCGTCGATGCGGATACACCATTCCGAACGTACTTTCTCCAGCTCGGCAAAAGCTGCACTGTCACCATCACACAGAACCTGTGTCACGCCGAAATGATCGCGCAGATCGATGAACAGCACGCCGCCGTGATCTCGTACCCGATGCACCCAACCGGACAGGCGGACGGTTTCACCGACATTGGCGGCGGTCAGTGCGGCGCAGGTGTGGCTGCGATAGGCGTGCATGGATATATCCCTTCGGGCGCAGAATTCGTCGCGCCGATACACCCTGTCAGGCTTGGAAAGTCAAGGCAGGTCGCGCTGTCAAAACGGCCTTTGCACGTTGCCGGAATAGAAATAGATGCCCAGACCCGCCGCAAAGATGATATTTCCCGCAATCGCGTGCAGCAGGACCGCATAGACAAACGACCCGCGTTGGCGGTAGGCCCAAGTGAACAACAGCCCTCCGCCAAAGGTCATGACGGCGACGATCCAGCTCCAGTACATCAGGTGGGCCAGCGAAAACAGGGACGCGTTCAGAAGGTAAGCCGCCTTACCGTTTGGCAGGATCGCCTGGTAGCGGCGGAAGAACAGCGACCGGAACAAAAGCTCTTGCGGCAGGGCCGAAGCAATCGGGTAAGCCAGCCAGATCACTGTCAGGAATTCGGGCCGGTAGATAAGCATGCGAAATGCAACATCCGGTCGCATCGCCATGACGACCGCCGAGCAAAACGCCGCCATGGCGACAGTGAAGAGAGCGAGCTCGCGCCACGTCCAATTGCGCCAATTGTACCGAAGTTCGGCCCAGGCAAAGCCAGGTGTGTAGTGGAGCAGGATGATACCGATGGCCGTGAACGTGAACAGCGACGGAAACATCCAATTCGGAGGGAAGAAGACTGCAATCAGAACTGGTACTGCGACAAAGAACAGACCGAACTCCAGCCGTAGCCGCCCGTGATGCGCCCCTTCATGCGCCCAATCGCTTTGTTTGCTCACAATACCGCCAACTCCGCCCGGATCAGGCCACGTAAGGAATTCCCTACGAAAACTTTTTCCGCGTTTTTCAGATCGGTCAAGAACAAGACGCTTTCGGTAACCTGTTTATTATCAATCAGTTCTTCACGCAGAATTCCCGGAAGCAATCCGCAGGTCAGCTTTGGCGTCAGACGTCGGCCGTCCGGCATGTGCAGGAACAGGTTGGTGATGGTCCCTTCGCACAGTTCGTCACGTTCGTTCAGGAACAGAAATTCGTCTATTCCGTCCGGCAGCGATGCGCGGGCGGTGTCATAAACCGCGCGTTGTGTTGTCTTGTGCTGCAACCAAACATCCGACGCGGCAAGCCGCATATCGGTGACCGTGACCCGCCATAATGGTGGGTTATCGGCCAAAGCTCCGGTTGTGACATCGTATGTTCCATCAACTGCCAGCGTAAGCCGGCACCGCAGAGGTGATTGCCCTACGACATTGTCCAGTGCCTGGATAGCGGCGCCCGCATCGAAAGGAATGCCCATGGCCGCAGCTGACCGAGCCATACGGGCCAGATGCCGATCTCGGCGAACGAACCCTTGCCCGGGTCGAAAGGCCAGTGTTTCGATCAGGCGGAAGTCAGGGTCAGCTGGTGGGCAAAGCGAGCTTTCCATAGCGCTTCCTCATATTCCGATGGGGCCGTGCTGTCCCAGATCACTCCACCGCCGACGTTGAGGGTGGCCGAGCCATCCTCGACCATCAGCGTCCGGATCGCCACATTGAATTCTGAACGCCCGTCCGGCGCGGCCCAGCCGATCGCACCGCAATAAACATCGCGAGGCCAGGGTTCGAGATCGGACAAAATCTCCATGGCTCGAATTTTGGGAGCACCGGTGATGGAACCGCAGGGAAACAGAGCCGTCAGGATATCGGACAGCTCGGCGCCCATGTGCAGCTGCGCCTGCACCAGCGAGATCATCTGATGCACAGTCGCATAGGTTTCGACCTTGAACAGCTCGGGCACCTTGACGGATCCGGGCATCGCGACGCGGCTGATATCGTTGCGCAACAGATCCACGATCATCAGGTTTTCAGCCCGGTTCTTTTCGTCGACCGCCAGGAACGCCCGACGCCGGGCGTCTTCGGCCATATCCTCGCTGCGGGGTTGGGTCCCCTTCATCGGGCGGGTTTCGATCCCGCGGTCCGCGTTTGTGCGAAAGAACAACTCGGGAGACCGGCTGAGTAGATCGGGCAACCCATCCTGCTGGATCAGCGCGCCGTGACCTACGGGCTGTCCGGCCGTGAGCGCGGCATAAAGCGCGGCGCTGTCGCCCTCTATAGTCATATCAATCGGGAATGTCAGGTTGGCCTGATAGATATCCCCTGCCCCAATGGCGTCATGCACGTGTCGAAACGCCTGCGTGTACCGTCCCTCGTCCCAACGCGGTTCAAAATGGGTCACCCCGCCGGATGCAGCGGGCAATTCCCGCTGAATGGGGCGATCATAAACGCCGAAGCATAGTAAAGGCAGCCGGCGGCCATCTGGCATGCGGTCATACAGACGCGGTTCCAGCACGTACCCAAGCTCATAGCTGGCATAGCCGGCCAACCAAGCCCCTTGCGCGCGCGCCTCGTCCAGCGCCTCCAACGCTTGGGGCACGTCCTCCGCATTGTCCGCGCGGATCATCTCGGCTGGCCGGTCAAAACTGGTTCCTGACCCGGCTGGCCCCTGATCAAAACGAATACGCAATTGCATCCTCATTTGCCGTGCTGCGCGGTATAGAGAATACGCCGCCAAGGGAAAGGGGGGAAAGCGGCAATTTCGCCCCTGTTTCCGATCCCCCTTGCACCTTTTCGCGCGGTCCCTATAACGCAGGACAATTTGGGCGCTTGGGGGTGCCCTGAATCGCGGACAATCGAAGGAACGTGGCCATGCCGAGAAGAACCGACATTCAGTCGATCATGATCATCGGGGCGGGCCCCATTGTTATTGGTCAGGCTTGCGAGTTCGACTATTCCGGCGCTCAGGCCTGCAAGGCACTACGGGAAGAAGGATACCGGGTCATTCTGGTGAACTCAAACCCCGCCACGATCATGACCGACCCCGGGCTGGCCGACGCGACATATATCGAACCGATCACGCCAGAAGTTGTCGCCAAGATCATTGAAAAAGAACGCCCCGACGCGCTGCTGCCCACCATGGGCGGGCAGACCGGCCTGAACACCTCGCTTGCGCTGGAAGAGATGGGCGTGCTGGACAAGTTTGGGGTCGAGATGATCGGTGCCAAGCGCGACGCCATCGAAATGGCTGAAGACCGCGCCTTGTTCCGCGAGGCGATGGACCGGCTGGGCATCGAAAACCCCAAGGCCGAGATCGTGACTGCCCCCAAGAACGAAAGCGGTAAGAAAGACCTGGACGCCGGTGTGGCGCTGGCCCTCGAAACCCTTGAAAATGTAGGCTTACCCGCGATCATCCGCCCCGCCTTTACGCTGGGCGGCACAGGCGGCGGCGTGGCTTATAACCGCGAAGACTATATCCATATTTGTCGGACCGGCATGGATGCCTCGCCAGTGGGCCAGATTCTGATCGATGAAAGCCTTTTGGGCTGGAAAGAATATGAGATGGAAGTGGTGCGCGACACCGCCGACAATGCCATCATCGTCTGCTCCATCGAAAACATCGACCCGATGGGCGTGCACACGGGTGACTCGATCACCGTTGCCCCGGCCCTGACGCTGACCGACAAAGAATACCAGGTCATGCGTAATCACTCGATTGCCGTGCTGCGCGAGATTGGGGTCGAGACCGGTGGATCGAACGTACAATGGGCGATCAACCCGGTCGACGGACGGATGGTCGTGATCGAGATGAACCCGCGCGTATCCCGGTCTTCGGCGTTGGCGTCAAAGGCAACCGGCTTCCCGATTGCCAAGATCGCGGCCAAGCTGGCCGTCGGTTATACGCTGGATGAGCTGGACAACGACATCACCAAAGTCACCCCTGCCAGCTTTGAGCCGACCATCGACTATGTTGTCACCAAGATTCCGAAATTCGCCTTCGAGAAATTCCCTGGGTCTGAACCTTATCTGACCACCGCCATGAAATCGGTGGGTGAGGCCATGTCTATCGGCCGTACCATCCACGAATCGATGCAAAAGGCGCTGGCTTCGATGGAATCGGGTCTGACCGGGTTTGATGAGGTGGAAATCCCCGGCCTGAATGTCGGTGTCTGGGACGAAGCCGTCGACAAGGCCGCCGTTATCAAGGCGATTAGCCAGCAGACGCCCGACCGTCTGCGCACCATTGCTCAAGCAATGCGCCACGGGCTGACCGATGATGAGATCTTTGGCGTCACCAAGTTCGACCCTTGGTTCCTTGCCCGTATCCGCGAGATCATCGAAGCCGAACGCCAAGTGCGCAAAGACGGCCTGCCCGTGACCGAGGAAGGCATCCGTAAGCTCAAGATGCTGGGCTTTACTGACGCGCGTTTGGGAAATCTGACTGGTCGTGACGAAGACAACGTCCGCCGGGCGCGCCGCAATCTGGGCGTTACAGCCGTGTTCAAACGCATCGACACCTGCGCCGCCGAGTTCGAGGCGCAGACGCCCTATATGTACTCGACCTACGAAGCCCCCATGATGGGTGACGTAGAATGCGAGGCACGTCCATCTGACCGCAAGAAAGTCGTCATCCTTGGCGGTGGCCCGAACCGGATTGGTCAAGGCATCGAGTTCGACTATTGCTGCTGCCACGCCTGTTTCGCGCTGACCGACGCTGGTTATGAAACCATCATGATTAACTGCAACCCCGAGACCGTGTCGACCGACTACGACACCTCGGATCGTCTGTATTTTGAACCTCTGACTTTCGAACACGTCATGGAAATCCTGACGAAGGAACAGGAAAACGGCACCCTGCACGGCGTGATTGTTCAGTACGGCGGTCAGACCCCCCTGAAACTGGCCAACGCGCTGGAAGCCGAAGGCATTCCGATCCTGGGCACTACTCCGGATGCCATCGATCTGGCCGAGGATCGTGAACGCTTTCAGGCGCTGGTCAATGATCTGGGCCTGAAACAGCCCAGAAACGGTATCGCATCAACCGACGCGCAGGCGCTGGATATTGCTGAAGAGATCGGTTTCCCGCTGGTGATCCGCCCCTCTTACGTTCTGGGTGGTCGCGCGATGGAAATAGTGCGCGATATGGATCAACTGAGGCGCTACATCAACGAGGCCGTGGTCGTCTCGGGCGACAGCCCAGTACTGCTGGACAGCTACTTGGCTGGTGCAGTTGAGCTGGACGTGGACGCGCTGTGCGACGGCACTGACGTGCATGTGGCTGGCATCATGCAGCATATCGAAGAGGCGGGCGTCCATTCCGGCGACTCGGCCTGTTCGCTGCCGCCCTACTCGCTATCGGCAGAGATTATCGATCAGATCAAGGGCCAGACGTTCAAGCTGGCCAAAGCGCTGAACGTTGTCGGCCTGATGAATGTGCAGTTCGCGATCAAAGACGATGAGATCTACCTGATCGAAGTGAACCCGCGCGCCTCGCGGACAGTACCGTTTGTGGCTAAGGCGACCGACAGCGCAATTGCTTCGATTGCAGCGCGCGTCATGGCCGGTGAGAAACTGTCGAACTTCCCCATGCGCCCCGCTTATAAGGAAGGTCAGGACACCAAGATTGCCGACCAGATGACGCTGGCCGATCCGGACATGCCTTGGTTCTCGGTGAAAGAGGCTGTTTTGCCTTTTGCCCGCTTCCCCGGCGTCGACACCATCTTGGGCCCGGAAATGCGTTCCACTGGCGAGGTCATGGGCTGGGACCGCGACTTCCCGCGTGCTTTCCTCAAGGCGCAGATGGGCGCAGGCATGGTTCTGCCCTCTTCGGGTCGTGCATTTATCTCGATCAAGGACGCCGACAAGGGTGCGGCCATGCTTGAAGCCGCTCAGGTTCTGACGGAACAAGGCTTCTCGCTTGTCGCGACCCGAGGCACACAAAGCTGGTTGGCCGAGCAGGGCGTTGCCTGTGAGATCGTCAACAAGGTCTATGAAGGCCGCCCGGACGTGGTCGACATGTTGAAAGACGGTCAGGTTCAGCTGCTGATGAACACCACCGAAGGTGCGCAGGCGGTTGAGGACAGCAAAGCCATCCGCTCTATCGCTCTGTACGACAAAATCCCGTACTACACGACTGCTGCCGCAAGCCACGCCGCCGCGCTGGCAATCAAGGCGCAGACCGAGGGTGATGTCGAGGTTAGATCGCTGCAGGGCTGATCGGCCTTAACCTGCTTACAGGACCGAACGTTTCGCGCGCCCGTTGACCTTATGTCCCCGGGCGCGCATCTTTTCTGTGATTGAGCAGAGGAAAAAACAAATGCGTAAGTTTATGGTTTTAGCCGCAATGATGACGCTTGCAGCGTGTGATGTGCCCTTTGTCCCATTGATCTGAAACAGGTTTATTCGCTGATTTGTGTTACCCTTTCACGATATGGGCGGCCAACAAGAACAGCTTGTCTAGGTGATTTGCAATCTCGCCAAAAACCGGTATGCATCCGGCGAAAAGAGATAGTGTGTACTATAGGCCATGCGTGTCCCCCTCTACACCTCGGAGAACAATAAGATCAATTCTATTCGATCTTCCATTCGTCAATGGAATGCACAGCGCAAACAAAACCGCAAGAAACAGCGAAAGTTGAGAAATCTAGGAACTTATGACAATCAACTCTGCGTCCTAGGTATTTTCAAAAACGAAGCACTGAATATTCGAGAATGGGTTGAACATTATAAGTGGCAAGGCGCTGACAAGGTTTTTCTGATAGACAACGGCAGCACAGATAACTCGATGGAGTTGCTATCTGAATTTATTGATTCCGGTTTTGTTGAGGTGATATCGCTGCCAAAACGCCACAAGCAATTGCACCACTATTGGCGGGCTTTCAGACATTTTGAGATTGCTAAGCGGTTTAGGTGGCTGATCGTGGCTGACTTGGATGAGTTTTGGTTTTGTAAGGACGGAGAATTACTGCCAGAGGCGTTGCGTGCATACGAAGATATTGATGTGATTTATGTCAACTGGTCCATGTTCGGCAGTTCTGGACATATCAAACACCCCACTAGTTTAAGGTTGTCACTACATCAAAAGTGGCCACACCTTTATCCACACAAAGGTAGAAAGTACGCCGTTAGGACGAGTGTTATTAAGAAGGTGTTGCACCTATCAATGCATTCCGTGCGCGGCGCAGACTCGTCGCGAACCGTGTCAGACAACCAGAAATTTCAAATTAATCACTACGCAGTTCAAAGCCGTGAGTTTTGGACCACCGTTAAAATGACCCGTGGGGATGCATTTAACCAGCATACCCACAACGCACGTCAACTTGAGTTCCTCAGCTTTTTTGATGCTCAATGTAGCGAGGAAGACATCCTACTGGCGGAGATGGTAGCATCGCTCCCGTCAAAGTAATATTCATTCACCGGAATTGCGAACGCGTACTGGTTTCATTTTCTGACTAGGAAGAGATGGAAAAGCCTTAAAGAAACTTGAAACAAGCAGTTCGTCAGCGATTTCAGAAATTAGTCCGTGTTTCCCGAGGGTCGCTTTGGGGCAGTTCCGCGCTTTCACGGGGATCTGCATCAAAATTTGCTTGGAATTGGGTTGCAAATTTTGGAAGGCAGCCTCCTTTCTCAATAACCAGAGTTTAACCCAGCTCTGTGATAACCTAACGAGACTAAACCCACCTATCATCAACAGACGGGACGTCATCGAAAGTGACGGATCATTTTCCCTATTAAGCCGAATTCAAACTACCTTACGACTTCGGCTCAGCGACACATGACAAAAAGCGAAAGCTCCAATTCAACACCGATTTTTGGCAGGCATACCGTTTGATATTTGCGCGCTTCAAGTTCCTTTCCGGCGCTCGCGCCGTTCTGCATCGTGCCCTCCGGCCTACTTTGGTTTACGTCGTGGCACGTCCATACGATTGGGCTGCTAAAGTCACGCGGCAGACTTATCCCGCGAAAAACACTGGCATCTGAAACGCAGGCCGCGGTTGACCTTGTCGACTGATCAAAATACCCGGCCGGATAAACCTCTGGCCGGGTTTGAAGGTATTGATGAAGGGCCTCGCCGTCAAACTGCAGCTTCTTTCATCTCACGCTTTTCATCCCGCGAGAAGAAGATCATGTAGAAGACGGGCGCTGCGACCATCGTCAGGATAGTCGCGAAGGCCAGACCGCCCATAATCGTTACCGCCATGGACTTGAAGAACGCATCCGTCAGCAACGGCGCCATGCCCAGAATAGTGGTGATCGCGGCCAGCATCACTGGGCGCAGACGTGAGACCGAGGCCTCGATGATCGACTCGCGCAGACCTTTGCCGGTTTCGCGGACCAGATCGATTTCCTCGACCAAAACAATGCCGTTCTTGATTAGCATCCCCGACAGGCTGAGCAGACCCAGCAGCGCCGTGAAGGTGAACGGAAGACCAGTACCCAACAACCCGATAACCACGCCATTCACGGACATCGGCACCAGCAACCAGATGATAATCGGTTGACGGACAGCGTTGAAAATCAGCACCGAAATCAGCACCATGATCAGCAGGCTGACCGGCAACTGACGACCCAGGCTTTCGTTGGCGTCACCGGCGTTTTCGAACTCGCCACCCCACTCCATGCGATACCCTGCGGGCAGCTCCATCTCTTCGATGGCAGCGCGCACTTCCGAGTGGACCTGAGCCGCCGTTAGACCCGCCGGAATTTCGGCGCCGACAGTAATGGTCAGCACCCGGTCACGTCGATGAACCAGCGTGTTGAGTGATTTGTACTCGAACCCGTCGACCATCTGTTCGATTGGCACAAACTTTTCGGACTGATCCGAGTACACGACCTGATCGACGATCGAGTAATCTCCGTCCGCAGGGCGGCGGATGATGATCGGGATCAAACGGTCGCGTTCCCGGAATACACCCGCCCTAATACCATCGGTCGAAAATTGCAGCGTTCCGGCGATATCTTCACGGGTGACACCGGCAGTCTGCGCTCGTTCTGTCGCATAGATAGGCTGAACCGCCAGTTCTTTTTCACGCCAGTCCTGATAGACATGCAAAGCGTTCTCGGACGCACCGCGCATCCGCTGAATCGCCTCGTCCGCAAGCTGCCGCAGAACGGCCGGATCACTGCCCGAGAACCGGGCCTGGATCGGATCACCGCCGCCAGGGCCAAAGATCAGACGCTTGGTGCGGAACTCGCCTTCCGGGAATTGAGCCGAGCCAAACGCCTCTAGATCAGCCTGCAATGCGGGAATGTCATCCAGAGTTTCGGTACGGATGATCATGTGGCCATAGCTGGGGTTCGGTTTCTCTGCCGAATAGGTCAGCAGAAACCGGGTTGCCCCCTGCCCAACAAATGTGGTGACGGCAACGACATCGTCGCGTTTGTCCAGCCATTCTTCGAATACGGCCATATCCTCGGCCGTTCGCGCGATGGGCGTACCTTGCGGCAGTTTGTAATGCACGAAGAACAGCGGCGTGTTCGAATCCGGGAAGAACTGCTGTTTGACCAGTCCAAACCCGGCGAAACAGGCAACAGTGACGCTAATCAAACCGGCAACAACCAGCCAGCGGAACCGGAGCGCCCAACGCAGGATGCTGCCGTAGACACGGAACATGATCCCGCCATAGGCATCCACAGCGCCTGCCTCACCCTGCTTGAAGAAATAGTGGCCCAGCATCGGTGTCACCGTCAAAGCCAGCACCCAGCTCAGCAGCAGCGAGATACCGATTACAGCAAACAAAGAGAACAGGAATTCACCCGTCGCATCAGGGCTAAGACCGATCCCTGCAAAGGCCATGATCCCGATGACGGTTGCGCCCAACAACGGGATTTGCGTCTTGGAAGCAGCTTCATCCGCGGCATCGCGCGAGTTTTTCCCGCGCAGCATCGCGATCTGCATGCCCTCAGCCACAACGATGGCGTTATCCACCAACATACCCATCGCGATGATCAGCGCACCCAACGAGATCCTCTCCATCTCGATTGAGAACATCGACATGAACAGCAGCGTTCCCACCACGGTCAGCAACAGGGTTGAGCCAACAACAACCGCCGCGCGCCATCCCATGAACACCGCGAGTACGATAACCACAATGGTCACGGACATGGCGAGATTAACCAGAAAGTCATTCGAGGCCTGCTCGACCACCACGTGCTGTTGGTAGATCGGCAGGATTTCGACGCCAAACGGGATTTGCGAGTCCAGCTCGGCGAGTTTTGCATCAGCGCGTTTGCCGACCTCGACAATGTTTTCGGTAGACAGACCCGCAATGCCCAATGTGAAAGCTTCGGTCCCGTTGAACCGGATCATCACCTCGGGGTCGGTCTGGCGACCACGATACACGTCGGACATATCAAACAGGTTGATCACCTGCCCTTGCGAGCCTACCGACAATCCCGCAATCGCTGAGACACTGTCCGACCCTTCGGCAGTAAGGATGGTCGTGCGGTCATTCTCTGAGCGGACCGAGCCCGAAGCGTTCACCGAATCCGCATTGGCAATGGCCTCGTTGAGGGACTGCAGTGGCACATTCTGGTTCACCGAGATGGCCAGATCGGGCTCTACAAAGATCGCTTCTTGCGGCAGGCCCATCACTTCTACGTCTGCGACGCCTTCGACGGTCAGCAATTCGCGCCGCAAATAGGTCGACAGTTCGTGTTTTTCAGCATCTGAAAACCCATCAGCCGTTACCGCATAGAACAGCCCGAACACGTCGCCGAACCTGTCATTGACCAGCGGTGCCTGCACACCGGAGGGCAGACTGCGGGCCGTATCACGCACTTTGGCGCGCAGCTTGGTCCAGATTTCAGGTAATTCGGTTCCGTCATATGTCGATTGGATCTCAACCTCGATCAGCGAAAGACCGGGCTGGTTCACGGATGTGATCGTATCAACCTCACCCATTTGCTGGATGGCGGATTCTAGTGGCTCGGACACCTCCAGCGCCACCTGTTCAGCGGTTGCACCGGGATATTGGGTCACGATGACCGCGTTTTTGATGGTGAAGGCCGGATCTTCCAGACGTCCCAACGACAGGAAACCCCAGACGCCACCAAACAGGGCGATCAGGATTATCAGCCACGTATAGATCGGGCGATCAATAGATGCGCGCGCAATGTTCATTGATCCGCCCTTCAGTTTGCGAAGCCGACAAAGCGGCGAACGGCTTGGCCATTTGTCAAAGTGCTGCCACCCGCGACGACGATCTCATCACCATCGCTCAACCCGGTCAGAACACGGACTTCGCCGGTCTGTGTGGGTTCGATGGTAACCGGCACAAGCTGGACGGCGCCTTCATCGGCCCCAACTGGTGAAAACACCATGACGCCCAGACCGCCCTCTGCGTCCGAAATGATGGCCGTTGCGGGCACAACGATACCTGTCCGAGCGTCCTGGACCTTCACATTCACGGTCACCGACGAACCCGGCAATATCTGCAACCCTTCAGGTGGCGTGAGGCCAAATTGGATGCGGAAAGTCTGACCCACGCTCGAGGTTTCGGCGTCAAATTCCCGGATCTGCAGAGGGAAGACCTGGTCGCTGGTTGGAAACTTCGCCGTAATCGCAATGTCATCTTCCTGACCCGATCGTTGGAACAGGATTTCCGGAACATCTACTTCGATCCGCAATTCGGACATATCGTGGATACGCACGATGGGCGCCCCTGCGTTTACAGTCGTAAAAGCCTCGACCGTTCGGCGTGAGACCAGCGCGTCAAACGGCGCGGTCAGTGTCGCATGTTCCAGATCGTATTCTGCATCGCGGACAGCGATATCCGCCAGTTGCGCTTCGGTTTCCGCGTCATCCACCGCCACCTGGCTGGCTGTGGTTCCGCGCAAACGGGAAAGACGGGCTACCGTACGATCCGCCTGATCCATTTGCAGCACAGCGCGGTCATAACGGCGCTGGAATGGCTCCTGATCCAGTTGTGCAATCAGCTCACCCTTGGGTATCACGAACCCTTCGGTCACCGGCATTTCGACGATTTGCCCGGAAACCTGAAAGGCCAAATCGACCGTCTGCCGCGCAGCGACGCGACCAAAAAACTGGCGCGAGAAACCGGGCGATGTCTCTTGGACCATCATTAGTTTTACGGGCTTGGCGCTATCCTGCGCCAAAACGGAAGTGGCGAACACGGTCAGAGCGACGCTCAGTACAGTGAAGAGTTTCATTTCTTCAATCCCTCAGGAATTCCTGTTTTCATTATATTTTCCCGGATTTTCCGGGCCAGTCGTGCAAATTCGGCAGTTTCGTCAGCATCCAGCCCAGAGGCTCGGCGGAATAGGTCCCCCGCCTCGGACATCAGAACCTGTCGCATCTCAAGTCCCTTGTCGGTCAGAACCAACAACCACGCCCGACGGTCTTCCGGATCGCGTTGTCGGGTCAGGTATCCTGCCTCTTCTAGCGCGTCAGCGGTTGACGTGATGGTGGACGGCACCGTCAGCATGTCTGCAGCCAAAACGCCCATGCGTTTGGGTCGCTCAAGCTTGACCATCATATGGCATTCCTGATGGCTCAGCCCGACCTCTAGTGCGTCCAGGCTTTCTTCCAGTTTCCAGTACAGCGCATAGACCCCCATCATCGCCTGCACTTCGGGGCTGAGGCAGCGGATCAGCGCACTGTCGTCATGGGTCATCGGTGAATCCGTTTGTAACTTTGGCCCCGCATATACTTCGAAATATGAACTATTCAAGATGTGAAGTGGGTTTCAGCGCAAACTTTGACATTCCCTTGGGTCAACGTCTCTTGATCTAACCCATATATGACTGCATTTTGGGCGAATCCGAAACATTCAGGTCTTATCATGTACACGCCCGCGATCACTGGCTCAGGTGTTTTCACCCCCGAAAACGTCATCACCAACGCCGAGCTTGTCACGGCTTTCAATAAGTATGCCGACAAGATGAACGCCCAAAACGCAGACGCAATCGCGGCAGGTGAGATTGAGCCGATGCAGCATTCGTCGGAAGAGTTCATCTTCAAAGCCTCCGGCATCGAGAAACGCTATGTGATGGACAAGGACGGTGTTCTGGACCCTGACGTGATGCATCCCTTGTTGCGTCAACGTGGCGATGACGAACCGGGCATTATGACCGAGATGGCCGTGGACGCCTGCAAAAAAGCGCTGAAACAAGCCGGGCGCTGCGCCGAGGACGTTGATCTGGTGATCTGCGCTGCCTCGAACCACGAACGCGCCTATCCTGCCGTCGCCATCGAGATTCAGCAGGCCCTGGGCATCAACGGGTTCGGGTTTGATATGAATGTCGCCTGTTCTTCGGCCACTTTTGGGATTCAGGCCGCCGCGGACATGGTCCGCTCCGGCTCGGTCCGCGCCGCATTGGTGGTAAACCCCGAGATTTGTTCAGGCCATCTGGAATGGCGCGACCGCGATTGTCATTTCATCTTTGGCGACGTGGCCACTGCCACTTTGATCGAGCGGGTCGAAGACGCGAAGGGTCCGCATTTCGAAATTTTGTCGACACGCTGCGCGACCGAATTCTCGAACAATATTCGCAACAACAACGGCTTCCTGCGCCGTTCACGCCCTGACGGGGTGGTCGACCGCCGTGACATGCAGTTCATGCAGAACGGACGCAAAGTCTTCAAAGAAGTGCTGCCGATGGTCAGCAAGCACATCTCTGATCACATGGACGCGGAAGGCGTGAACAGCGATGACCTGAAGCGCCTGTGGCTGCACCAGGCCAACAAGACGATGAATGATTTCATCGGCAAAAAGGTTCTGGGGCGCGAGCCCGAAGCAAGCGAACAGCCCAACATCCTGCAGGATTATGCCAATACCTCCTCGGCCGGGTCCATCATCGCGTTTTCCAAGTATTCGGATGACCTGTCAGACGGAGATGTCGGCCTGATCTGTTCATTCGGTGCGGGGTATTCGGTGGGATCGGTGATTGTAAAGCGGCACGGGTGATATGCCGTGGTCACTTGGGGCAAACACCCAGCCAAGGGCCGTCGCCGCTCTCGCGTGTTACTTCCAACCAACGGTTTGGCCTTGACTTACACCATTGGTACAAGGCTGGGTCTAGAGGCCGAGTGAACGTCGCTACAACCTGATCCGTGTCCAAATTGACCTGCTTTAAACCAGCTTCGGGCAATACCGCTTTCAGCGCGTCACCTAGTACGGAAAGCCCGGCCCGTGCCGCAAAATCCGACGTCGGGAATTGTGTCGAAATTTGAAAACTGGAAAACGCCACTTCTTCATCTTTGGGCATTCCCCTAAAACCAGCGACAATCAGCTTTCGTCCCAGATCCTGAGAGGCAATTTCACAGCTTCTTTGAGAGTACCGAGAGCGGGGCCACTTCCAAAGATCGAATCTCAAATGAATCTGGAGCTGCCCCTCCGTTGGCAAAACGTAACGGCTTAGGCATGTTTTTATGTCCGCAATGCTTGTTGTACCGTCGATCAGCCAAACACCATCATCGGTTACATCCGTTGTCACCTCGGCCAACTCTTTCATCCTGAACTTTTCGTCCAAGACCGGAGCACCAAAATCGCATTCGGAAAAGCCTGCGTACAGACCTTTAAAATTACCCGAGACGTTTCGAGCGTGATCCGGTCCAAGTAAGCTCGAAGGTAGGTTGTTTCTCCGGACAGGTCTGTGTTTCTGTCTGCATCAGGGCTGGCTTCCGTGGGTACAACACCCTGAACAGTGACATCAAAATAGCGGCAGAACTGCCTCAGCGAAATCGTTCCGTCTAAGGTCGGGCCAACATCAGCCGACAAAATAGGCTTGGCGCTGATGGGGTCGGCACCGGGTTTTTCAGCAATCTGAACGCTCAACCGACCGCCTCGGTAGCGAACATAAACATCCCGTTCGTCATGGGTTTGGCCATAGAACTGGCTCGGACATGACCCGCCGCCGTTCAGCAAGGCAAGATCAAGATTCAGAGGTTTAGGAAGCTTGGGCGAATGGAAGTCAAACATAGTTTATCGCGTGATCCCCATGCGAGGGGTAATTGACCGTAGTAAAAACAAAGCAAACCGCCGTCAGCTCACGCTTTCCTCTTCCAGGTGCAGCTTCATGTCCAGCAGGACCTGTTGCAGCTGGCTGGTTTCCCGCAGAAGGCGCTTGGCTTCGTTCACCGTGATGATGCCATCCTCGATCGCCGATTGATATTCGGTCATCAGCATCGCAAACCGCTGGCTCAGCGCGATGACGTCGGAATTCACTCCGCCAGTGCGGGGGCTGTCGTCATTGCGCCCGTCATAGGACAGGGTGATATTTTTCAGATCGGCAAGCGCCGAGGTGACGTGGGGGAAGTTTGCCACTGCCTCAAGCCGCGCCACCGCATCGACCGGCATGAACCGATCAGTATGTTCGAAATTGTCAGAATAATAACGGCCCAACGTGGCTTTGGATTTGCCTGTAATCTCGCACGCGGATTCGATTCCCACGTCTTTAACCAGCGCTTCTGTGTGTTTTTTCAGGTAGGCCCCGATATCTGCCATGTTTTTACCTTTACTGCCTGCACGCCCCACTAAATCTGCCATTGCGGGGGAAAGGGAAAAGAAAATTCCCATACTCGATTCATAATTGAAATGTCATATGTTGGCTATCCCTCAGATATGCGGGGGTTTTGTGAGTGAGTGGCGGCATTTAATGCCGGTAATGAGTGATTGCGGGTCGGTATTCTTGTCCCGCTACGGTTAGGCCGCATGTTGGCCGACGGCGTCGCCGTTGTTGGGGCGGGGGGATCCATCCCCAATGGGCTTACGCTCGACCTCCGCAACGATAATGGCGGCGTCGCTTATTGAAGGCTATTGATGGCTTGCCCGAATTGGACAGGCGTTTTAGACCCAACCCATGGCAAAACTATACTTTAATTATTCGACGATGAACGCGGGAAAATCGACCGTGTTGCTGCAAGCCTCGCACAATTACCGTGAGAGGGGGATGGACACCTATTTGATGACCGCGGCCCTTGATGGCCGGGCCGGTGTTGGCAGGATTGCGTCGCGGATCGGCATATCGGCCGATGCGGACACGTTCGCCGCCGAAACCGACGTTTTTGCGATGATTGAACAGCGCCTGAAAAAAGGGAACGTCACCTGCGTCTTTATTGATGAGGCGCAATTTCTGACCGAAGAGCAAGTCTGGCAATTGGCCCGCGCAGTGGATGACCTGCGGGTGCCTGTCCTTGCCTATGGTTTGCGCGTGGATTTTCAGGGCCACCTGTTTCCCGGCTCCGCTGCCTTGCTGGCGTTGGCAGACGAGATGCGCGAAGTGCGGACCATTTGCGAGTGTGGGCGCAAGGCCACGATGGTCATCCGTCAGGACGAAAACGGCAACGCCATCACCGAAGGCGCACAGGTACAGATCGGCGGCAATGAAACCTATGTTTCGCTCTGCCGCAAACACTGGCGCGAGGCCGTCGGGCGCTAGACCGGGTTCGGCAAAGATCGCCCCGCGACGAAAGCTGTAACGTTGTCCAGCGCTACATGCCCCATATCGGTGCGGACCTCTTCGGTCGCGGTGCCAAGATGGGGCAATATCGTCACATTCTCCATATCGCGCAGGGCCTGCGGAACGGTGGGTTCGAACTCATACACATCAAGGCCCGCGCCTGCGATCTGACCGGATTGCAGGGCAGCGATCAGGGAGGATTCGTCCACAACTTCTCCGCGCGCGATGTTGATCAAGATGCCCGAAGGTTTCATCGCCTCCAGCACCGGCGCATTGATAAGGTGGCGCGTTTGCGCACCGCCGGGCACGGCGAGCACCAGGAAATCGACCGCAGCAGCCAGTTCTTTCAGGTCCGGTATGTGTTCTGCGGGAAATTCCACCTCTTTCGGGCTGCGCGACTGGTACGCCACGTCCATCCCGAAACCGAAATGGCAACGCCACGCAATCGCTTGGCCAATACGGCCCATCCCGACGATCCCAACACGTCTGCCGGTCACATGATGACCCAGCATTTGGGTCGGATGCCAGCCTTGCCAGTTGCCCGAGCGGACCAGCCGTTCCCCCTCGCCCGCGCGGCGTGCAGTCGACAACAGCAAGGTCATCGCGATATCAGCTGTGGCATCGGTAACCGCACCGGGCGTGTTAGTGACCTGAATCCCTGCCGCCTGCGCGGCAGCGACGTCGATATGGTTGTACCCCACACCGAAATTGGCCAGCAGTTTGCAGCGCGGTTGCGGCACTTCGGAGAAGATTGTGGCCGAAAACTGATCCCCCAACGTCGGAACCACCACATCGAACACAGCCAATGCGCGCCGCATTTCGTCGGGCGACATTGGCAACGTGCTGCTGCGGATTTCAACGTCGAATTCGGCGTGGGCCCGCGCCTCGACAGCGGCGGTCATGGGGCGTGCGATCAAAAGTTTCATCAGTGCATCCGTCCGCCGGTTGGAACCTCGCTATCCGGACCGATCAGAACGATTTCGCCCTTGTCGTCGGGCAGGCCCAGCACCAGAACCTCGGACATGAACTTGCCGATCTGGCGCGGTGGGAAATTGACAACGGCCATCACCTGCTTGCCAACCAACGTCGCCGGATCGTAATGCGCCGTTATCTGGGCCGAGGTTCGGCGCTCGCCAATTTCGTCACCAAAGTCGATCCACATCTTGATCGCGGGCTTGCGAGCTTCTGGGTAAGGCTCTGCGCGGACGACCTTACCGACCCGGATGTCGACCTTCATAAAATCGTCGAATGAAATCTCACTCACGGGACAGCTCCTTGGATCGGTCAGTTGCGGCCTTGACGGCGCGGTGCAGCAAGTCGGGGAAACCCTCTTCCTCATGCATCAGCACTTCAAGTGCGGCTTGCGTCGTACCGTTTGGCGACGTCACGTTGACGCGCAATTGCGAGGGGTCTTCCTCTGCCGCCATGGCCAAAGCCCCTGCCCCGGCAACGGTCGATTTGGCCAGCTTCATTGCGAGATCATACGGCAGGCCCTGCGCTTGTCCGGCAGCTGCCAGCGTTTCGATCAAGTGGAAGACGTAAGCTGGCCCCGAACCGCTGAGGCCTGTCACAGCGTCCATCTGCGCCTCATCATCCAGACAAACCGTGTTTCCGATTGCGGACAACAAATTTTCGGCCAAGGCGACATCGGCATCCGAAGCGGCCGAATTGCCGATCAACGCAGTAATTCCCTGACGGATGGCAGCTGGTGTGTTCGGCATCGCCCGGACAATAGGTGTGCCGTCGCCCAACACATCCTCAAACGTAGCAATCGACGTACCCGCAGCGACTGAGACGAACAAGCTGCGGCCTCCGCCCAGCGCTTTGATTCCCGGTAGCGCCTCGCCCATCATTTGAGGTTTTACGGCAACCAGCACAACCGCCGGGGCCTCGGGCAATGGAGTGTTGATATTGACGCCCAGCGATTTCAACCAATCAGATGGATAAGGGTCGATCACCCAAACTGCTGACGCAGGAAGGCCATGCTCCAACCAACCGGCGAGCATGGCCGAACCCATCTTGCCGCACCCCAGAAGAACCAGCCCCTGCTCAGCGACGCGTGACATGTCCATGATTGCCCCTCTCCTTATCCGGTTTGGGGCAAATCTTTACGCGCGGCCGTAGGCCTCTGCAATGGCGACCTGCATTGCATCCTCGGGATCGCGGTTGCCCCAAGTGACCAGTTGAATCGCGGGATAATAGCGCTCGGCGCTCAGAACCGCGGCGGTGATCATCGTGTCGATCTGCTCCGGGCTGGCCATCTGGCCACCCGCAAGAACCAAACCGTATCGGTAGACCATCAGCTTTTGATTGGCCCAATACGTAAATGCACCGGCCCAGCATTGATCGTTCATCTTGTTGAGCAGCTCATAAAGCACGTTTTCACGCTCGGATGGCGGTTCCATTTCGAAAGAGCACACCATGCGGAGCGTTTCGTCATAGTTGGACCAGGCCAAGGTGATCGAATAGGTGCGCCACTGCCCTTCGACAGCCATGGCAATCTGATCATCCCCGATCCGGTCGAAATCCCAGTCGTGGTGTTCGGCAAGATGTTCAACAATGTCGATTGGATGAAGGTCTTCTTCGAGAAACTGTTCGGAAAGGGCCATAATGCCACCTCACTAATCTCTAGCCTTTTAGGGGCTGGCAGCGCCCCAGCGCTAGTTGCTTGCTCTACAAGCCGGGCTTCCCCAGTCTGCCTGTACTAGATATGGTGCGCCGCGGGCAGGGTTCTGGCAACCCTATTTGTTGGGGATAACAGCAATAAGTTGTGGACAGTCGGCAACGGCAATCAAAATATCGGTGCCACCGACAGCTTTGTCTTGATTAAATTTGGCAAGACGTCAGAATACACAACACCGTACAATCCCAGCGTGGATTGCGCGGCGGCATTCTTTTTTCAAAATCTCGAGTGTACGGAACTTATTTGTCCAGCTTGGTTTCAAGCGCCGCAATACGCGCCTCAAGCGCTGCGTTCTCTTCGCGCGCTTTCTGGGCCATGGCCCGCACAGCATCAAATTCCTCGCGCGTGACGAAATCGCGGTCGGCCAGCCAGCGGTCGATCATCGACTTCATCGCGTTTTCGGCCTCGTCCTTCGCGCCTTGGGCCACGCCCATAGCGTTGGTCATCAGTTGGGAAACGTCATCAAGAATCTTGTTACGGGTTTGCATGGCTTTACTCCGGTATTGCGGTTGGTCTCTATATGGGTAAAGAATGGCCCGGGCTCAAGGTTGACTTGCCCCGCTAACCCCGGGCAATGAGACGCACATGCAGGCTGTTCTGAATTTCCCCGACCTTTCGCCCGAAGTTTTCTCGATCTCGCTGTTCGGGATGGAGTTCGCACTTAGATGGTACGCACTGGCCTATATCGCCGGCATTCTGATCGCGTGGCGATTGGGTACTGCAGCGCTGAAGCGCCCGGCCCTTTGGCCTGATCAGACACCACCGATGAAGCCGCAGCAACTTGAGGATCTGATCACGTGGATCATCCTCGGCGTGATTCTCGGCGGGCGACTGGGATTCGTTCTGTTTTATCAACCGGCCTATTACTTATCGCATCCACTAGAGATTTTGATGATCTGGCAGGGCGGCATGGCCTTCCATGGTGGTCTGCTGGGGGTTGTCGTTGCGTCCTATCTCTATGCTCGGCGTTACCAGGTGCCGGTATTGTCTTTGGCTGATCTGATCGCACATGCTGTGCCGCCCGGGCTGTTGTTAGGGCGGTTGGCGAATTTCACTAATGCCGAGCTTTGGGGGCGACCCAGCGACGTTCCATGGGCGGTGATCTTTCCAGGTGGTGCCGCACAGGACTGCCCGGGTGTTGTAGCCGGGATGTGTGCCAGACACCCTTCACAACTTTATGAAGCCGCACTGGAAGGTTTGTTGCTGGGCGCACTTTTGCTGTGGATGGCCTATCGACGTGGGGCGTTTCACAAGCCCGGTCTGGTGATGGGTGTATTTCTGGCAGGTTATGGTGCCTCGCGTTTCATTGTTGAGTTCTTTCGTCAGCCTGACGCACAGTTCGTCTCGGCCGGGAATCCGCTGGGGCTGGCATGGCACGTGGGTGGTTATGGCCTGACCATGGGGCAAATGCTGTCGCTGCCAATGATCGCGCTTGGCCTGTGGTTTGCGCTGCGCGCGCGACGCACTCAATGAACCTTAAGGATCACCTACTGGCGCAAATTGCGCTGAATGGCCCGATGAGCGTGGCCGATTTCATGACTGAATGCCTGCTGAACCCCAAGTTTGGATACTACACCACTCGTGATCCGCTGGGCGCGCAGGGGGATTTCACCACCGCCCCGGAAATCAGCCAGATGTTCGGAGAAATGATCGGACTTGCACTGGCGCAAAGCTGGATGGATCAGGACAAGCCGGACAGATTCATTCTAGCAGAGTTGGGACCGGGTCGCGGCACCCTGATGGCGGATATCCTGCGCGCAACCAGCAGCGTATCCGGGTTTCACGAGGCCGCAGAAATTGTTTTGTTCGAAGCCTCCCCTGCCCTGCGGGACAGACAGGCGCAATCGCTGAGCGGTCACAACCCGCGTTGGATCGATATGCTCACAGACCTCCCCGATGCACCCCTGTTTCTGGTGGCGAACGAATTTTTTGATGCCCTGCCAGTCCGCCAATTCATACGTGACGGCGATGGCTGGTGCGAACGTCTGATCGGTGTGCAGGGCGAATCGCTGACGTATGGGCTGGGGCCGAACACAGCTCAGGTCGCGCTAACGGATCGCATGATAGACACCCAAGATGGCGATCTGGTTGAACTTTGCGCGGCCGCAATTCCGATCCTGACCGAGATCGCTGGGCGGATCGCCACTTATGGCGGGGCGGGTCTGATCGTGGATTACGGTGACTGGCATTCGCTGGGCGACACGTTTCAAGCTTTGCAATCACATGAACGTGTTGATCCCCTGCAATCTCCGGGTCGGGCGGATCTGACCGCGCATGTAGATTTCGAGCCCCTTGCTATTGCCGCACGCGCCGCCGGTTGCGCCCATACAAAGCTGACACCTCAGGGCATGTTTCTGGAACGGTTGGGCATCACAGCCCGCGCACAGGCGCTGGCTGCGCCACTCGGCGGGTCTGAGCTTGAGACGCTCATTGCTGCACATCGCCGGTTGACGCATCCCGAGGAAATGGGAAATCTGTTCAAAGTACTGGGTCTCTATCCTTCTTACGCTGCACCTCCACCGGGACTGGAACCATGACATTGGAAATTCTGACCTCGGACGTCCTATCGCCTGTCCGCCACGGGTTCTTCAGCCGTCGGGGCGGTGCGTCTTCCGGAATATTCGCGGGTTTGAACTGCGGCTATGGCTCGTCTGACCAAACCGAAGCAGTGGCGGTGAACCGTCAGCGCGTGGCCGCCGCGATGGAAGTCAACCCGGACGCTTTGGTTGGTGTGCATCAAGTGCATTCCCCAACTGTTCTCACGGTGGACGCTCCGATAAATGGCGACAAACCCAAAGCGGATGCGGTTGTCACCGCAACCCCGGGACTGGCACTGACGATTCTGACAGCGGATTGCCAACCGGTCCTGTTTGCCGATTCTGACGCGAATGTGATCGGGGCTGCGCATGCCGGGTGGCGCGGAGCGTTGGACGGTGTATTGGAGGCAACCCTGGACGCGATGGAGGCATTGGGCGCAAAGCGGGAAAACACCGTGGCTGTCATTGGTCCTACGATTTCTCAAAACGCCTATGAGGTCGGTCCAGATTTTCTGGATGAATTCGCGGCGGATTCGCCCGAAAACCTTAGGTTCTTTGCGAATGGCAATGGGGATCGGCTGCAGTTCGACCTGCCCGCCTTTGGTCTGCACAAATTGCGGCAAGCCGGGGTGGGTGAGGCCGAATGGACGCGGCACTGCACCTATTCGGACCCGGACAGGTTTTATTCCTACCGCCGCTCCACCCACGCGAAAGAAGCCGATTATGGCCGCCTGATTTCCGCCATAAAATTATAGGGCGCGCGCCAAATGTGGCGATTTCGCCGCTTTTTTGCCATATTTTTTGTGTCTACCTGAGTCGAGATATTTTCACTTTTATTGTCCGCACTCAGATGTTTACCAGTCGATTCTCCAGCAGTGTGTGACAGTTCGAAAGAAGAGGAACTGCCGACCTTCACTTTTCCTGAATTAATCCCGGATCAGCCTTATCGGTGCCGTATTGGCAGACCACATTGGCTTTCAAAGGGAAATGGGCAATGGCCCACACCGTGAGCAGGAACAAAGATGAAGGTTAAATCTCGCTTTCTCAGTGCCGTTGTTGCGGCCACAAGAAAGCACGCGCCGGAGATGCCGTGGAAACGGGTTTCCAGCAATTCGGTCAGGGTCGCACGCCGCTTGGCAACACGACTCTGATCAAAACGCCCAAGGAACCAAGCTGCCGGTTCCAAGGGTCAAGACACACATCGGAGGGGTGCTCCGGGCCGGTGTGTGACCTACCGCTGAAATTTCCAGCGGCTAGGTTCAGGGGCGTGTGTGCGCAGGCAATTTTCGCTTGCGTTTTAGAGAGTTTGTCTTGGGGGGTCAGCGTGATGACCAAAGAAAATCGTAAATTCCTTGCCTTGCAACGTCTGCAAGGCGTGCTACCTGCGATCGCCGTCTCCCTGAAGACAAAAACAATGCCATTCAGGTTGCCCTGTACGGAGGGCTCTGCCCGTCTGAGCGGTGTTTTAGAGGGGACGGAATAAAAATGACCATTCCACATTCTTTCGCGCGCGCAGCCAGAAATGCGGTCGAAACTTCGGCCATGCTGCGCGAAATTCCGAGGACAAACGCAAGACCAAAGGCGCAGTTGCGGCGCTATGAGGTCAGCACCTTGATGCCGAACGGAGATGTTTCGCAAACGCGCCACATCGCCCCGGCATTGCCCATGTTCGAAGACGCCTTCTGCGCCTTTACACGCGGATCCCTAGTAGAAACCGAACATGGCCCATTGGCAATCGAAGATTTGCTGCCGGGCGACTCGATTCTGACACAGGACGGTGCCTTGCAAAAAGTGCTTTGGAAAGGTTCGGTGACCCTGATTCCCGGGCGCGAGGACTCGCGTGGCCGAACACGCCCTCTAACTCGGATCATGGCTGATACATTTGGGATGCAAAAACCGTTGTCCGGCGTGATTGCGGGACCCGCAGCTCGTCTGCTGGCCACACCTGCGCATCTGCGCCATTTGCACGACGGGGGCGAGATTCTGACCCCTGTCCATGAATTCCAGGACGGTATGAGCGTGATCGAAACATTGCCGCCGACCCCGATTGAGCTGTTTCACATCTGCCTGAAACGTCATTCGGTCATCAAGGTCGATGGCCTGCAATTCGAATCATACCATCCGGGTGTCAATGCCGCACGCCAGATCAGCCAATCGCTCAGATCGATCTACTTGAACTTGTTTGCGCATATCGAATCGCTGAGTGATTTTGGTCCACTGGTTCTACCACGCGCAGGAGACGGTGAGATAAATGCGCTTTCTGCGTGACGACAAAAACTAACTGCAGTGTGGGGGCATTATGCAGCTGATAATTAGTTGGGTTTTATCTTTGACGGTCGCAGCTTTTCTGCCGCCGTCAAAACCGCATCAAAAGCGAATGATGTTCACGCCGTCCGGTTCATTCGCTCTTCCAGAACGTCGAAGGGAACGCCGGGATCGTCTTTGGCGCCGCGAATAACCAGCGATGTTTTGACACTGGCTACATTGGGCGTGGTCAACAGTTCGCCTGTCAGAAACTGCTGAAAACTGCTCAGGTCGGGGGCGACGCATTTCAAGATAAAGTCCACCTCGCCGTTCAACATGTGGCATTCCCGAACTAGCGGCCATTCGCGGCAGCGTTCCTCAAATGCGTTCAGTTCGGATTCGGCCTGGCTTTCGAGCCCCACCATGGCAAAGACCTGAACCTCGAACCCCAACTCGCGTGAGTTCACATCGGCATGGTAGCCGCGAATAAGCCCGGATTCTTCCAACGTACGCACGCGCCGCAGGCAAGGCGGCGCTGAAATACCTACGCGTTTTGCCAACTCGACATTGGTCATGCGACCGTCTGCCTGCAATTCTGCCAAAATCTTGCGGTCAATCTCATCCAGCCGTATCGCGACCATGAAATGCTCCTAATTTTTCGGTTGTTATATCAGCACCCGACCAATGCGCAATTATCTTTCGCACCTGCGCAATATTCTATATTTTCAATGTTCTTTTTTTGGGCACCATGCCGCAAATGCATGGCTGCCTGTCAAAAGGTTGGGGGTTTAAGCCCTGCGCGACGCTCGCTATATCCATCCGTCAGGGGCCACGCGCCCCAATCAGGCAGATCGAGTTGGGGGTACTATGGCCGAAACACGACACACCAGGGTTCTGATCATCGGATCGGGACCGGCCGGTTACACGGCCGGCGTTTATGCAAGCCGCGCGATGCTGGAACCGATTCTGGTTCAGGGCATCGAGCCGGGTGGCCAGCTGACCACAACGACCGAGGTCGAAAACTGGCCCGGCGATACAGAGGTTCAAGGCCCCGACCTGATGGTGCGCATGCAAGACCATGCCAAGGCGATGGGCTGCGAGGTCATCGGTGACATCATCAACGATCTGGACCTCAGCAATCGCCCGTTCACCGCAACCGGCGACAGCGGCACTGTTTACACAGCAGATGCCGTCATTCTGGCCACCGGCGCGCGCGCCAAATGGCTGGGCCTGCCGTCGGAAGAGAAGTTTAAGGGCTTTGGCGTTTCGGCTTGCGCGACCTGCGACGGCTTCTTTTATCGCGGGCAGGAAATCGTGGTCATCGGTGGCGGCAACACCGCCGTCGAAGAGGCGCTGTTTCTGACCAATTTTGCCAGCAAGGTCACTTTGATCCACCGTCGTGATGAGCTGCGCGCAGAAAAGATCCTGCAGGACCGGCTGCTGAAGCATGAAAAAATCGAACCCCTGTGGTTCCACGAGTTGGAAGAGGTGACCGGCACCGATGCCCCGCTGGGCGTCGAAGGTGTGCGGGTCAAAAACGTGAAGACCGGCGGGATTACCGAGATCCCCTGCAAAGGCGTTTTTGTCGCGATCGGACACGCACCTGCCAATGAACTGGTCAAAGACTCACTGGAAAGCCATATGGGCGGCTATGTCGTGACCAAGCCAGGTTCGACCGAGACCTCGGTGCCGGGTGTTTTTGCCGCCGGGGATCTGACGGACCACATCTACCGGCAGGCTGTGACCAGCGCCGGCATGGGATGCATGGCCGCACTGGACGCCGAGCGTTTCCTGGCCGAACAGGATTGATCTGATGCTGGAATTCTCTGGCCCGGCCTGGAGAATTCTCTTTCTGACGCAATTGAACGCCCCTTTGGCCCCTGCAAGGGCGCCGGAGGGGCGTTTTCATTACTCAGGGCAGACGGCGCTTTACGCCTCGCTCAGCGCAGAAGGTGCTGGGGTCGCTATTCGAAGATATGTTTCGGCGGGCGATCCACCACGGGTCTTACAGCGGGCAACCGTGACAGGCGCAAAACTGGTCGACTTACGTGGACAGCGCGAGGCATCGGTCGTTTGGCAGGGCATTCACGCCAAGCAGGGCACCTCGCCGACATGGAGGTTCTCGGACCGCGCGCGTGACGCAGGGGCTGACGGGTTGCTATACAGCTCACGCTCGCGCCCCGATCTCAGCCACATTGTCCTGTTCGACCCGTCTCCTTCGCTGATCCGTGTGAATACGCCGCCAACTGATTGGACACCGCCCTATCCGCAACCTGCGCTTGACCGCTAAGCTACGGCGTATCAGACTCGACCTCAGGCGAGACCAACGCAGGTGATCTGATTGAAAACTGTTCTGTGGCAAGGCGGGTGGGCAACCCGGCTGAGGATCGGCAGCGGCCTAGTTCTGTTCGCCTTTGCGTTCTTTCACTTCATCAACATCGGCCTTGGTCTGTTTCACACGGACTACCTGCATGACATGCAGGATGCCCGGCATGTAATCACACGTCACGATGTCGGCAGCGTAATTCTCTATGCTGCTCTTTTGATTCACGCGGGGTTAGCCCTGTACTCGATCAGCCAGCGCCGGACTTTGCGCATGCCGTTCAGCACAGGGTTGCAGATGGTTCTGGGGTTGTTGATACCAATGCAGCTGATCTCGCATATCGTGCAAACGCGCTATGCGAACACGGTGTACGATGTGAACGATGAAATGGGCTATATCATCGCTCTGATGTGGCCCAGCTACGCGGTCTGGATGCAAAGCCTGTTGTTGCTGGTGGTGTGGGTACATGGCTGTATCGGACTGCACATGTGGCTGCGGCTGACCCGCTGGTGGCCCAAATTGGTGCCATATCTGATTGGCCTGGCTGTGTTTGTTCCCACATTTGCCCTTGCCGGAGTGCTGACGGAAGGGCGCCGAATCTGGGCTGATTTTGCAGACCCGTTTTTGCGCGAACAATATATCGAGCATTACAACTGGCCCTCTCCCGAAGACTTCCAGCACCTGTTCAGCGTAAAAGACAATGCGCTCATGGCGTTCTGGGTGGCCCTTGGCGCATCCCTGGCGGTATTTGCGATCCGCAAGCTGTGGCGCCGCCGACATTCCGTGCGCGTCAAGTACGCTCAAGGCCCTGAGGTCGTTGCCGAAAAAGGGATGACCCTGCTTGAAATTTCCCAAGCCAACGGCATTCCACACACGGCGCTATGCGGTGGCAAAGGGCGCTGCACCACCTGCCGCGTGATTGTCGAGGCGGGCGGGGATCAACTGCCCGAACCTGGTGAGGTCGAAGCCCGAAGCCTAGCTGCGGTCAGCGCCCCGGCGGGTGCCCGGCTGGCATGTCAAATCCGACCGATGGCTCCGATCACAGCGTTTCGCATGTTCCGTCCAGATGGCGCCCGACACCGGGCACATGCAAGCCAGGGTCAGGAACGGCAATTGGCGGTCCTGTTTCTGGACATGCGCGGCTTTACCTCGCGCACCGCTGGCCAACTGCCCTATGACATCGTTTTCCTGCTAAACCGCTTTTTCGACGCCATCGTCCCCGCGATCACGGCCGAGGGTGGAGTGGTCGACAAATACATGGGCGACGGCCTGTTGGCCGTGTTCGAAACCAACGACGCCCAAAGCTCTGCTCGCGCCGGGATGAAAGCGGCCATTGATATCAGCCTTGCCTTGCAGCGTTTCAACCAGCAGCTGGAAACAGAGGGCAGCCCCCGGATCCGCATCGGAATGGGCTTGCATCTGGGGGACCTTGTTCTGGGTGAAATCGGTGCTGCGGGCCACGCCGCCCGTACAATCATCGGCGACACCGTAAATGTGGCCAGCCGGTTAGAGGCCGAAACCAAGAACTTGGGCTGCGAACTTTTGGTCTCGGAAGAGTTGTTGCTGGCGGCAGGATATAACGGTGATATGCGGCAGGTTCGCCCATTCGACCTGCGTGGCGTAACGCGACCGATTCCCGCCCTGCCCGTCCCTAAAGCGGCGGATTTGAACGCCAGTGTGGCTGCATAAGAACACTCGCCCTGAATTGGGTGGAATTGTTGCCCTCCTCGGGAACCAGCTTCGCAGATTGCCACACAAACCGGAATATCCTTCCATTGCGTAGAAAAACCGCACATATCGTCCTTTGTTTCACCAAAGTATATGGACTTCACCCAAAAGCCGGGGCAAACGCCCCTTAATCAATGGCAAAGCAGCACTTTTACAAGAGTAATCCCATGACGATGTTAAGTAACCTGGCCCCGATCCCCGAATTGTTCGTGTCCTACGATTCAGCACAGAAACTGAAGGTGGAAGCCGCAGATCTGACCAGCTGGGACCTGAGCCCGCGCCAGATCTGCGATCTGGAACTGCTGATGAACGGCGGGTTCAACCCTCTCAAAGGTTTCCTAGGCGAGGCGGACTACGACAATGTCGTTGAGAACATGCGTCTGGCCGACGGCACACTGTGGCCGATGCCTATTACTCTGGACGTAGACGAGGCGTTCGCCGACAAAATCGAATTGGGCCAGGACATCGCTTTGCGTGATCAGGAAGGCGTCATTCTGGGCACCATGACAGTCACGGACCACTGGACGCCTGACAAGGCACGCGAGGCCGAAAAAGTCTTTGGCGCAGATGACGACGCCCACCCGGCGGTGAACTACCTGCACAACGTCGCAGGCAAAGTTTATCTGGGCGGGCCTGTGGTCGGTATTCAACAGCCTGTCCATTATGACTTCCGCGCGCGCCGCGACACTCCGAACGAGCTGCGCGCCTATTTCCGCAAAGTCGGCTGGCGGCGTATCGTTGCGTTCCAGACCCGCAACCCGCTGCACCGCGCGCACCAGGAACTGACGTTCCGCGCCGCGAAAGAGGCGCAGGCCAACCTGCTGATCCATCCGGTCGTGGGCATGACCAAACCTGGCGACGTCGACCACTTTACCCGCGTGCGCTGCTATGAGGCAGTGCTGGACAAATACCCAGCCTCGACCACATCAATGTCACTGTTGAATCTTGCAATGCGCATGGCAGGCCCGCGCGAGGCCGTCTGGCACGGGCTAATCCGTGCAAACCACGGCTGCACCCACTTTATCGTC
The DNA here is from genome assembly GCF_900312795.1 of Ruegeria sp. AU67. NCBI lineage: Bacteria > Pseudomonadati > Pseudomonadota > Alphaproteobacteria > Rhodobacterales > Roseobacteraceae > Ruegeria > Ruegeria sp. AU67. Next base: position 254,415 of record NZ_OMPH01000030.1, read on the forward strand.
GGTCGTGACCATGCAGGCCCAGGCAAGAACAGCCAGGGCGAAGATTTCTACGGCCCCTACGATGCGCAGGATTTGTTCCGCAAATACCAGGATGAGATCGGCGTAGAGATGGTCGATTTCAAACACATGGTTTACGTGCAGGAACGCGCGCAATACGAGCCGAACGATGAGATTTTGGACAAGGACAATGTCACTATCCTGAATATCTCGGGCACCGAGTTACGCCGCCGTTTGCGTGAAGGTTTGGAGATTCCGGAGTGGTTCTCGTTCCCCGAAGTTGTACAGGAACTGCGCAGCCGCTTCCCACCCCGTTCGCAGCAGGGATTCACGGTCTTCTTCACCGGCTTCTCAGGCTCGGGCAAGTCGACGATTGCCAACGCGCTGATGGTCAAGCTGATGGAGATGGGCGACCGCCCTGTTACCTTGCTGGATGGTGACATCGTTCGGAAAAACTTGTCGTCTGAGCTGGGCTTTTCGAAGGAGCACCGCGACCTGAACATCCGCCGCATTGGCTATGTAGCCAGCGAGATCACCAAGAACGGCGGCATCGCAATCTGCGCCCCGATCGCGCCCTATGCCACGACCCGCCGTGCGGTCCGGGAAGAGATCGAACAATTCGGCGCCTTCTGCGAGGTTCACGTGGCCACCACCATTGAGGAATGCGAACGCCGCGACCGCAAGGGACTGTACAAGCTGGCCCGCGAAGGCAAGATCAAAGAGTTCACCGGAATCTCGGACCCTTATGATGTTCCCGCGGACCCCGAACTGAGCGTCGAGACCGAAAATGTCGAGGTCGACAACTGCGCCCATCAGGTTCTGCTGAAACTGGAAAGCATGGGTCTGATTGCAGCATCCTAATTGCTACAACGAACAATCAAAGCGGCCAGCAGTGGCCGCTTTTTTTGTTGGATTGACAAGCGCACGCTGCCTTGGTGCAAATGCAGACCCTAACCAAAACGCAAAGTGCCCATGACCCGCGACCTGCCTGCAATTGCCAGTTTCTGGTTTGGTTCAGACTTGAGCTGGCTCGAGGCGTTATGCATTCAATCCTACCTGGATAACGGTCACCGGTTTATCATGTATACCGTGCATGACATCGAAGGCGTGCCTAGCGGCACCGAGATACGGCCCGCTTCTGATATCCTTTGGCCAGCGCCGTTTGATTTTCGACCGGAAGACCGGTTAGGGGTCGCAGTGTTTTCTGACATCTTTCGACTGCGGCTTATGCAGAAAACTCCGTTCATCTGGGTCGATCTGGATGCCTATTGCGTCAAGCCATTCGACTTTTCTTCGTCTTACATTTTCGGATCGTCGCAATCAGGCACCTTTCCCAACGGCGTCCTGCGGCTGCCGGAAGGTTCAGAGACGCTGGCGTTATGGATTGATTTCGTGACCTCGGCCAACCCAACCCAGCCCTGGCGCGGCGGTCGGCTGCTTCGACACAATCGCAGGCGCATCCGAAACGGTGAAACCTGGGGCATTGAAACACTGCCCTGGGGCAGCTCTGGCCCCAAGGCGCTGGAGTTCTTTCTGCGCCAGACTGGCGAAGACAGCCACGCGATGCAGCCGGAAGTGTTCTATCCATTGGACAAGGATCAGCTATGGCAACTCCACGATCCGCGCATTTCCACGGCCGAGATCGAACGGGATAAGGTGCATTCAGTCCACATCTACGGACATCAGAAAAAGTTCATGGCAGGCAAAACCGCCGGGCTGCCGGTCAGCGGATCATATCTGCAGCGGCTTTGCCTTCGACATGGGATCGACGCCTCGGCGAATCCGATCTTGCCGGTGGGGTGGCTGGCCCCGCGGCCATCGGACGACTAGGCCGCGTTTATCTGTTCACGCAGGATTCGCACCACACGGCCCTCAAAGTCACCGAACTCTGCCGCCTTGCTTTGCGCAGCTTTCAGATGCGGCAGGCGTTCGGCATAGTCGTCAGCGGACAGGCTGTTGATCGCGCGCTGAATGTCGGCCTCGGACTCACAGAGGATCATACCGGCAGTGCCCATAAAGTCCCCGATATTCGGGCACCCCCAATAGATCGGGACCGTTGAACACAGGACCGCATCCGTCAGCTTTTCCGAGAAATAGTTCTTCTCGCGCACATTCTCGATCACAACGGAATAGCGATACGGAGCCAGCCCGTCGGATTTGCGATCAAACGGCGTGTATCCCCGCCCCATGATATCAACGTCAGCGCCCGTTTCATGCACCCAGTCAATCACCGAATGGCGAAGTTGATGCCCTTCCAGATCGCGTTTGGCTGAGGCAATGAGCGAGCAGGACTTCGTTTTCTCTACGTTGAGGTCGCGCCAATCCGGCACCATGGTCACGCCGTAGGGCAGAAACACAGCGTTCGGAAGGTTCTGCAGCGGCACATCATGAAACGTCATCACCCGAAAGAACCGCCGCCATGTGTAGCGGAGCATCTTGTCGTGCTTGGCGTGAATGGCCGACGGTTCGCCCATCATCAGCGAAATCCGGGCGCGGGTGCCCCGGCGCAGGCGTAAATGCACGGTAGAATTGGGATACATGATCAGATGGTCCGTACGCTCAAGATCGCCAACTGTTTTGCCCATCAAGCGCTCGGGGCACCCTTCGGGCCAGATCAGATCGGACAATGGAACCGAAGCCAATTTCGGACCCAACCGATGCCCGTAGGGCAGGATGGCGATCGCGGGTTCAGTCATTACGGTTGCCCGGGCAAATTGACCTGACCGCGCATCAGAATATAGCCACGGCCCGCCACCTTAATACCGGTCATCGCATCGGCAGGTCCAACGCGTATCACGGTCGCTTGGCCGGGGCGGCCCAAGTCGTGGCCCTGTTCTGCCGTAAACGTGTCCTTGGGCATCAGGCCATATTTCCAGAGATAAGCTGCCATCGCCCCGGTTGCGGAGCCGGTGAACGGATCCTCGGGCGGGCTGGGCGGCAACATCAAAAGGCGTGAGAACGTGTCGCCCGCCTCGGTCGCGCCCTCCAGCGCCACAATAAATGGCTCGGCCATGTCCGTTCCGGAATATCCTCCGGCCTCTATCACCTTGCGCAGCGGTTCTTGTGCCAGCTTTGCGGCACGTAGCGCTTCGAGGTCGCGCAGCACAGTGACGCAAAACGGCAACCCGGTTGAAACCATCTGAGGTGGCGAGATGATCGCACTTTCCGGTAGGCTGATGGCAGCGGCAACCAGATTGGCAGGAACGATCGCACCGAATTGCGGGGCAACCTGTGTCATTTCAATCTTATCATCGTTGAGTTGGATTGAAACGATCCCTGCCCCGGTGTCCAGTGTCAGCGCATCCCCCTGAAACAGGCCACGCGACCGCATCGCCGCCACAGTGGCTATTGTGGGATGCCCCGCAAAAGGGATCTCACGGCTGGCTAGAAAATAGCGCACTCGGACGTCGGCCACGTCAGACGGCCCGGTAAAGGTACATTCGACCAAGGACGTTTCGCGAACGTAAGCCGTGCAGACATCTTTGGGTAGGACGGCCCCACCATGCACCACAGCGCATCCATTGCCGCCAAAGGCGCGGTCGCTGAATGCGTCCACCCAGTCAAAATCAAACCAACTCATGTTTGGTGCCTCCGCCCTGCGAACCCGTATTGGTTCGCATATCTCACCCGTGGGGCGGCGGATGTCACGGGAAAATCACACGCTGCGGGGGCCGTTTTAGTGCACGGCCACCGGGGAAAAGTCATGTTCGCGCGCCAGAATAAAGGCCAGCTTGCGATCTGCGACCAGGGCCAGTTGCTGACCATCCGAGTCATGCACAGCGTAGAGCTGATCCAGATCACCAGCCTGTTCGCGCACTTCACGCGGCAGGTCAGCCACATCGACGGCTTTTACATAAACGATCCGGTCGCCTTCGGTGTTGATTTCAATCGGTGTATTCATTGCTCTTACCCCTTCCGTATATTGATTGTCTGAACCACGGTTTCAGGCACGGCGCGGGTCAGATCCACATGCAGCAGACCGTTTTCCATGATCGCCTCGCCCACCTCGACACCGTCCGCCAGAACAAACATGCGCTGAAATTGACGCGCCGCGATGCCGCGATGCAGAAAGATGCGCCCCTCGCTATCGTCGCGTTGACGGCCCCGGATCACCAGTTGGCGATCCTCGATGGTAATCGACAGGTCCTGTTCCGCAAAACCGGCCACAGCCAAGGTGATGCGATAGGAAAAATCCGAGGTCTGTTCGATGTTATAGGGCGGGTATCCTTCGTTTCCGGCCTTTGCAGACCGTTCCAGAAGGCGTTCCAATTGCTCGAACCCCAAAAGATGCGGGTATGAGCCAAGAGTAAGTTTCGACACGTATTTTCGTCCTTTATTGCCAAAGCGACGTGTGGTGCGGTCCCGTTTTGGCAACCGCGTATGATAGAATATGGGAATATGCAGGGATGTCCACAAGGTCTGGCCGGATAAACCCTGACTCACTATCTTGTGTGGAAAGCACCACAACAACAACCGAGTCGTCCATGAACGCGCCCACTGACATTTCAATGAAAACAGATGAAGTTCTTCGGGTCGAGCTGGAGGTATTTCGCCGCCAGCACCGCGATCTGGACGAAGCGATCGAGGCGCTGCAAGCGACGGGGACGTCGGATCAGTTAACGATCAAGCGGCTGAAAAAGCAGAAACTGCGCCTTAAGGACATCATTCGCCTGATCGAGGATCGTCTGACCCCGGATATCATCGCCTGAAGGCCCTGTACCGCATTGCCAGATAGGCCGATTTGGCTATAGTGCGCGCTCTTTCGGCAGGCAAGGGCGACAAGCGGATGAGCGATGTGAAAGTGGGGATCATCATGGGCAGCCAGTCGGACTGGCCCACGATGAAAGAAGCCGCAGACATTCTGGATGAACTGGGCATTGCGTATGAAAAACGCATCGTTTCGGCCCACCGCACCCCTGATCGCCTTTGGGACTATGGCAAAACCGCCGTTCGGCGCGGCCTGGATGTGATTATCGCCGGTGCGGGCGGTGCTGCGCATCTTCCTGGGATGATGGCCTCAAAGACGCGCGTGCCGGTGATCGGTGTGCCTGTTCAGACCCGCGCCCTGTCCGGCGTTGATTCGCTGTATTCCATTGTGCAGATGCCCAAAGGTTTCCCGGTGGCGACGATGGCTATCGGCTCGGCCGGTGGGGCCAATGCCGGGTTGATGGCGGCCGGTATCCTTGCTCTGCAAGACCCAGCGCTGGCTGATCGTCTGGATGCCTGGCGCGCGGCCCTTTCGGCCTCGATCCCCGAGGAACCGCAGGGATGAGCCGTATCGGCTTCTTCGGAACCGGACATATTGCAGCCCCCATTGCGCGTTTTCTTGCGGCAAAAGGGCACGAGATCGCTGTGACAGAGCGCAACGCCACAGTCTCGGCCGAACTGAAAGCTGAACTGGATGTTGTGGTCGCGAACCCACAAGCGGTTCTTGACGCATCAGATATCGTTTTTCTTTGCCTGCGCCCCCAAATCGCCCCGGAAGTTTTGGAACAGCTAAACTTTCGCTCGGATCAGCAGATCGTGTCAGTGATGGCGGCTGTATCGGTGGATCAGCTTGCTGCGTTATGCGCCCCCGCAACTGACTTTGTGCAAACGATCCCATTGGGTTTTCTTCAGCAAGGTGGATGCCCGCTTGCAGCGTTCGGAAACGACGCCTTGCTGGCTGAATTGTTCGAGCCCGAAAACCCGGTCGTCAAGGTATCCAACGAGGCCGCGCTGAATGCACATTTTGCCGTCTGCGCCATGGTCCCGGGCATTCTGGACGTGTTGGCAACGGGTGCCGAGTGGCTGGCCGAGCAAACGGGCGACGCGGATGCCTCAGAGTTTTATACGACACAGCTGCTATCCGGGTTTCTGCACACAATGCAAACCGGGCAAGCCGGGCGTTTGGCCGAAGAACGGGACGCGCTGGCAACTGATGGAACACTCAGCCTGCAAATGACGCAGGCCTTGCATGCGGGCAACGCACATGATGCGCTGCGCTCGGCCCTGCAGGCGATTGGAAAAAGGTTGGAGACTGATTGATGACGGACATGCTTGCTCCGGGGGCGCGGATTGGAATTCTGGGCGGTGGCCAATTGGGCCGGATGTTGTCCGTCGCGGCGGCCCGGTTGGGCTTTGTAACCCACATCTTTGAGCCGGGAGCCAACCCACCCGCCGGTCAGGTGGCGGATCATGTGACCACTGCAGCCTATGACGACGCTGCGGCGCTTAAAGCGTTTGCCGAGTCGGTTGATGTCATCACCTATGAATTCGAAAACATCCCAACCGAAGCGCTGGACCTGCTGGAATCTCATTGCCCTATCCATCCAGGGCGCGAGGCGCTTCGGGTCAGTCAGGATCGACTAACCGAAAAGAACTTCCTTGCCCGGTTAGGGCTGAAAACAGCTCCGTTTGCCGACATCACCGATCTGGACAGCCTAAAGGCAGCGATTGACCAGATCGGCACGCCGGCCATCCTGAAAACCCGTCGCTTTGGCTATGACGGCAAGGGGCAGGTGCGCCTGCGTAGCCCGGAAGATGCCGAGGCAGCGCTGGCCGATATGGCAGGTGCACCCGCGATCCTTGAAGGCTTCGTCAATTTCAGCCACGAGGTATCGGCCATCGCCGCCCGCGGTATCGACGGACAGGTGGCCTGTTTCGATCCCGGCGAGAACGTACACCGCGATGGCATTCTGCATACAACGACGGTCCCTGCCCGCCTTGCCCCGGCGCAACGAACCGATGCTGTTCTTCTGGCCGCCAATATCTTGAACGCGCTGGATTACGTCGGTGTCATGGGTGTCGAACTGTTCGTCACGTCAGAAGGTTTGATCGTAAATGAGGTTGCGCCTCGGGTGCACAACTCGGGTCACTGGACACAGAACGGCTGCGCTGTGGATCAGTTCGAACAGCATATCCGCGCCGTGGCGGGATGGCCCTTGGGTGATGGGCAGCGCCATTCGGACGTGGTCATGGAGAACCTGATCGGCGACGATATGGACCGCGTGCCGGAATTGGCACGGGAACGCGACGTGGCGCTTCATCTCTATGGCAAAGCTGAGGTCAAACCAGGCCGCAAAATGGCGCATTTCAACCGCATCTCGCGGTAACTCAGCCGACGAATCGTGCGGCGATATCGCCTGACATGAAGCTAACCCGCCCGCCCGCCAGCGTGGCGGCGACGCGGTGAGATTTCTCCTCAAGGATCACCATATCTGCGCGCTGACCAGGGGCAAGTGTGCCCCGGTCCTGCAGCCCTAGCACCCGTGCCGGCCCTGATGACACCAGCGCCCACGCCATTGCCAAATCCAGCAGGCCAGATTTGGCAAGCATCAGCGCAGCGCGCCGCGGGCTGGGATAGTGATAGTCCGATGCTAAGGCATCACACAGCCCCATCGTGATCAGGTCCAGTGCACTGACATTACCCTTATGCGATCCGCCACGCACCACGTTGGGAGAGCCGAGGATAACGTGATCCCCTGCGGCCCGCGCGGCCTCAGCCGCCTCTAGCGTTTCTGGGAACTCGGCAATCTGAGCACCTCGTGCCCGCCAATCGGCACGAGTTTCGGCCGTAGCGTCGTCATGGCTGCCCATACGGACACCCTGCTCGGCCAGAGTCTCGCAGAGTGTGTCCAATGCAGCGGGCACGTCATACCGCCGGGCATGCATGGACAGCAGCATCTCAAAATGTGCGTCCGGATTGCGCCCGGCCTTAAGCGCCTGACCCGTCAAACGTGGCGGCTTGCGCCCCTCGGCCAACCGGTCATGCGGCAAGTGGTCGTTGAACACGACATAGGGCACCTGCCAATCGGTGATGCGTTCAGGCAGGCTGGGGTATTCCGCCAGCATGTATGTTTCGAACCGTAACTGAGGCAGCAGATCGGTCACGACGCGATCTTTGACCGACGCGATAGCATCAAACACTTGGCCAGCGAATTCAGGGCCGCGCACGCCGCCCTCCCAACTCAGGAACTGGGCCAGAACCGCCGTCGTGATCCCGTTGGCGGCCAGTTCGGCCTCGACCGACAGGATGCCCTCGTCCATCTGCTTCATCGCCCCTCGTCGCGGTGCGATGTGGCGCTCGAACCCATCACCGTGCAGATCGATGATACCGGGCATCACAAGATATCCCGACAGATCGATTGTTCTGCCTACGCGGTCCTCCTGCACGATCCCAGCGGAAATGGGCAGGTCTGCACGAGTCATCCCTTGGTCCGGCAACAAGACCTCTGCGCCGGATAAAGTCAGAGAAAGTGCAGTCATTGGGAAGGCTCCGACGCGGGTTCCGAGCAATCCTGCCCGATGCAGATTTCGTCGATGATTTCCATCACCCCGTCCAGCCATGTGATCTGTGGGTCAAACTGTCCAAACTCGATGAAATGCAGCGCCTGCGCCATCACGCGGGGGTTGTTCATCATGAAAGTGTGGGTCACTGGCAGAACGATATGGTCCGCCATCCCGTCGACCTTGGTGGTCTCAACCGAGACCTTGCCGTCATCCGAACCATCAATCATCGACGAAAACAGTGGGTTCAGCGAATTCTCACCGGCGATGACACCCAGTTCGAAATCCGCAGGCGGCAGTTGCCTTGGGATACCTTCGGGGCCCGTGCCCAGCGCCAGGCCAGCCGGACCATTCAGCATCCCAAACACCTCATAAGCGCTAAGTTCGTCCACCAACTGACTGCCCTGATTGGGCGGACCGAGCATGACCACGCGACCCAGATTCTCCGGATGGTTATCCTGCAGCCAATAGCGCAACAGGATGCCGCCCATCGAATGCGCAACCACATTGACCTTGTCGTCACCGCATTCGGCAAACGCGTCCGGCAGTGTCTGTGCAGTCAGGTCGGGAATAGGCAGGTCCGTAGACGGATATCCCGGACGCACGACGGTATAACCATGCGTCTTGAACAGTTGTTCCATGACGGTAAAGGACGCTTCGGTCCGTGCCAGCCCATGCAGCAGGACCACGCATTTTGCCTGCACAATGGCAGGTACAAAGAACAGAATGAGGGCAAGCAAGTAACGCATAGCCGCCAGATAAGGTCTAACGTCCAGCGAATAAACCCCTACCGCGGCGTCCTGAGCAGAACGGCCAGTGCAATTCCGCCCAATACCAGACCCGCCCCCAGGATCAGGCGCAGACTGGCGGCCTCACCCAGCAGGAGGACACCGCCAATAATGGCTATGATCGGAACGCTGAGTTGCACGACGGCCGCCGTTGTGGGCGTCAATTCCCGCAGAACCTGATACCACAGCGCATACCCCATCCCCGAGGTGACTGCGCCAGCCAACGCGGCCAGCAAGTATCCGTTAGCGGTCATGTGCCAAGCCCCTCCTGTCGCCAACAAAGCCAGCGTTGTCACGGGTAATGCCACGACAAAATTGGCCGCAGTGCCGGATAAGGCATCCGGTTCGGACTTGCCAACCAGCGAATAGATTGCCCAGCCGATCCCGGCTGCAATCATCAGGGCTGATCCGACCGGGTTGACCTGTAACGATCCGGACGGCCAAAGCACGTAGCCCAACCCCAGCAACGCGATTGCGGCGCCCGCGATCTGCCGACCAGTGGGCAGAGTGCCTTTCACTGATGTCACAGTGAACATCGTCACCTGCACCACCCCGAACAGGATCAGCGCGCCAAGACCCGCGTCCAGCGTCAGATAGGCGACAGAGAATCCGATCATGTACAGGGACAACGACCCCGCCCCGGCAACCCTGCGCCGGTCAAACAGGGGCAAATGACCAGCCCTCAGAAGAACCAATCCAGCCAGCACCACTGCACCAGCTAAGACCCGCACCACGGCAAAGGCAGCAGGATCGCTGGCGCCACTATCGATCGCCAGACGATTAAGTATTGAGTTGGACGCAAAGGCGCACATCGTCAGGCACGTGAGTAGGAACAGTTTCATATCAACCGCATAACCGGTTTCGGCCCGTTTTGCACACTCACATCCCCGCGTGTGGTCCGCAAAACGAAACGGGGCCGCCCGAAGGCGACCCCGTCCCTATGTTTTAAGGCTTCCCCTTCGGCAGCTTGGCCTTACAGCCAAGCGCCTGTCGGGACCGTCAGAATTCGCCGAGGCGAATTCGAGGTCTTACATCATGCCGCCCATGCCGCCCATGTCGGGCATGCCGCCGCCAGCAGGCGCGCCGTCTTTGGCAGGCTTGTCAGCAACCATTGCTTCGGTGGTGACCAGCAGGCCAGCAACCGATGCTGCATCTTCCAGCGCAGTGCGGACAACTTTGGCCGGATCGATAACGCCGAACGAGAACATGTCGCCATACTCTTCGGTCTGAGCGTTGAAACCAAAGGCCGCTTCCGAAGATTCGCGAACTTTGCCTGCAACAACTGCGCCGTCGACGCCTGCGTTCTCAGCAATCTGGCGCAGCGGCGCTTCGATGGCTTTACGCACGATATTGATGCCTGCATCCTGATCAGCGTTTGCGCCTTTCAGAGCGTCCAGTGCTTTACCGGCCTGAACCAGCGAAACGCCACCGCCCACAACAACACCTTCCTGTACGGCTGCGCGCGTTGCGTTCAGAGCATCGTCAACACGATCCTTACGCTCTTTCACTTCAACTTCGGTCATGCCACCTACGCGGATAACAGCAACACCGCCTGCCAGTTTGGCAACGCGCTCTTGCAGCTTCTCACGGTCGTAGTCCGACGAGGTTTCTTCGATCTGAGTGCGGATCTGAGCAACACGTGCTTCGATCTCGGCTTTCTCGCCAGCACCGTCAACGATGGTGGTTTCGTCTTTGGTGATTTCGATTTTCTTGGCGGTGCCCAGCATATCCATGGTCACGGACTCAAGCTTCATGCCCAGATCTTCACTGATGACCTGACCGCCGGTCAGGATTGCGATGTCCTGCAGCATGGCCTTGCGGCGATCGCCGAAGCCCGGTGCTTTGACAGCAGCAATTTTCAGGCCGCCGCGCAGTTTGTTGACAACCAGAGTTGCCAGCGCTTCGCCTTCAACATCCTCAGCAATGATCAGCAGAGGCTTTTGCGACTGGATCACTTGCTCCAGCAGCGGAACCATCGGCTGCAGCGAGGACAGTTTCTTTTCGTGCAGCAGGATCATGCAATCATCGAGATCTGCGATCATCTTGTCAGCATTGGTGACGAAGTAAGGCGACAGGTAGCCACGGTCGAACTGCATACCTTCGACAACATCGGTCTCGGTTTCCAGACCTTTGTTTTCTTCGACGGTGATAACGCCTTCGTTGCCAACCTTCTGCATCGCGTCTGCGATTTGCTGACCGATTTCGGCTTCGCCGTTGGCCGAGATGGTGCCAACCTGAGCGACTTCTGCCGAGTCTTTGACTTCACGCGCCATCTCTTTGATGCCTTCAACGACTTTGGCAGTTGCCAGGTCGATGCCGCGCTTCAGGTCCATCGGGTTCAGGCCAGCAGCAACCTGCTTCAGACCTTCTTTGACGATCGACTGAGCCAGGACAGTTGCAGTGGTGGTGCCGTCGCCAGCTTCATCATTGGTGCGGCTGGCGACTTCTTTCACCATCTGCGCGCCCATGTTTTCGAACTTGTCTTCCAGTTCGATTTCCTTGGCAACCGATACACCGTCTTTGGTGATGCGCGGTGCGCCGAAGGATTTGTCCAGCACCACGTTGCGGCCTTTGGGGCCCAGGGTTACTTTGACAGCATCGGCCAGGATGTTCACACCTGACAGCATGCGGTTGCGGGCATCGGTGTCGAACTTGACGTCCTTAGCAGCCATGTTGTTTCTCCTTGAGAAAAATGTTGGAAATGAAGATCAGAGAAGCGTGGGCGCTTACTCGATGATCCCCATGATGTCGCTTTCTTTCATCATCAGCAGCTCTTCGCCGTTGACCTGAACCTCGGTGCCCGACCACTTGCCGAACAGGATCTTGTCGCCAGCTTTTACAGCCATTGCGATCAGTTCGCCGCTGTCCTTGCGCGCGCCTTCACCGGTCGAAACGACTTCGCCTTCGCTGGGCTTTTCTTTTGCGCTTTCGGGAATGATCAACCCGCCTGCGGTTTTCTCATCGCTTTCGGTACGACGAACCAGCACACGGTCATGAAGCGGTTTCAATGCCATCTTTGCAGCTCCTTGGGCTCAAAGTTTATCTATCCTCCCCCGCCTTTCAGCGAGGCGTTAGCACTCGGTAGTAGAGAGTGATAACGACGCATAGCTAGGGGGTCGAAATGACCGAGTCAACAAGTTGCCTGAATATTTTTCGCACGCAGAGCCCCAGAACGCCCGGTTTACACAGCGCCCTAGCCAACTAAGGTGATGGCGACCACATTTGACCAAGGCAGATTCGATGCGTGGGCTCAGGAAAATCACAACTACCCTGTTGTTTTTAATTACTATTACTGTTGGTTTAGCCACATCAGCACAGGCGCAGCCCCTTACCGAAACGGTCCAGAGCTGGGAGCGCCGCCTTGATGCCCGGATCGGGCTGCTCCTTTATGATCCCAGCAACGAATGGGAGGTTTCATACCGCGCGGATGAGCTGTTTCCGATGTCCAGCACGTTCAAAACGCTCTTGTGCGGCGCCGTGCTGGCAGAGGTGGATGCAGGTACGGAAAGCCTGTCAGATCACGTCACGTACCAGACGACGGACCTGGTAGATTACTCCCCTGTCACCAGCAAACATGTTGAGACCGGTATGACTGTCGGAGCGCTATGCGAAGCAACGATGACGATCAGCGACAATGCTGCGGCCAATCTGCTGTTGCGCCGCCTGGATGGGCCTGCCGGACTGACCGAGTTTCTTCGGACAAACGGCGACGACATCACCCGCCTTGATCGATGGGAGACGGCGCTGAACGAAGCCACTCCAGGCGATCCGCGCGACACTACAACGCCTCGGGCAATACTGGCGACGCTCGACCGGTTGTTATTTGGCCAGGCGCTCTCACCCGCATCCTCCGCACAACTCAGGCAATGGATGATAGACGATCAAGTGGCCAACGGTCTTATCCGCGCGCACGTGCCTGACGGGTGGACGATCGGGGACAAGACCGGTGCCGGAGGCCACGGCAGCCGTGCGATCGTTGCCTTTTTGCAGACATCCGAGCCCCGCACCTATCTGGCCGCCATCTATCTGACCGAAAGCGATGCGCCATTTCCTGAACGCAACGCCGTCCTTTCAGATATAGCCCGCGCCATGATTTCCGAAATCGCCGCACGGCCTGACTAGTTCGCATCTTCCCAGCTATACGCCCAGTGCTTCAACCCTTCGGCCCCCGTAGCCGACAGCGCATAGACCCCTTTCTCGACCTTGTCGAACCACCCGTAGTGATTGTCCCGCATCAGGCGCGTGGCCTGGGCGACGCCGGTGGATTGGGCAACTTCCGCCCCCTTTGTCGCTCCGCATTCGGCCAGATGGGCTGCACATTTCAGCGCGTCCTGACGATAGGCCGTCACGATCCCGTGCCGGGTGGCCCCACCTGCGTTGGGATCACCTTCAAGCCGGTCAAATTCACGGAGCAGGCGAGCCGCCTTTACTTTGTTTTTTCGCGGTGCATACGGGCCCGGGTCACATTGCACCTCGACCGCGCCGTCGGCACGTACAGTGATCAGACCGAGACCAAGTCTGCGGCACAGCGCCAAATTGTCCTTTAACGCACGCCGCGCCGTTCGCCCCTTGGGTTTGCACACACCAACATAGACCTGGTCAGTCACCCTTAATCGCGTGATCGCCTGATGAAACAGCGCCAATGAGAACCGCAGCTTCAGCTCAACAATCACCGACTCATCGCCATCCCGAACAGCGACGATATCGGCAGCGCCGACTTCGCCTTTGACGGTATAGCCCTGACGCTCGAACAGCGCCTTGATCGGCGGGTATAGATCCTGCTCGCGGTCCATTCCGCCATGCTATGCAAATTTGCCGCGAACGCCAGCCATCACCTGCATCTGGCTTGAATACATTGCTGCGCAAAGGCAATGTCGCGGTCACACTGAAGATTCCGAGATGATCCTTATGCGCTTGTTTGCACCTCTGCTTTTCCTAATCCTGCCCGCCGCCGTACAGGCCGCATGCGAAGGGAATGATCTGAGGCCGGGACTGAACCCTGCGGTAAAGTCCGAACTGCAACAGGCAGTGGCCGATATCCCGTTTCCCGAAGGTAATCACTGGATCGCGTCCAAGGGCGACACGACCCTGCACCTTGTTGGTACGTTGCATGCCAATGACCCACGCATGGACGCAGTGGTCGAACGACTAACGCCGGCCCTCAGCGATGCGGACGCGTTTTATTTCGAGGTAACGCAGGAAGAAATGGACGCGTTTGAACAAGACCTGGCCAAGGACATGAGCCCGGTGATGATCACCTCGGGACCCAGCCTGATTGACCTGATGTCCGAGGAGGACTGGTCTGCCCTGTCTGACGGGTTATCCGAACGCGGTATCCCTGGCTGGATGGCAGCCAAAATGCGTCCCTGGTTTCTAAGCATGATGTTGGGCATCCCCCCGTGCATGATGCAGGACCCCACTGCAAACCACGGGATGGACGCCCGTCTGGATCAGCTGGCTGACGAATTGGGCATCCCCAAACGCTCGCTTGAACAGATTGCCGATCTTATGAGTATGTTCGACAGCCACCCCATCGAAAAGCAGGTCCAGTCCCTTGTGCGGATGGCCGGCGCAATGGGCGGCAGCGAGGATCAACTGGCGACGATGGCCAACGCCTACCTGGAAGAGAAACATGTCGAAATCATACAGCTCGCCCGCCTGCAGGGCTTGGAAGACTCGGGCCTGTCGCCCGAAGTATTCGACGAGGAATGGAATGATTTCGAGCAAAAGCTTCTGGTCGAGCGCAACAGCAACTGGATGCAGAAAATTCTTAACATTCAGGACCAAACTGTCGTGATCGCGGTCGGTGCCGGGCATCTTGGGGGCGACTACGGGCTGCTGAACCAATTGCATCAGACCGGGTACACCTTGACCCGCGCCCCGTTCTGACCCACCTCGATTTCAGACCAACCGTCGCAGCGTAAACACTGTCGGGTGACAACCCCGGCGGACCGCCCTATAAGGCGCGCAAAATGATCACCCTCAGGACGCTGACATGACAACGCTCGTATTTGGACATAAATCCCCCGACACCGACTCCACAGGCTCACCTATCCTGTGGTCATGGTACCTGAACGAAATCAAAGGCGAACAGGCTGAGCCGGTTTTGCTGGGCGAACCCAACACCGAAGCGGCATTCCTGCTGCAGCGCTGGGACCTGCCAAAGCCGCGCATCATCAAGGACGTGGCCGAGGGCGCACCGGTAGTCATCGTGGACACCAACAACCCGGCCGAGCTGCCAGCCAGCGTAAACAGCGCCGACATTCGCGCAATCATCGACCACCACAAGCTGGTTGGTGGGCTGGAAACCAAAGGTCCGATCGACATCACCGTGCGCCCGCTGGCCTGCACGGCGACCATCATGATGGACCTGATCGGTGACGACGCCGCCAAGATGCCCGACGCCATCAAAGCCGCCGCGCTGACCTGCATTCTGTCGGATACGCTGGAATTCCGCTCTCCCACCACCACCGCACATGACCGCGCAGTGGCCGAGAAACTGGCTGCCGAGCTGGGCCTGGACGTTGCGACCTATGCCGCCGAAATGTTCGCGGCAAAATCAGATGTATCGTCCTTTTCGGACGCCGAACTGATCCGCATGGACAGCAAGGAATACGAGGTCGACGGCACCAAGTTCCGCGTTTCGGTTCTGGAAACCACCGCACCGGGCGTTGTACTGGATCGCAAGGCCAGCCTGGCGGGTTCGATGGCTGACGTGGCCAAGGAAGACGGCGTTGATCAGGTTCTGCTGTTCGTAGTCGATATCCTGAACGAAGAGGCCACTCTGCTGGTACCCAACGATCTGGTCAAAAGCGTCGCGAAAAAGAGCTTTGGCGCAAGCGTGGACGGCGATGCCGTAGTCCTGCCCGGCATCATGAGCCGCAAAAAACAGATCATCCCGAACCTCAAGGTCTGACGCTGGCAGACATCCCAATCGAAAGGCGCCCCAACATGGACGCCTTTTTTCTTTGCCACTAATGTTTTGCGCGAATGGTATCCGTTGGTAGTCTGACATCAAAAGCCAGACAGCGAATTGGGTCAGACGACGTTCATGAGTTCCCGCAAGTTCAGCACCACACGCGACATCCTGAGATTTGAGGGCAAGGACAAACCTGCCTATTGGCGGCGGTTTGCCATGCTTCTGACCTTATCCGTGGTGATCGCCACGATGGGCATGCTGCGAAATTCCGGTGCGGTGGTCATTGCCGCAATGCTTGTTGCGCCATTGATGACCCCGATCCTTGGGGTTGCGGCGGCGATGGTCATGGGATGGCTGGGTCGCGCGTTCAAGTTAGCTCTGATTGTCTGCGGCGCGGCGGTAATCAGCGTCTTGCTGGCGTGGCTTCTCGTCTATGTTGCCGACGTCCCGCGCGGTATTCTGATCCCCGATCAGGTTCTGGCCAGAACAGATCCGGGCACCGAGGATCTAATCGTTGCGCTAGCCGCCGGGGTGGCCGCCGCCTACGTTCAGATCAACCGGTCCGAGGCCAGCCTGCTTCCCGGTGCAGCCATCGGCGTGTCATTGGTGCCACCTCTGTCTGCATCGGGTGTGTTGCTGTATTTCGACGAGCCCGCCGAGGCCTATGAAGCTGGCCTGCTTTTCGCCACCAACCTTGGTGCGATCATTCTGTCCGCTTGCGCAGTTTACATCGTATACGCGGCGCGCGCCGTGGTTTTTAGCAAGGGTCGGCGCAAGCTGAACTTCACCGCAAGCGTGGTGGTGACACTGGCATTCCTAGCCTTCGTTGTCCTTCAACTGGGAAAGTCGACCTACAACCGTTACCTCGAAACCCGGACCGAGGCACACTTGGCACAAACGATCCGGGACTGGGCCGATCCGGTGTCGGTCGAGATCATCCGCGTGGACGTGAATGCCAAACGTAAACACGCCGATATTTGGCTGATCGTGGACCTTCCGATTGAAGCCGCTTACAAAGTATCCTCGATCGCCGGTTTGCTACCCGAGACCCTGCGCGACACGCCTTTGGTCGACGTACTTCAGAAAGAACTGGGGCCGGGTTATCTGGTCGTAGTGCGTTTCCAGAACAGGATCGGCGCACAGATCATATTGGGCACCGAAAACGTCCAACAAGCACCCGATGTCGAAGAAATCGCCGAATGACACGATCAGACACACCGTGTTCGACCCGCAATTGGTATTGCGGGATGGCCAAGAGGTGAAAGCTTTGCCATAGCTGTCACAACTCAGAATTTCAGGTCCCGAGGCTCCCATGACCCAGATCATCCACACGCTTTCCGAGATTTCAGGCCGCTACAAGGCACTGTTCGTTGACCTGTGGGGATGCGTTCACAACGGCATCACTGCCTACCCCGAGGCAGTCGCGGCTTTGCAAAGCTACCGGGCGCAAGGCGGGATCGTTGTACTGGTCACCAACTCACCCAAACCGCGTGCTGGCGTGGCTGAGCAGCTTGGGCAGTTCAATGTCCCCGCAGATGCCTATGACACCATCGCCACCAGCGGGGACTCGGCTCGGTCGGCCATGTTCCGAGGGGCGGTTGGTGAAAAAGTCTATTTCATGGGGGAATGGGAACGCGACGCGGGTTTCTTTGAGCCGCTGAAAATACTACACCATCCGATCCACATCGAACGTGTCCCGCTGGATGAGGCCGAAGGGATCGTCTGCTGCGGGCCGTTCGACCCAATGGCGGATCCGGCGGTCAATCGCGCCGATTTCCTCTATGCCAAGCAGAAAGGCATAAAGCTGCTCTGCGCCAACCCCGACATCGTTGTTGACCGGGGCGAGATACGCGAATGGTGCGCGGGCGCGTTGGCGAAGCTGTATACCGAGATGGGAGGCGAGAGCCTGTATTTCGGAAAACCCCACCCGCCGATCTATGATCTTGCGCGGCGCAGGCTGCAGGAATTGGGTCATGACATCCCTGATGGCGACATTCTTGTGATCGGAGACGGCCCACATACGGACATTCTCGGGGGTATGGGCGAAGGGATTGATTCTCTGTTCATCTCGGGTGGTTTGGCCGCAGCGGAAACAAAAACTGAGCATCATCCGCATCATGAATCCCTAAGTGATTATATTGCAAGGGAAAACATCAATCCTACCTACACAATCGGTCGATTGAGGTAGTCAGAAAAGACTTGATTTTCTGCAGCTGCGAAGTAATAAAGTTGCCAAACCGGGGCGACTTGAGTTGTTTTGTTGCCCACTGAACTCGAGTGAGGGCGACATGTTGGATAATCTTCCACGCGGCACGATCTGTATTGAAGACATCGAGATGGGCATGACCCGCCACCTGCGCAAAGTGGTGACGGACGAAGATATCGAGATGTTCGCGCAGGTTTCTACGGACCGGAATCCGGTACACTTGGACGACGACTATGCCCGCGACACGATCTTTGAAGGGCGTATCGCCCACGGCATGTTGACGGCGGGCCTGATCTCGGCCGTGATCGGCGAGCAGCTGCCGGGCCACGGCACCGTGTATATGGGGCAGTCGCTCAAATTCCTGGCTCCGGTGCGCCCTGGCGATATGGTCTATGCCGAGGTCAAGGTGATCGACATAGACTTTGCCAAGCGGCGCGTGAAGCTGGATTGTCACTGTGCGGTCGATGGCAAAAAGGTGCTTGTAGGCGAAGCCATGGTTTTGGCCCCTTCGCGCAAGTTCGACTGAAGCTTCGATACCTTTATTTTTTTGAAGGGCACTGGAAACGGTGCCCTTTTGTGTTGCGCAGCATTTGGACCAATCAGGTGCTTGAACCCGGTCTCCAGTCCCGCTAGGCAAGCTGCATGCAGATCATCCGTGATTTCCAGTTTGTCGAGCCAGAAGACCGCGGTGCCAGTGTGGCAATCGGGAACTTTGATGGCGTGCATGTGGGCCATCAGTCGGTGATTGAACTTGCACAAAGCGTGGCCCCGGATGCTCCGCTTGGTGTTCTGACGTTCGAGCCTCACCCTCGCGAGTACTTTGCACCCGATGCCCCACCTTTTCGTCTGATGCGCGGAAACGCACGTGCGCACCGGTTGGAGAAACTGGGTGTGCAAAAGCTGTACGAATTGCCGTTCAATACAGCGCTTGCCGGTCTGACGCCCGAAGGCTTTGCCCGCAATGTCATCTGCGAGGGACTTGGTCTATCGCACGTCGTGGTCGGCGCGGATTTCTGTTTCGGCAAAGGGCGCAGTGGCACCGCCGAAGATATGGCCCGGTTCGGGCAAGAGATGGGGTTTGGCGTCACCATTGCACCGCTGATGGAACGGTCTGACGATGTGGTATCCTCGACTGGTATCCGCACCGCGCTGACCGATGGCCGCCCCCGCGACGCAGCGGCAATGCTGGGCCATTGGCACCGCGTCGAGGGCGAAGTGATCGGCGGCGAACAACGCGGTCGCGAGCTTGGGTTCCCCACCGCGAACATGTCCATCGAAGGGTTGCACCCGCCAAAATTTGGCGTCTATGCGGTGCTGGTCGATGTGCTCGACGGACCTCATCAGGGCAGCTATCACGGCGCCTCCTCGGTTGGCGTACGGCCTATGTTCAACGGAGAGGTTCCGAATATCGAGACCTTCCTGTTCGATTTCTCAGGCGATCTGTACGGTTCGACCCTGTCGGTCGGGTTGGTCGACTACCTGCGCCCCGAGATGACCTTTGACGGGCTGGACGCCTTGATTGCGCAGATGGATGCCGATTGCGACGAGGCGCGCACCCTGCTGGCCGCGCTATGACCGCCGACCCGATTGATCGCAAAGGTCTTACCTCCCGGTTCTGGGAACGCAAACCGCTGACCAAGATGAACCAGCGCGAATGGGAAGCCTTGTGCGACGGCTGCGGCAAATGCTGCCTGAACAAGCTTGAGGATGAGGACACCGGCGAGGTCGCCCTGACCTGCGTCGCCTGCCGTCTGCTGGACGATGAGACCTGCCGCTGCACACAATACGACATCCGCCACCAATTCGTCCCGGAATGCATCGTGATGAAGCCCAACAACATCGACGATCACGCCTATTGGCTGCCCCAAACCTGCGCCTATCGGCTGCTGTGGGAAGGGAAGCCACTTTACGAATGGCATCCCCTGATATCAGGTACACCGGACAGCGTGCACGCAGCTGGCATGTCAGTTCAGGGGCGCACGGTGTCCGAATTCGAAACCCCCTTGGAAGAGTGGGAAGACTATATCATTGAGGAACCCAGCTGATGTATTTCGCCTCTGACAATTCCGGTCCGGTTCACCCGCTGGTTATGGCCGCATTGAACGAAGCCAATCAGGGCTATCAAATGGCCTATGGCGCGGACACCCTGATGAACGAAGTGCGCGATCGTATTCGCGGAATCTTCGAAGCGCCTGGCGCGGCGGTCTATCTGGTGGCTACAGGAACAGCCGCGAATTCGCTGGCTCTGGCGACACTCTCAAACCCATGGGAAACCGTGTTCTGTTCACCCGTCGCGCATATCCACGAGGATGAATGCAACGCGCCCGAGTTTTATAGCGGCGCAAAGCTGACACTGGTGCCGGGCGGCGACAAGATGGAGCCCGCAGCGCTGCGTCGCTCGATTTTGGCGGAAGAAACACGTGGCGTGCACGGCCCCCAGCGTGGGCCCGTGTCGATCACTCAGGTGACAGAGCGTGGCTCGGTTTACTCACTGGCCGAGTTGCAGGCGCTGTGCAGTATCGCCAAAGAATACGACCTGCCAGTTCACCTGGATGGTGCCCGGTTCACTAACGCATTGGTCGCGCTTAATTGCTCGCCCGCTGAGATGACGTGGAAAGCGGGCGTCGATGCGGTCAGCTTTGGCGGCACCAAGAACGGGTTGATGGGTGTCGAAGCGGTAGTTTTCTTTGACGAATCCAAGGCCTGGGAATTCGAACTGCGGCGCAAGCGCGGTGCGCATCTGTTCTCCAAGCATCGTTACTTGTCCGCCCAGATGGCCGCATATCTGAACGATGATCTGTGGCTGCAGATGGCGCGGCAAGCCAACGCTAACTGCGCGCATCTGGCCGATGGTCTACGCGGCAAAGGCGCAACCTTCCTGCATGAGCCGCAAGCCAATATGATCTTTGCGCAGTTTTCGCGCGCGCGTCACAAGCAGTTGCACCAAGCGGGTGCGGTTTATCATCTGTGGGGCGCAGAGCTGGACGGTGCGGATGACGACGAGATCTTGGCCTGTCGACTGGTCTGCGACTGGTCGATCAACTCGAATGATATCGACAGGTTCATTGGCTTGTTGTGATTTCGGGGATTAGGGGCGTCATCCTGTCCACAACATGGTTCAGGATAGACCACCCCAAAACTTTCGAATGACGGCAGCCGTCTGATCCGGGTGCGTGATTGGGACCATGTGGTCAGCACCCGAAACAACGCCCGTTCTGGCATTGGGAAGCCGCCGGGCAAGACCTTCTCCGATCGCGGACATGACGGGGTGCGTCTCAGACCCGCTCAGGATCAGAACCGGCATAGATGCGCGGTCCAGAACGCCTGGGTTCAGCATCCCCTGCTGATCAAGGAACAAAGCGTCATCAACGGCGGGCACAACGTGAATACCACGGATCATTCCCGTGCGTGTCCGCTCTGGCAACTCGGGCCATCGTGGGCCGTCCTGTGCGCCCCACATCCGGTTGAACAAACGGGCGGCCTGCTCAAAATTTCCGGCCGCGAGCGCATCAGAGACAGGTTTCGCCTCTTCATCATGTTGCCGCACCAAATCGGGCGTGTCCTGAATCGCAACCGCGAAGAACACTGGCTCGATCAGGACCGCACTGCGGACCAGGTCCGGAAACTCGACAGCCAGCCGAAGGGCTAGCATCCCGCCAAAGGAATGCCCGATCACGTCCATCGGTTCGGTCAAATGCGCGGCCGACAGTTGGGTCACTTGGTCAAAGAGATCCCCGTGCCCATCCCAGTCCGCGCTGCGGCCATGGGACGGCATGTCGGGGGCCGTAAATGTCGCCTCGCCCTCTAGAGCCGTCGCCAGCCCCGACCACGCCCCGGAATGCGCGATTGTGCAGTGCAGGGCGAGCACCCTGCGCGCGCCCTGCCCCAACGTTCTGACAAAAGTGTTGTCTGTCAGGGGGGTGTCCCTCACCCCTTCAGTTCCGACAAATGGCGGTCCAGATCATCCAGCCGGTCCTGCCCCCAGAACCGCTGATCGTCTTCGGTGATGTAAAACGGCGCGCCAAATACGCCGCGATCCACGGCCTCTTCCAGATTGGCGGCATAAGTTTCCGCGCCCACCAGAAGGCCGCTATCCGCCAGCCCCGGATCAAAACCAGCCTGTGTCAGGCAATCGCGGATCACGTCATCCTGCGCGATGTCTTTCTCCTCGGCCCAACAGGCCCGCACGAAGGAATGCGCAAGCTTGCCGACATCGCCTGATCCATCCTTGATCGCGGCAATGATCGCATAGGATGATGGCGCCGCATTGGTTGGCCAATGCGCGGGTTGCAGATTGAACTCCATACCAAGCTGCTTGGACTGTCGCTGTAGTTCCTGCGCCCGGTACTCGATCCGCGAAATATGGCGGTCCTTGGGTGGAGTGCCCCCCGTGCGCCCAAACAGGGCGACAATATCCAGCGGTTTGTAGTTGATCGTCGCGCCATGTTTCGCCGCAACCTCTTCCAACCGCATACCCGCCAGATAGGTATAGGGCGAGAGTGTCGCAAAATAGTAGTCAATCTGGGTCATCTGCACTTTCTCCGCTGCGTTATCTTTGCTGGACGTTAGACCCGTGCTAAGCGGTGTCAACATCACGAATCTGTCACATTGCCATTGCTGCCCGGGGACCTCAGCCGATGCCGACACTCAACGAACCCAAGCTTATCGCTGGGAACGCCAACCTTCCTCTTGCCGAATCCATCTCGCGACGCATGAGCCTGTATCGCGGCGTCGATCAGAATTTGGTCGATGCGCGGGTCGAGCGCTTCAATGACGGCGAGATTTTCGTCGAAGTGTTCGAAAACGTACGCGGTGAGGATATGTTCATTGTCCAACCGACATCGAACCCGGCGAATGACAACCTGATGGAGTTGCTGATCATCGCCGATGCACTGCGTCGGTCTTCTGCTCAGCGTATCACCGCCGTGATACCCTACTTTGGCTATGCCCGTCAGGACCGACGCACCAAGGCGCGGACGCCAATCAGCGCCAAGCTGGTGGCCAACATGCTGACCGGTGCTGGGATCGAGCGGATCCTGACCATGGACCTGCACGCAGCACAGATTCAGGGGTTCTTCGACATGCCTGTCGACAACCTTTATGCATCGCCGATTTTTGCGCTGGATGTGAAACACCAGTTCCAGGACAATCTGGACGAGCTTATGGTCGTATCACCTGACGTTGGCGGCGTTGCCCGCGCGCGGGAATTGGCCAAGCGCATCAACGCCCCCCTGTCGATCGTGGACAAGCGCCGCGAAAAGGCTGGCGAAGTGGCTGAGATGACAGTGATTGGCGACGTCAAAGACAAAATCTGCCTGATCGTCGACGACATGTGCGACACTGCCGGTACGCTTTGCAAGGCCGCTCAGGTCCTGCTGGATAACGGCGCGAAAGAGGTACATTCGTATATCACCCACGGTGTCATGAGTGGCCCGGCGGTCGAACGTGTGACGAATTCTGTAATGAAATCTTTGGTGCTGACCGACACGATCCAGCCTACCAAAGAGATCACCAACGCCAAGAACATCCGCATCGTGCCAACCGCGCCTATTTTCACACAGGCGATCCTGAACATCTGGAACGGAACAAGCGTGTCTTCATTGTTCGAGGACAAGACACTGACACCGATCTACGAGTCGATGTATCACATGGACTGACCGAGTTGGGCGGCGTAACAGCCGCCCTTTTTTGTCAACACAGCAAGACAGGACGTACCCGTGACAGCCTCAAAACGCATTGTTCTTTCCAGCGACCACGCGGCTATCGAGCTGCGCCAAGCGGTCGCCGACCACATCGCAGCGCAAGGCTGGGAGGTTGTCGATATCGGCCCCAAGACGCCTGAAAGCACACATTATCCCATCCACGGTAATGCTGCGGCTCAGGCCGTTGCCTCGGGCGATTGCCACCTTGGGATCGTACTATGTGGTACGGGTCAGGGGATCATGATGGCGGCCAACAAAGTTCCGGGTATTCGCTGTGGCGTATGTTCTGACGCCTTTTCGGCCCGCATGATCCGCGCGCACAACAACGCCAACATGCTGTCGATCGGCGCGCGTGTCGTGGGCGAAGGTCAGGCCCTTGATATCGTGGATGCTTTCCTCGGCACCGAGTTTGAAGGTGGCCGCCACGCAACTCGTGTGGACATGATCGAAGCGTCGGGCGAATAACCCGCCTTAACTATCCAGAGACCTCACATTGGCCCCCTGACAGGGGGCCTGTTGCGTTAAGAGATATTCCAATCGTCGTTATGGGGCACCTCTCCGATGGCGGTCCATGTGACCCGTATCCGGGCGATCCGCGTGTCCGACCATGTGCGGAAAACGGCGCTAAAACCCTCTGGCGTGATGTCTTCGGCCGTAACTTCGGCGCGCAGAGCGGAAGATGTATCCACATCCCACAAAGAGACACCGATCTGAACCACCGGATTTGATCGGAACGGTTGGTTGAACATAACGCTCGACCGCCGCTGGCGCGGTCCTTCGCCCGTCCACATTTCGCCACCATCGGCAAATTCGGAAAAAATAACTGCCTCGCCTTGGTCAATACCAATTGGATGGGTTCGAAACGTCTTCATTGATTTGTCTTTATCTATGTAATTCCGGACCTTAACCCGTCGCATTGATAAAATCACGATAAAAAAACGGCCCCGTGTTTACGGGGCCGTTTCTAACTGTCGGAATGCGGTGAGCCTTACAGGCTCATATGCGTTCCAAGGGCTTCCATGTCGGCCAGCAGTTTGGCAGCGTCATCGACAATTGTCTGATCATCGCCTGCCTTGGCTGCTTCGTGCGAAGCACGCGCCTCGGCGACCAGATCGTCCAGATGCGACTGTGTCACTTCGGCGACCGGAATGGCTTTTTCGGCCAGAACCGACAGGCCATCGCCATTGATCTGAGCAAACCCGCCGGTGACCAGATATTCACTGGACCCTTGGGGTGCCTCGACCTTCAGGATGCCCGGGCGCAGCGTCGTGATGGTGGGGGCATGATCAGGCATCGCCGTCATGTCCCCGTCCGCGCCGGGAAGCTGGACCGCGGTCGCGCTGAGCGAAGCAAGGCTTCGCTCGGGGCTGACGAGGTCAAATTGCATCGTGTTTGCCATCAGGTTTGCTCCTTAGGCAGCTTCTGCGGCCATCTTCTCCGCTTTGGCGATCACGTCGTCGATGCCGCCAACCATCAGGAAGGCTGCCTCGGGCAGGTGATCGTATTCGCCAGCCACAACGGCCTTGAACGACGCGATGGTGACATCCAGAGGAACCTGAACGCCGGGCGAGCCGGTGAAGACCTGTGCCACGTCGAACGGCTGCGACATGAAGCGTTCGATCTTACGGGCACGAGCCACGGTCAGTTTGTCCTCTTCCGACAGTTCGTCCATGCCAAGGATGGCGATGATGTCCTGCAGCGACTTGTAGCGCTGAAGGATCTGCTGAACGTCGGTCGCAACGGTATAGTGCTCTTCACCGACGATCGCCGGATCAAGCAGACGCGAGGTCGAATCGAGCGGGTCAACAGCCGGGTAGATACCCTTTTCCGAGATCGCACGGTTCAGAACGGTGGTCGCATCGAGGTGCGCGAACGACGTCGCAGGCGCGGGGTCGGTAAGGTCATCCGCAGGGACGTAGACGGCTTGCACGGAGGTGATCGAGCCCGACTTGGTCGAGGTGATCCGTTCCTGCATCGCGCCCATGTCGGTCGCCAGCGTCGGCTGATAGCCCACCGCCGAAGGGATACGGCCCAACAGGGCGGACACTTCGGAACCTGCCTGTGTGAAGCGGAAGATGTTGTCGACAAAGAACAAAACATCGGTACCGGTTGCGTCACGGAATTGTTCCGCAAGGGTCAGGCCTGACAGAGCGATCCGCATACGTGCACCCGGAGGCTCGTTCATCTGGCCGTACACCAGCGCGATTTTCGAATCTTCCAGCTTTTCGGGAACGATAACACCGGATTCGATCATCTCGTGATACAGGTCGTTGCCTTCACGGGTCCGTTCACCAACACCCGCGAACACGGACACGCCCGAGTGCACTTTGGCGATGTTGTTGATCAGCTCCATGATCAGAACTGTTTTACCTACGCCGGCGCCGCCGAACAGACCGATCTTACCGCCTTTGGCGTAAGGGGCCAGCAGGTCAACAACCTTGATGCCGGTAACCAGAACTTCGGATTCCGTTGCCTGATCCGAAAAGTCTGGCGCAGGCTGGTGAATGGCGCGCGTTTCTTTGGTTTCAACGGGGCCTTTTTCGTCGATAGGTTCGCCCACAACGTTCAGGATTCGTCCCAGTGTTGCGTTGCCGACCGGAACCGCGATCGGTGCGCCGGTGTCAGTTACAGCTTCGCCGCGAACCAGACCTTCGGTTGCGTCCATCGCAATGGTGCGGACAGTGTTTTCGCCCAGATGCTGTGCAACCTCCAGAACCAGCTTTTTGCCGTTGTTGGTTGTATCCAGCGCGTTCAGAATTTCTGGCAGCTGATCTTCGAAGTGCACGTCGACGACGGCCCCGATGATCTGTGTGACTTTGCCTTTTGCATTCGCCATGTTTCGTCTCCGGTTTGTCTCTACAGCGCCTCAGCGCCGGAAATAATTTCAATCAGCTCGTTGGTGATCACGGCCTGACGCGAACGGTTGAACTGGATCGTCAGCTTGTCGATCATCTCACCCGCGTTGCGTGTTGCGTTGTCCATCGCGGACATACGTGCACCCTGTTCCGAGGCTCCGTTTTCGAGCAGAGCCGAGAAGATTGCAGTCGCAACCCCCTTTGGTAGCAGATCGGCCAGAATGGCCTCTTCGCTGGGCTCGTAGTCGAACACGGCACCACTGTCGTCGCCCTCGGTATCCTCAAACGAGGCTGGGATGACCTGTTGTGCCGTCGGGATCTGGGTCACAACGTTGACGAACTTCGAGTAGAAGATCGTGGCAACATCGAACTCACCCCCATCGAAACGGGACAGGATGCCCTTGGCGATGTCTTGCGCGTTGGTGTAACCCAGACGCTTGACTTCGCTCAGGTCGATATGTCCAACGAACAGATCGCCAAGGTCACGCTTGAGCGCGTCGCGGCCTTTTTTGCCGACAGTCAAAACCTTGACCGTCTTGCCTTTCAGGCGCAGCTCTTCCGCTTTGACACGGGCCAGCTTGGCGATGCTCGAGTTGAAGCCGCCACACAGGCCGCGTTCAGCTGTCATGACAACCAGCAGGTGGACATCATCACTACCCGTACCACGGAGCAGCTTGGGGGCGCTGTCGCTGCCCCCGACCGATGCCGCCAGCCCCGCCATCACGGCATTGAACCGTTCAGCATAGGGACGCGAGGCTTCGGCAGATTCCTGGGCGCGGCGCAGTTTTGCAGCCGCGACCATCTGCATGGCCTTGGTGATCTTGCGGGTCGATTTGACCGACTCGATCCTGTTTTTAAGATCCTTAAGATTTGGCATGTGCCCGCCTCTCCCTTAAGCGAAGGTTGCGGCGTATTCGTCCAGCGCAGCCTTGATCTTGTCGGAAGCGTCGCCCTTAATCTTGGGATCTTCGTCGGTGATCCACTGAAGCAGGTCGGCGTGCTTGCCACGCAGGTGCGCCAGCAGGCCAGCTTCGTAACGGCCAACATCGGAAACGTCGATCTTGTCGAGGTAACCGTTGGTGCCGGCAAAGATGACGCAGACGATTTCAGCGTTGGTCAGCGGCGAGTACTGCGGCTGCTTCATCAGCTCGGTCAGACGCGCACCACGGTTCAGCAACTGCTGGGTCGCGGCGTCAAGGTCGGAACCAAACTGCGCAAACGCAGCCATTTCGCGGTACTGAGCCAGTTCCAGCTTAACCGGACCGGCAACCGACTTCATCGAGTTGGTCTGAGCCGAAGAGCCCACACGCGAAACCGACAGACCGGTGTTCACGGCTGGACGGATGCCCTGATAGAACAGTTCGGTTTCCAGGAAGATCTGGCCGTCGGTGATCGAGATCACGTTGGTCGGAATAAACGCCGAAACGTCACCACCTTGCGTTTCGATAACCGGCAGCGCGGTCAGCGAGCCAGCACCGAAGTCTTCGTTCAGCTTCGCCGAACGCTCCAGCAGGCGGGAGTGGAGATAGAAAACGTCGCCAGGATAAGCTTCACGTCCGGGCGGACGACGCAGCAGCAGCGACATCTGACGATAGGACACAGCCTGTTTCGACAGGTCATCATAGATGATCAGTGCGTGGCGGCCATTGTCGCGGAAGAATTCAGCCATTGCGGTTGCGGCATAGGGTGCCAGGAACTGCATCGGCGCCGGGTCGGACGCGGTTGCGGCCACAACGATCGAGTAGTCAATCGCACCGGACTCTTCCAGTTTCTTCACCAGCTGCGCAACGGTCGAACGCTTTTGGCCGATCGCAACGTAAACGCAGTACAGCTTCTTCGACTCGTCGTCGCCTGCTGCATCGTTGTAGGTTTTCTGGTTTAGGATGGCGTCCAGAGCAACGGCAGTTTTACCGGTCTGACGGTCACCAATGATCAGCTCACGCTGGCCACGACCAATCGGGATCATCGCGTCAACCGATTTCAGGCCGGTTGCCATCGGTTCATGAACCGATTTACGCGGGATGATGCCCGGTGCTTTGACGTCAGCAACGCCACGCTCGGTGGATTCGATGGGGCCTTTGCCGTCCAGCGGGTTACCCAGACCGTCAACAACACGACCCAGCAGACCGTTACCAATCGGAACGTCCACGATCGAGTTGGTGCGCTTGACGATGTCACCTTCTTTGATGTCACGGTCGGAACCGAAGATAACAACACCAACGTTGTCGCTTTCCAGGTTCAGCGCCATGCCCATGATGCCGCCGGGGAATTCGACCATCTCACCCGCTTGCACATTGTCCAGACCGTATACGCGGGCAATCCCGTCACCGACGCTCAGCACGCGACCGATTTCGGCCACTTCGGCTTCCTGACCAAAATTCTTGATCTGGTCCTTCAGGATTGCAGAAATCTCTGCAGCTTGGATTCCCATTTATCCGACCTCTTTCATTGCATTCTGTAGGGAGTTGAGCTTCGAACGGATCGAGCTATCGATCATCTTCGAGCCCACTTTAACGACAAGACCGCCAATGAGGCTTTCATCAACGGTCGCATTTATTGTCACGGTCTTGCCCACACGCTCGGACAGCGTCTTGGACAGTTTTTCCAGTTGTGTCTTAGTCAGCGCCTTGGCCGACGCGACATCGGCGGTCACTTCGCCACGTTCGTCCGCCAGCATGTCGCGCAGAACCTGCACCAACTCGGGAACGACGAACAGACGGCGCTTCTGAGCCATCAGAGCCAGCGTGTTACGCATGATGGCGTGCAGACCCATTTTGTCAGCGATTGCGGTAATGGCGCCTTCTTGTTCGGCACGCGAAACCAGAGGCGATGCGATCAGGTCGCGCAGTTCGGCGCTTTCGCCCAATGCTGCTGCCAGATCGTTGATTCCGGTTTCCAGACCTGCGAGGTCATTATTCTCTTTGGCGATCTCAAAGATCGCGGTGGCATAGCGCTTGGCAATGCCTGTGGAAATCGAAGCTGGTTCGGACACGTCCACCCTTCCGATATTTTGGGCCCCGAATTCGCGTTGCGGCAGCTACCCCGGGGGCGTGAAGAAACCCCGGCCAGACGGTCGGGGATCAAAATCACCGGGGATGTAGCAGAGCCGAACCCAGCTAGCAATATATTATCACGGCAACAGGTTTATCCACAAAGTGTTCAATTTCAATAACTTAAGGATGGTGCGACCCTTTTATCCGGCTGAAACAGACGAAAAATGTTACGAAAGTGTAGGTTTTTGCGATTCCTGTGTCCTTTTTCCCTCAATTTTTGCGAATTGAAGAGGGGAAATGACCGGGCTGCTCAGGCTGGTTTCAGAAGGCCATCAAGCGCCTTTATCGGACGACGTTCGGCATCCTTTGCAACACTGCCGCTGGGCGGTCGGATGTGTTTTGTCACCTCAACCATAAGCACTCCGCCTGCCATGACTGTTGGCAGCCTTTGGCCAGTCTTTTCGATCAGGCTCGCCGATTTCAGCCAGAAACGACGGAATGACGGCGGCAGATACAGAGCCGAGCAATGACTTTCCGGGATGAAGTGATGCGCCTTGAGCTGACTTTCCAGCTGCGAGGCTGTGTACGGTCGGCCAAAGCCAAACGGGGTCTTATCCGTCCGCGACCACAAACCAGCCCGATTGGGCACAACAAAGAATGCGCGCCCCCCTGGCCCCAACACGCGCCAGCACTCATTTAGCAATTGGCTGGGCCGCTGCGAGGTTTCAAGCCCGTGCATCACAATCAGCTTGTCGACATGACCTGTTTCAATCGGCCACAGGGTTTCTTCGGTCAGAACCGACACATTGGGCATTCCGGCGGGCCAGGGCATGACGCCTTGCGGGCCTGGCATCAAACCGATCACGCGGCGGGCGTCCGCAAGATAAGGACGCAGCAATGGAACCGCGAAGCCGAATCCTGCAACCGTTTGCCCCTTGGCCTCGGGCCATTGCTCGATCAGTCGCCCACGGATCGCCGCCTGCGCGGCACGACCCAGAGTGCTGCGATAGTAGAAGTTCCTCAAATCCTGCACATCAAGATGCATTGCAGACACCCGGTCAATCGGCTTAGCTGGGCGCAGTCTAGCAACGAAAGGGCAAAAGGCCATGCCTCTTGAGGTCGTTACCATCCCATGTCTCAGCGACAATTACGCATTTCTGGCGCATGACGCCGCAAGCGGCAATACCGCACTGGTCGACGCGCCCGAAGCCGGACCCATTCTGGCCGAGTTGGACAAGCGCGGCTGGACATTGTCCCATGTTCTTCTAACCCATCACCATTGGGACCATGT
The DNA here is from genome assembly GCF_900312795.1 of Ruegeria sp. AU67. Lineage (NCBI taxonomy): Bacteria > Pseudomonadati > Pseudomonadota > Alphaproteobacteria > Rhodobacterales > Roseobacteraceae > Ruegeria > Ruegeria sp. AU67. The sequence goes on from NZ_OMPH01000030.1 coordinate 285,434, forward strand.
GGATGGCCTGTCTGCCATTTTGGAAAGACATCCGGCCAAAGTTGTTGGCGCGGCCGCCGATGCGCACCGCCTGCCCCCACTGGATAAGCAGGTCAGCGACGGCGATACATTTGAATTCGGAAGCGAGCAGATTCGGGTGCTGGATGTGTCCGGCCATACTGTTGGCCATGTCGCCTTTTACATGCCGAACAGCGCAGTTGTTTTCACCGCGGACAGCCTCATGGCATTGGGGTGTGGGCGCTTGTTCGAAGGCACGGCGCCACAGATGTGGGCCTCGCTCGGCAAGTTGGCCGCCCTTCCCGATGAGACAATCGTATGCTCCGGCCACGAATACACGCAATCAAACGCAAAATTCGCGTTAACCGTCGATCCAACCAATGCCGCACTGCAAAAACGCGCTGATGATATCAACCGCGCGCGCGCTGCCGGAGAACCCACGGTTCCTTCGACGATGGCGCTGGAAAAGGCCACAAACCCGTTCTTGCGGGCCGCTGACCCGGCGATTCAGGCTCATTTGGGAATGCAAAATTCAGACCCCGCAGAAGTTTTTGCTGAAATTCGGACTAGAAAAGACAGCTTCTAGTACCCAAATTGTCTTCCTCACGGCCACGGTCACGTGAAATGTGACTGTCAAGAGCAAGAAAACCCTTGAAGCCGGGCCACGATCAACCAAACTCTAATAGTATGAGGACATGGTTGGGATGGGGTTCCGGCCGAAGCCTGCCCCTTTCGACCCAAGACAGAGGAGCACCCGCGTGCCTTCATTCTCGAGCACATTAGAACAAGCCATCCACGCGGCCTTGGCGGCTGCGAATGAACGGCGTCATGAATTTGCCACGCTAGAGCATCTGCTTCTGGCGTTACTGGAAGAACCTGACGCCATACGCGTCATGAAAGCCTGCAGCGTCGATCTGGAAGAACTGCGCAGCACTCTAGTTGAATTTATTGACGAAGACCTGTCCAATCTGGTCACGGATATCGACGGTTCCGAGGCCGTGCCAACGGCCGCTTTCCAGCGCGTCATACAACGCGCAGCGATCCACGTCCAAAGCTCGGGCCGGACCGAAGTGACCGGCGCAAACGTTCTGGTCGCCATCTTTGCCGAACGTGAAAGCAATGCCGCCTATTTCCTGCAAGAGCAGGACATGACGCGCTATGACGCGGTAAACTTCATCGCGCACGGCGTGGCCAAAGACCCTGCCTACGGCGAAAACCGCTCGGTATCCGGCGCGGATCAGGTCGAGGAAGAAGCTCAACCTGGCGTTACCGACGGCGAACAAAAGGAAAGCGCGCTTGGGAAGTACTGCATTGACCTGAACGCTAAATCGCGCGCAGGCGATGTCGACCCGTTGATCGGTCGAGCTGACGAGGTTGAGCGTTGTATTCAGGTCTTGTGCCGCCGCCGCAAGAACAACCCGCTGCTGGTGGGTGATCCGGGCGTGGGTAAGACCGCCATCGCCGAAGGCCTGGCACGCAAGATTGTTGGCGGCGAAGCGCCAGATGTGCTGTCTGAGACCACAATTTATTCTCTCGACATGGGTGCTCTGCTGGCAGGTACCCGCTATCGCGGCGACTTCGAGGAACGCCTGAAGGCGGTTGTGACCGAATTGGAGGACCACCCCGACGCGGTGCTGTTCATTGACGAGATTCACACTGTGATCGGTGCCGGTGCCACCTCGGGTGGTGCGATGGATGCGTCGAACTTGCTGAAACCTGCCCTGCAGGGCGGCAAACTGCGCACCATGGGCTCGACCACATACAAGGAATTCCGTCAGCATTTTGAGAAAGACCGCGCGCTGAGCCGCCGGTTCCAGAAGATCGACGTAAGCGAGCCTTCAGTCGAAGATAGCGTGAAAATTCTGCGCGGTCTGAAGCCTTATTTCGAAGAACATCACGAGATCAAATACACCGCCGATGCCATCAAGACCGCAGTGGAACTATCGGCCCGCTACATCAACGACCGTAAACTGCCCGACAAGGCCATCGATGTAATCGATGAGGCCGGTGCGGCGCAGCACCTGGTGGCTGAGAGCAAACGGCGCAAGACCATCGGGGTCAAGGAAATCGAGGCGGTCGTCGCCAAGATCGCCCGCATCCCGCCCAAGAACGTCACCAAAGATGATGCCGAGGTGCTGAAAGATCTCGAGGCCTCGTTGAAACGTGTTGTATTCGGCCAGGATCTGGCAATCGAGGCGCTGTCCAGTGCGATCAAACTGGCGCGTGCCGGTCTGCGTGAACCTGAAAAGCCCATCGGCAACTATCTGTTCGCTGGCCCGACCGGTGTGGGTAAGACCGAAGTTGCGAAACAGCTGGCGGATACGCTGGGTGTAGAACTGCTGCGCTTTGACATGTCTGAGTACATGGAGAAGCACGCCGTCAGCCGTCTGATCGGCGCGCCTCCGGGCTATGTGGGCTTTGATCAGGGCGGTCTGCTGACCGATGGCGTCGACCAGCATCCGCATTGCGTGCTGCTACTGGATGAAATCGAAAAAGCCCATCCGGACGTGTTCAACATCCTGTTGCAGGTGATGGACCACGGTGAGCTGACCGATCACAACGGACGTACGGTGAACTTCCGCAACGTGGTGCTGATCATGACCTCTAACGCGGGTGCACAAGAACAGGCCAAGGCCGCCATCGGCTTTGCCCGTGACCGACGCGAGGGCGAGGATACGGCCGCAATCGAGCGTATGTTCACCCCCGAATTCCGCAACCGCCTGGACGCTGTGATCTCATTCGCGCCACTACCGAAAGAGGTCATCCTGCAAGTGGTCGAGAAGTTCGTTCTGCAGCTTGAAGCGCAATTGCTGGATCGCAATGTGACCATCGATCTGACCCCCAAAGCCGCCGCGTGGCTGGCGGAAAAAGGGTATGACGACAAGATGGGTGCACGTCCTCTGGGTCGTGTCATTCAGGAACACATCAAGAAACCACTGGCCGAGGAGTTGCTGTTCGGCAAGCTGGCCAAGGGTGGTGTGGTCCGCGTGTCTGTCAAGAAGGGCGATTTGAACCTGGATATCCTTGGCCCCGATCAGCCAAGAATTCCGGGCGACAAACCTCCGCTTTTGACCGCGGATTAAGACGCCGCATTCGCCTAACAAGTCTAATCGCCCGGTTGTTCAGCAGCCGGGCGATTTCGTTTCGGCCACAAACTTTTTCGACGGAATAGCCAATCCTGCGCGTTTCATTATCACTGATGAATTGCAAAGGGGATTTTGATGACCAAAACCGTCGCCGTTTGGAGCGTAGCATTCGCCCTTTCCGCCGTTGCCGCCATAGCAACCGCTCAGCACAGATTTCGATATCACGACGAGACAGAAACGCAGCCACTGCGCCTGCAGGCCGCAACGATTGATCCGGGGCACAGCCACTCTGAAATCTCTGAGACCAGCAAAAATATACACGTCTCGGCCAACGGGATCCCCGATCACCTTGTCGGGCGCTTTCCAAACCAAGGCAACCCGCACAGCATTTCCGAGCAGCACGTCAACTTGAAAGTACCGACGAACCCGAAATCCAATCGATCCACCACCCCGCTTGAAATGGGATGGAATTTTGGAGTGTCTCTGAACGGCGTCGTGTTCGACCCGTTGGCCGCTGAGTTCTGGCAGGGCAATCCCCGCTCAGGCTGGTCCTACAATGCGCTTGGGGGCGCGGTCACTTTGGGGTTCGACGAAAACTATGCCCATGTGCAACCCAATGGAAAATATCATTACCACGGCATCCCCACGGGCTTTATTGAGCTGCTGAACTATAAACCCAGCCGACATTCACCGCTGATCGGATACGCGGCAGACGGCTTCCCGATTTACGCATTGACCGGCGTTTTGGATGGGAAAGTGACGCAAATGAAGTCGTCGTACAGATTGAAAAGCGGCAACCGCCCTGGAGGAAGCGCACCCGACGGAAAGCATGATGGCACGTTCAATGAGGACTACGCTTATGTAGCAGGCGCCGGAAATCTGGATGAATGTAACGGAGCCTTTACGATTTCGCCTGAATATCCATCTGGAACGTATGCCTATTTCCTGACCGAAAGTTACCCGGTCGTCCCGCGCTGCTTTGCGGGTAAGCCAGATAACAGCTTTCGGTTTGGTCGTCGCTGACCCGTCCCTTAACGAGTGTCTCGGTTTACCTTTCGGTGAGTTTCAGCTCGATCCGGCGGTTTTGTGCCCGGGCCTCCGGGGTGTCTGCCGGGTTTACGGGCTGGAACTCACCAAAACCGTTTGCGGCCAACCGGCTCGGCGGGATGCCCAGCGCATCGACCATGTAGCGCACGACGGACAAGGCGCGGCCCTGACTAAGCTCCCAATTGTCGCGATAGCGCCCGGACCCGGCAAGTGGCACGTTATCGGTGTGACCATCGACGCGGATCACCCAGTTCAGGCCTTCGGGAATTTCAGCCGCCACGCTGCGCAGGATATTGGCCACTTTGGCGATGTCCTGCTGCCCGGCCGGTGACAAGACAGCCGAACCCGTGTCAAACAGGACCTCGGACGAGAATACAAAACGGTCGCCTTCGATCCGAACGCCCTCCTCATCCCCAAGCACGTCGCGCAGTCTTCCAAAGAACTCTGACCGATAGCGTTGCAGGTCTTCGGCCTGCGCGGCCAGTTCCTGATTTTGTCCAGACAGAGCTTCTGCCTCGGCTTCAAGCCGGACACGCTCAGCCTCTTCCAGCAGGCGCCGGCGACGTTCTTCCGAGGCCGCGCGGGCCAAAGCTGCGTTCAGGTCCTGACCCAGGGTCTGAATTCGAATGTCCGAAGCGGCGTTGCGTTCTTCATAGTCGTCCAACAACGCCTGCAACCCGCCAAGTTGTTGGCGCAGCGCCGCCATCTGTTGATTCAACAACGCCGTCTCTCGCTGCGCTTTTGCGGAAATCGTTTTCTCCGCCGAGATCGCTTCACGGGCCACAGCCAATAGGTTTGCACGCTCTTCGGCTAATGATCGCTGCGATTGTGCCTCGGCCTGTGCCTCGGTCTGCGCAGCCAAAGCGGCTTGTAGTTGCGCCTGCAACTCGTCCGCATCCAGCGCGCCGAACTGGCGCTCAAGCTCGGCCCTGGCGGCTTGTGCTGCGGCAAGCAGGGTCAATGTATCCTCAGCTTCTTTGCGCTGTGCTTCCAAGGCCAGTGTCATTGCTGTCAACTCGGCATCTGCATCCTGCAGACGGTTGCGCAGGTTCTCGGCAGCTGCAGCTTCGGCTAGCTTGGCGGCCTCTTCCGCACTGATCTGTTCTTCCAGTTCACTGATCCGGGTGGATTGCGCCGCGTCGCTTTGTTCAAGATCCGCAACCAACGCCTCCAGCGCCTCGCGTTGGGCGGCAGCCAGCCGGGCGGCTTCGGCCTGTTCGTCGATCTCAGATCGGCTTTGCGCCAGTGCGAGGTTCAGCGCCTCTTGGTCCTCCAGCAACTTGGCGCGCTGGGATTCCAGTGTTGCAATAGCACCGCGCGCCCGCTCCTGATCCGTCAGAAGTGCGGCGACCTGCGCCTCGAAATCCGTGATACGTGCCTGCGACAAGGCCAGGTCCACTTCGGCCCGCGCCAGCGTATCTTCAGTTTGCGACAGGGTCGTGTTCAACGCGCCAAGACGGGCCTCCAGGCGGTTATTCTCACGCTCCTCCAATCCCAATGCCCCGGCCAGCGCTGCGACTTCGTCCGACAGGGCGGTCAATTCGTCCTCTTGCCCGGAAATGGTTTCGCGCAACACGAACTGCACCACCATAAAGATGGTCAGAACGAAGGTCAGCACCATCAGCAAACCGGTGATCGCGTCAACAAAACCCGGCCAAACCGAGCCCTGAAAACGCTGACCTGTGCGACGGGACAGAGCCATGGATTACTCTCCTTCCGGAGCGGTGCGCACGGCGCCTCGGGGCAATGTCAGAGCTTTGACCAGCAATTCGATATCCTTGCGCAGTTCGCTCATGCTTTCCTGACGACCGGCCGAAATTTCTTCGAGGATACGCAAAAGTTGAACGTCCATCGACCGCAGGCGCATCCGGCTTTCGGCGTCAATTCCTTCACCCGTGCCCTGATCACGCATGTGATCCAGAAGGGCGTCCTGCCCAAGGGCCACGCGTTCCAATGCGGCTGTCACCCCTTCGGATTCAGACTGTCGCACATTCATCTCACCAATCGCGTCGACCAACTGGCCCAGTTTGACCGACACTGCAGCGCGATCAGCCTCATGCCCTGAAAACAGGTCCTGCAGCGCATCCATCTGTTCGGACATCGCGTCCAGAACTGGGGTCAGAACCGCAATTTCCGCCCCACTTTCCTCAGCTGCGGCAAAGCCAACACGGGTGATTGAGGACAACCATTCCTCAAGCTCACGATAGAACCGGTTCTGGCCGTGACCAGCGAATAATTCCAGCAAACCGACGATCAGAGATCCGGCAAGGCCCAAAAGGGACGAACCGAATGCCACGCCCATTCCTTGTAGCTGGGCCTCAAGCCCCACCATCAGGCGGTTGAACACGGCCAGTCCTTCTTCGCCCTCTTGCGGGTTCAGGCTGCGGATCGTGTCGACAATAGCTGGGACAGTGGTCGCCAGTCCAAAGAACGTGCCCAAAAGGCCCAGATAAATCAGGACATTGGTAATATAGCGCGTGATCTCACGCTCTTCCTCGACGCGTTCCGCGACCGAATCCAGGATCGACCGGGTCGAACTGGAACTGATCTGTGACCGTGCACCACGTTCGCGCAGCAATGAGGCCAAAGGTGCCAGCAATTGCGGGGTGCGCGCGTCCTCGCGGACAACGCCGCCAACAAAAGCCTCGATCCAGCGCACCGAGCCAATCAGCTGTGTCACCTGAAAGAAACAGGCAAAAACGCCGATTATGAAAACCAGGATGATAAAGCCGTTCAGGTACGGGTTGGCCTGAAACACCGGCAGCACATAAGGCAGCGCCATAAAGACGCCCAAACCCGCCAGGCCAATTGCGACCAACATCATCACAATCTGACGAATGGGATGCGAGAAATGGGGTCTCGCGCCCTGATGTGCCTGCGCCATGCGCGTGTTTCCCGGTTTTTGCCTGCTCTGGCTTGAATCTAGCCAAAATCCGCCGGTGACGCCAAGGGTTTATGCTGTGATACTGCGTACCCGTTGCGCTAACCACTCAAGATCAGGATCGCGCAGGTCGATCTCGGCCAGATGTTCCGCAGTATTATACAGATATTCCGTATTCGGTCCGCGCCCGCCAATCGCATGTGCAATGATCTGCGCCTGCTCCTCTAACGGCATGCCACCACAGTATTGGACATGTTCTGCGTCGATCACATAAGTCACGGCGGTGACGACTTCGCCGTTGTTCAAATGCACATCAAGGTTTTTCTCGACATAAGCTGACGAAATCAGCTCGCGCTCGCGCAATTCATGCAAGGTGCGCTCTTCATGGCCGACTTCGACCGCGAGTGCCAAGCCGGTGCAATTGGCATCGGCCTGTTCGTCCAGTGCCAGTACAAGGCCGGGGTGTTCTTCGGTGCCGCGGTGGTGAATTGAACTCATGCAGAATGACCGGACATACCCATGCAGCGTGGCGTGTTCGCTGCGCGCCACCGGAAAGCCCGGATTCCACAGCAGCGATCCATATCCGAAAACCCACATCGTCATAGCTCTGGTCCTTGCCCGTTTCGGCCTATAAACATCAAATTCAACGCGGGAAAAAGGGCCAACTGCCATGCGCGGTCTAATACGAGTAGTCATTTTCTTAACGGTTATCTGGAGCGCCTATTGGTTCGTCGCCGGATTCGGATTGCGCAATGCAATCACCGCTTGGTTCGACAAACAGCAGGAACAGGGTTGGCAGGCGGATTTTTCGGATGTTTCAACGGCGGGGTATCCGTTGCGCCACGTTACGCGCCTGAACAGTCCGGCGCTGGCTGATCCAGTCAACGGCACCGCATGGAGCGCCGATTGGATTGAGTTCCAAAGTCCTGCAATCTGGCCTGGACGCCAGGTGCTGCGCTTTGCTGACACCCCCCAGCGCCTGTCCTATTTCGATCAGACGGCGACCATTGAAGCCAGCGATCTGCAAGCCGAGCTGCAGCTGCAACCCGGTGTGGCGCTGGTGCTGGAAAAAATGGCTTTGACCGCGGATTCATGGTTGATCACTGATGATGCCGAAGCGCTGGCTGGCGGCGATACGCTGACAGTGGTTATGGAACAGACTTCTATTCCGGTGACCTATGCCATCGGTGCCCGTATAGACGGGTTCACCCCGGGTGACGGTCTGCGGGAACTGATGCGATCGGCCACCACATTGCCGCAGGCGTTTGAGACGCTCGAACTGGACATGACAGCTACGTTCAACAAGCCGTGGGACCGCACGGCTCTGGAACAGGGCAGACCGCAGCCGGTAATGATTGACCTGAACCTCGCCGAGATGAAATGGGGTGCTTTGCGTTTGTTTGCAGCGGGTGAGCTCGATATCGACCACCAAGGCATCCCAACGGGCGAAATTGCGGTCAAAGCTGAAAACTGGCGCGACATGATTGCCATGGCCAATGCCGCAGGCGCCCTGCCCGATCAGGCGATTGATCCGGTGACACGCGCGCTGAATTTCATGGCCGGGCTGGGCGGCAATCCAAATGCGCTGGACTTGCAGCTTAACTTCCGCGACGGATTAGTGGCGCTGGGGCCTTTGCCGCTGGGGCCTGCCCCCCGCCTGATCCTGCGTTAACGGCAGTATGGCCCGCGACGGTGGCGGGCTGTATCCAGATGGAAATGATCCCGGTGATACCGGTCCGCGTTTGGCCCCAATACGGTGCCAAACGGCCCGCATGCATCGCGCCAGATCTTGACCAGTTGTTTTTGCGATGGGTTCTTGCGCCAGCCATTCAGGACCGTCACAACCTCTCCATCGGCCATCTTGAAGGCCGAGATATCAATCGCGCGGCCTTTTCCATGTTCGGAAATGCGGGCGCCCTTGCGGTTGTTGCGCGTCCGGCACGCGTAGTGTGCGGCAACTTGCAATTGAACCACAGGCCCGCGTCGCTTGAACGTCGGCTTGACCGTTTTCTCAACCCATTTGTTCAGCGCAATTGCCGTTCCACAATCCATCGTGGAGGGACGGCTAAGCGTCACACCTGAGACCGAGGTGATCTGAACAGCGTCCTTGATCCCACACGCCTTGATCTTACCGGGTACAGTGCCGACTGGCTTGCCCTGAATATTGATGTCGCCGCATACCGATCCCTTACGCAGCTTACGCTTTTTGAACAGCGCCTCCTGCTCAAGGGCTTTGGGCCGCAGGTACGGCATCAGCGACGTGTCTGGTCCAAGCAGGGGCAGGTCTGCAGGACGGGCCGCGACCGCCAAAACCTGCGGCGACGCTGGCCGCAACTCCGGGCGTATCGTCGCCGAGGGCAGTTGAGGCAATACCGCGCTGCTGAGAACGATCTGTTGCGGGACCAGTACAGTGCCAGGCCGCGACAACGGTACTAACGAGCGTTCCAGTGAACCAGCCTGAGTCGATGCTGCGCAAAGCGCTGCAAATGCAATCAGAGTGGTTCTCCAGCCCCGTGTCATGGGTTCGTTTTCCCCCGTCCGAAATCTGGCGCATCCGTGTCCTGCCCGGCATCAATGATGCCGCGTCGGATCGCGCGTGTACGGGTGAAATAGTCGAATAGTTGCTCGCCGTCACCTGTTCTGATTGCGCGCTGCAAGGCAAACAGCTCTTCGGTAAACCGGCCAAGGATCTCTAGCGTCGCTTCCCTGTTGGTCAGAAACACGTCACGCCACATCGTCGGATCCGAGGCTGCAATGCGGGTGAAGTCCCGGAACCCCGCAGCGGAATACTTGATAACTTCGGTGTCGGTGACCCGACGCAGATCATCCGCCACGCCAACCATTGTGTAGGCGATCAAGTGCGGCGCGTGCGATGTTACGGCCAGAACCAGATCATGGTGATCCGCGTCCATTTCATCAACGTTTGACCCCATGCCTTCCCACATCGCTCGCAGGCGGGCAATCGCGTCCGGATCAGAGCCTTCGACCGGAACCAACAAGCACCAGCGGTTGTCAAACAGTTCGGCAAATCCCGATTCCGGGCCAGAATGCTCGGTCCCCGCCAATGGGTGCGCGGGTATGAAATGAACGCCATCAGGGATTTCCGGCCCAACGGCTTGAATAACGTGGTGCTTGACCGAGCCGACATCTGTCACTGTCGCCCCAGGTTTCAATGCGGGCGCAATATTGTTTGCAACAGCCCCCATCGCGCCGACAGGGACGCAGAGCACGACAAGATCCGCGCCCTCGACCGCCTCTTGCGCGCTGTCGCAAACCCGGTCGCACAGGCCGATACGACGGGCCGTTTCGCGGGTGGCTTCGGACCGCGCATAGCCGGTCACCTCGCCCGCAAGCCCGGCGCGTTTGATCGCCCAGAACATTGACGAGGCGATCAGGCCCAGCCCGATCAAGGCCACACGGTCGTAAACTTGGCTCATGCGGCGCCTCCTTTGAACGCAGTGATGGCCGCAACAACGCGGCGGCAGGCTTCTTCGTCGCCCACGGTGATCCGCAGGGCGTTTGGCAGGTTGTAGCCCGCCACGCGGCGCACGATCAAACCCTGGGTCTTGAGATAGTCGTCACACGCCTCGGCCTCGGCCTGGTCGGCAAAGCGGGCGAGGATGAAATTGGTGCAGGACGCATCCGAGGGCACGCCGATCTTGTCCAGTTCTTCCGACAACCACACCCGCAGGCGCGCATTTTCGGCCTGGCAGAAGGACAGGAATTCCACGTCATTCACCGCAGCCTCTGCAGCGGCCAACGCGGTCAAGGACAGGTTGAACGGCTGACGCACCCGGTTCAGTACGTCGATAATCGACTGCGCGGCATAGCCCCATCCGACACGCATTCCACCCAGACCGTACACCTTGGAAAAGGTCCGCGTCATAATCACGTTGTCAAACTGATCCACCAGCGATGCACCACCGTCGAACCCATCGACAAACTCGGCATAGGCCCCGTCGATCACCATCAGGCAGGTCTTGGGCAATGCCTCGGCCAAACGCAGCAATTCAGCCTCGGGGATCATGGTCGAGGTCGGGTTGCCCGGGTTGGTCACGAACACGATCCGGGTCTGGTCGCTCACGGCGGCCAGAATGTTTTCGACATCCACGTGGCGATTCCGCTCGGCCACCATCACCGGTGTCGCGCCGGCCATGCGGGCGATGATCGGGTACATCGAAAACCCGTGCTCGGTATAGATGACCTCATCCCCCGGGCCCGCATAAGCCTGAGCGATGAATTGCAGCACTTCGTCACTGCCAACACCGCAGATAAGCCGCGCAGGGTCCAACCCGTGCCGTTCACCAATCGCTGAGCGCAGGCTTGCGTGATCGGTACTGGGATACCGATGCAGCGTCGCCGCACTATCGCGAACTGCCTCAATCGCCTTGGGGCTGGGACCGAACGGGTTTTCGTTGGAGCTGAGCTTGATCACATGCTCTACCCCCGCCACATGCGACTGGCCGCCCTGATAGAGCGCGATGTCCATAATGCCGGGTTGCGGGGTGATCTTGTTCATAAGAGGCTCCGTTGTTGGAGCCTCTCATACCCGCCTCAACGCGTTGAGAAAAGCGGCAATTCCGTCACGCCGCTTTGAAGCGGGCGGTCGCCGGGTCCGCGTTGTAATAAGGGGTGAATTCTTCAGTCCGGTGGGACAGGTCATTGACGCCGTCGATGATGAACTGAACCGTCTCTTCGCTCATAAGGTACGAGAAATTCAGGCGGACCCATCCGGGTTTCTTCATCTCTTCCCCTGCGGACAATGCGGCATGCAATTCAGCGGACGTTTCACGGTCGATTTCCAGCAAGCGATGCGCATATGGCCCGGCACACGCGCAACCACCGCGCGCCTGAATGCCGTAGATGTCGCTGAGCATCCGGGTAAACAGCTGCTGATGCACCGGCTGGCCAGAGTTGTCCCGCACAAGGAAAGAATAGATCGGCAAACGATGCGGGTTTTCAGTACCTAGCAAAGTCAGGTTCGGATTGTCGCCCCACCCTTTCAATGCCATTTCATTGTACCGGGCTTCACGTTCAGCAATTTCATCCGTGCCGACGACATCCTTAACGATGAAGGCCAGCGCAGCGCGAATATCTCCGATCACATTGGGTGTTCCGGCTTCTTCCCGCGTGGCCAAATCCTCGCTGTAGTCATGGCGCCAGGGCGATACAAAGCTGACAGTGCCGCCACCAGGCCAACTTGGGCAAGTACGGCGAACTGCGTTCTGATTGACGATCAACACACCGGACGCGCCCGGGCCGCCCGGGAACTTGTGCGGGGATACTACGATGGCATCCTTGCGCGCATCTTCTGGCCCCATGTCCATCGGCAAATAAGGTCCACCACCGGCGTAATCCCAGATCGAAACAGCGCCATGAGACTTGAGCAGCCGAGTGATCGGGTCCGGGTCTGTAATGATGCCGGTTACGTTAGAGGCAGCGGAAAAAGAACCGACAATCAGATCGGAATCGGCATTGTCCACCAATGTCCGTTCAAGTGCACCGAGATCAACGCCGCCTTCGGGCGCTTCGGGGATTTCGATGACCTGCGCTTTGCTTTCCCGCCAGGGGAGGATGTTCGAATGATGCTCATACGGCCCGATCAGAACAACCGGCCGGTCAGCCCCCTCAATTCCCATCAAACTGACCAGCCGGTTAAGACCCGCAGTGGCGCCGGACCCGGTAAAGATCACCGCGTCGTCTTCCTTTGCTCCAACAATGCGGGCTATTTCCGCGCGCGCTTCGCGGCGCAGACGGGTCATATACGACCCACAATAGGAGGCCTCAGTGTGGCTGTTGGCATAAAAAGGCAGCACCACATGGGCGACAAAATCCTCTACCTGCTGCAGCGCACGACCCGAAGCGACGTAGTCCGCATAAACCAGCGGAACGTCCCCATTCAGACCGGGAATCAGAACATTCTCTCCGATCAGCCCGTCGCGCAGGGTTGAATTGCGAGTGGTGGATTGGAGGTCTGCGCGAAATTTGGACAAGGTCATGATTAATTCTCCATATTGCATCACCAAATATGATTGAATAAGGACGCAGAAACTTCACCTTTCTTTTGGTAGATTTCTATAATTTTGTGTCATATGCTTCTGTATGGCAGAAAAATTAGATCATATTGACAAGCGCATCCTTCGAGAACTTCAAACAGACGCAACACTTTCCCAGCGTGAGTTGGCGGACCGAGTCGGGTTGTCGCAAAATGCCTGTTGGCGGCGGCTGAAGGCGTTGAACGAAAATGGCGTCATTACCGGTTCGACCGCGCGGATCGCCCGCGAAAAATTGGGGCTGAGCCTTGTGGTCTTTGTTATGCTGCGCACCCGGCACCATTCGGCTGAATGGCTACAGGCATTTCGAAGCCATGTCCTAACCATCCCCGAGGTAGTGGATTTTCACCGCATTGGTGGCGACTATGACTATCAGTTGAAAGTCGTCACGCAAGATATGACGTCATATGACAAGGTGTATCAGCGATTGATCGACAAGGTCGAACTAGACAGTGTGACCTCGTACTTTGCGATGGAGGCCATCGCCGAAAGCAGGCCGCTGCCAATTTGATTCAGCGCCTTCGGCGGACTTCTTCAATGGTCAGGCTGGAATACTGCTCTTAGGTTGTTACGCGTTCAATTCAAAACACAGCCTGCGCCACCCAAGCGTGTACTTCAGCATTCCCACCCACTGCAGGCGTTCCACTGGGGCACTTCGGTGGATATTTTCTAATAGCCGAGATGCAACTTGCTGGATCAGCCTTCAAACCCAATACGCGTCATCGCATGTCCAAACAAAAAAAGGGCCGCGCAAATTGCGCGGCCCTGGAATTCTGGATGTCGGCGAAGATTAGTTCTTCGCGTAGAATTCGACGACCAGGTTCGGTTCCATGACGACCGGGTAAGGCACATCGCCCAGGCCCGGCGCGCGAACGAAGGTCGCGGTCATTTTCGAGTGGTCGGCGTCGATGTAGTCAGGCACGTCACGCTCGGCCAGAGCAGTGGCTTCCAGAACTACAGCCAGTTGCTTGGACTTGTCGCGTACTTCGATCACGTCGCCTTCTTTGACACGGTAGCTGGGAATGTTGACCCGTTTGCCGTTCACTTTGACGTGGCCGTGGTTCACGAACTGACGTGCAGCAAAGACGGTTGCAACGAACTTGGCACGGTAGACAACCGCGTCCAGACGACGCTCCAGCAGACCGATCAGGTTTTCACCGGTGTCACCGTTTACACGTACGGCTTCGGCGTAGATCCGGCGGAATTGCTTCTCGGTCAGGTCGCCATAGTAGCCCTTCAGCTTCTGCTTGGCGCGCAGCTGCAGACCGAAGTCCGACAGTTTGCCCTTGCGGCGCTGGCCGTGCTGGCCGGGGCCATATTCGCGACGGTTGACCGGGGATTTCGGACGACCCCAGATGTTTTCACCCATCCGGCGGTCAATTTTGTACTTGGCAGACGTGCGTTTGGTCACGGCTGATCTCCTTCTTTAGGTCGAGGCCCGTACAGGCCACTATGAAGGGCGTTGTCCTCTTGAGGTTTCCCCCATGACAGGAATCCCCTTACAGGGCCCACCAACACCAATGAAGCCGCGCTTATATCCGCAGAACTGGCGGAGTCAACACGGCTGTGGATTTTTTGCTATTTGCGAATGCAGTCGGCCTGATTGGAATTTTAGTCTGCTACGCTTCGGACGCCCGCAACTGCGTTTTCCCAACCATTATCCCTCGGCGACCGCGTCGGGAAAGCGACAACGGTTTGATCCCGGGGGATCGAATTGCTTTCGCTTTCAAACTCGGTATACGCACTGATCCAGAATTCCTGATCGCGCGCGGGATACCCGTTTTCAAAAACCAGCGTTGGGTTTGCATCTCCAGCGACCGAAAACAAGAGCGCCGTGTACTTTTGCGCGCCATTGGTCAGATCGATACGACCCAGCGCCCCGTCCGCCAGATTCGGCGACGGTGCTATGCTGCTTTGCAATTTTGAGGAATACGCTTCGGCCTGGCCTGACAACACAAGGCCCTGCTCGGCCGGACTGGCCAACGAAAGAGCCTGCCCACGCCACGACCATGCGGCTCCGATTTTCAAAAAAGACTGAGGCGCCGCCTCAAGTCCGTTTAACTCTGTCTGCGTCCACGAAATGGATATGCGACCGCTGTCCCCGGCTGTCATTGTATCCGCCTGCACCTTTCAACAAATCACTGCTTACTGCACCTTTTTATCAGGACAGAATCTGGCGGAAAAGAGACCGAAGTTCAACAATCACGCAAATGTTTCCGGTGTGTCAAGTCAAACTGAGACTAAAACTGAAAAAACTCAACCTTAGATTGTTAATGGCAAAAAAGCGACGGACCAGCCTCAAGAAATTTTAAAACGATTCTCCGCGCAAATATTTGTTTTTAAATTGTAAACTATTCCCAGTGCATTCGCCTCTTATGCACCACCGTTTCCGAGCCACATTTTGGAAACCATGATGTTTCGGCTCATCCAAACCTATCTGGGCATCCGATTTTAGCCGTCCGATCGTTGCAATACAGCAACTAAATTGGGCAGTGGTACCAATCTGGGCCAACCCTTGCTTCAACTCATCAATGGATGCCATTCGACCGCTTCAGCTTGTCCAAGTAAGCTCGTCTCGCGGCCGCCACCTCTTCATCGCTCAAATTCGATCGGTTCAGGTCCAGAAAATAGTCTGTGCCTCCGGCTGGCTGGACGTTCCCATTGTCACTTGTGATGAGCCTATCGGATCTCACGTTTAGAATGGACAGCGCCTTGATCAACGGGAAATCGTGATCGCCCAGACCAGAAACGTTGACAGATTCCACCTCGGCGCGCGGTGAAACCGCCTCTTTCACGCGGCGGACCACCGCCTCAAGATCTGCACCCTGTTGCAACGCCTTGCCGTATTGTGACAGATCCTCGCGGATTCTGTGGCTGCTAAGGTTTTGCCAATACGTACTTCTTATCCAATCGGCCGCGTTTCTGGTCGTAAACAGATAGATTATGCGATCCGCGTCATCAGTCAGGCGCAAGACCTCATCCAACAGAGTTTTGGCAAGAACGTGCGTTTGCTCATATGACCAAACTCCTTTGCGACCGGGGATCAAACCAGCGAATTCTTCATTGCTGATCAGCAGGGGTTTGCCACCTTGGTCCGCAAAAGGCTTCAGAGCCTCGCGAACGATTGTTCCGAAATTGCGAAGGGTGCGATCCTTGGGGGAGACCGCATACCGCCGTGCAGCCAGGCTGGCTTCTTGTAAGTCATCAGGCAATAGAACATTCACGCGATCTTTCAGGTATTCCCGATTTTTCGAGAGCGTCTTTTGCAGGGTCGTTGTGCCCGTTTTATGGAAACCTTGATGAATTACGACCTTCAATACACTACGTCCCGTTCGTCCTTGGCCTGCGTGCTGCTGGGCTTTCAAAAAAATGCCAAACCTGCTCAACACAGGCTTGGCACTTCTTTGGTCAGACCAATCTGAAACCGTGAAGCGCCAACCCATTAGAACCTAGGACACACGGGTGTTTCTCTGAAAGTAACGGGAAATTCTTGCCGTATTAAAAGTACCGGCGGCCAAATCACCCATACGACAAGGTCATTTCCGCCCACCGAAATAAGTCACTTGCCACAAAAAAAACCGCTCAAAAGAGCGGTCTAGGTCGAAAATCTGTAGGTTTTGTCGTCAGAGGTCGGAGATTCGATAGAACTCGGCACCAGCAATCTCTGGGTCCCAAACAGGTCTAAGACCCTTGGCGGCCAATTTGTTGCGTTGGCGTTCGGGCTCACGATTCCAATATCCGTCAATTGTTGAGAGTTTTCGGAAGCGGCTCTCAAACTTGCGCAGGCTTTTGTAGTCTACCAGTTCGCGCATGACCCCCATATGGCGAACTTGTCCACAGGCTTCCAAGGCGAGCTGGCCATCCGGATCCTTTGATTGCAATAAGAACCGTACGGTATCCGCGATGCCCCCTAGCTTTAGCGCGGCCTGAGAGACGGTAAGCCCCGCCCGCCCGGACTTTGCCCCAATCAAGAGAGCGACTTTTTCGAGGTTGACGAGTACTGATTGAAACTTGAGCTGCTCTGGTAGAAGCTCTACTTTTTGAAGGTGTCCATCTAGTAGCAAAGACAAGACTTCCATAGTGGGTGCTTTCAGAGCGCCTGCTGTATCACCAATGTTTGACATACCTTCGCTTGGTTTAGCGACTGAGCGACCAGACCGGCGCATCGCTGCGATTAGTTTACTAAGGTCATTCACGTCGACGCCCTTGTGACGCCCACTGGCGTCGCCATCATCTTGAATGACCGATCTTAGAATACCGCTCTTTAGCAATAGGGCGGCCTGAGGGCGGGAACATCCGATATGATGCGGAATCTTGGCGACCGGAATGGCCCGGATCAGCTTTTCAATGAGAGGTTCAGCGAGCTCGGCGGGCAAGGTTCTCCGTTCATCAGCGTCCTCGCAGGCAAGAGGCAGAAGACCTGACTTTCGTAGCGCTAGTGCCGTTGTTCCATGGTTCAATCTGTATTTGGCTGACAGCGATGCCACAGTATGCCGTCGGGGCCGATCCACTACCGTACCAAGTAGATTTGTTCCGGCCGGTACGTGGAACCGATCCAAAACGAAGTCGCGAAGCACATCTCGAATGGGTCCGACGGGCTTTTCGTTCTTCTTGAACCGAACCCATTCATAAAGCCTGCCAAACGTTCCCTTCGGGCGAAGCAAATAGGCTTTTTCCGTGGGCGCCGATAGATTAAGTCGAGCCCATCGTAAATTCCATTCTTCCCACGCGAGGTGAACTCAAACCCGACTCGACCAGCAGTATCCCAGTCATCTTCGGTAAGGTTAGACAGAGATACATTGGGTCCGAATTCGATGCATGCACCCAGCATCTCGGTCGCTCGGGAGGCCAAATCAATCTGCTGAGAATCCATCCAGTGATTACCTTCGGCACTCTCAAACCGAGCATTGACATAGAGTTGCAGCCGCGATGGGGATCTTGGTTTGGACGCGCTCAAGTATTGCTCTAGCATGCTCCGGTCACCGGCGACATTCGTGTAATCTCGAATGATATCCCAGGCTTTTTCAGCCTGCTTCTTGACGAGAGGCAAGTTATGGATGGCACAAGTTCGGATGGGGGCAAATGCCCAGTTGATCCGCAGGAAACCAAGGCTTAGGTCACTTACTGCATTTTCGATGTCGGACAACATGCAGGCGGGGCAGAACTGCATGCAGCCCAGATCCAAGAACTCGCGATAAAACTGTTCCTTCTTGAACTGAAACAGTCGGTCAGACACTTTTTCGAATGCGCCCAAAGCCAACACATTCATGGGAACGCCGGTAACCTCGACCAGGCGTTCGTGCGCCTGACGCTTTCCTGAGATCAAATCAAGTTGCGGCACTCCGATGAGCTTCAAAAATTCTGATGCTTCCAAACCACAATGAAACAACCCGATGCGGCGTACCCAGGACACAACACTTTCGTCGGGCATTAGGGGCAGAACAGAGCGCAACATCATGAGCTATTTCCATCCTACCTGGCGCTGTTGTCGAACTGTGCGTGCTGCCTCAAAATCTTCGGCACCGGCGTCGAGTTCAATGGATGCCCAGTTTGGAGACACTAAAACATTCTGCTCCCACTGACACCCCTCCTGCATTCCCCAAGCTTGGGCAAAGTGCATCACAGTCAGTTCGGAAGCGTTTTCTTCAACGGCGCATTCAATCGCGTTAAGAATGGTTTCCACCGCCCGCCCAAATCGTCGTCGGCTTGCGTGAATCAATCGGCCAGCAAGTGAATTGTCGGCTTCAACATGCAAGCCAATCTCGCCGGAGAAGAACTCGATGAGGTGCAGCAAGTTTCCATCGTCCAGACCCGGCGCGAGTGGGGCTGGCACGACCTTCGTAAAGCGGCGGTTCACTTGTGGATCGTAGCTGGTGATTTCTGCAAGCCTCTCGGTCCCGCTGAGGATCGGGATTACGGCGGAATCGTTTTGCATCAGGGTTTTGAGCATCTTGAGCATGTCATCGATTTCGCGGGCGGAACCCGAAAGGAACATGTCCTGCGCCTCGTCGAACCAGAGCACTACGATATCGAGGAGAGTCAGCCGATGACGCGCAATGTGCCAGATTTCCCAAGCGGTTGTACTGGCGGCCACGTGATTCAAGCCGGTTGCAGTCAAAACAGCGCGCCCTAAGCTCTTTAGCGAGGCCGGGCTTGGCACCTGGATTCTGAGATAACGCGGCCAATCCTCGCCTTGCTTGTCTTGAAGCGCAGGGTGTCGCGACAAAGCACGGTTGACGGCCGTTGTTTTCCCGCCCCCGGCAGCTTCGATGATTGCGATGCCACGTGTTTCAAGGTTGCCGGTAAACCGCACAGCTCGCGGCAAGCAGTTACCCTGTTCATCGCGCTCCAGAAGGCGGTTGAGTTGCCGCAGAATCTGCTTATCCCGGTCAGTTTCTACGTGGTAAGTTCGCAGTTCCATCAGGGACTTGAACTTCATAGCATTCTCGGCTTCAGTCATCGTTCATCGCCTTTTGTGATTTTCCAGGTTGGCCGTGGAGCCGGTTCTTCTGCCCGTTGGGCGTCGCCAGCCAACGGACCTTGCACCTCATCAATTTCGATTGGAGAGATAATTTCTCCGTAGCCGTCAGTAGGTGGGTTGGTCGAATTACCCGTGGATGAAACGTTGAACCCGACAAAGAGGGAATCTTCGAGGTTTTTGACCCGTTCAGGGGACCAGTTTTGCGAAATCAGACCGAATTCCAGCGAGCGCTACTGGTTCATCATATTGATCGCATCGATTGCTTCGAAGACCACACGATCTCGCCATTTGAGCGCCTTTTGGTCTTTCGTGCGGAGGCTGCGTCGCGCCTCCATCCAAACTTGCGCGTGTACGCCAGAAAACCCACAATGGCTTGCTTGGACCGTCTCCCAGATGTCACCAAGCCGCACTTCGATGGAACCAATATCGTCTGGTAGCCACCGCACTTCGACTTCAGCGTTACCATACCGAGTGAACCAAGCGGCAAGTCCCTCAAAATGGTAGCAAACACCAAGTACGGTGACACCATTCTTACTGACTTTGCGACAGAGGCGAGCTCCAAAAGCAAGCCTCTGGTGCTTCTCATGCGGTGCTGCTCGCAAAGGATAGTTCCCTGCATCGTGGCCGGTTCTCCATTGCTCCAGAGGGGTGCGCGCCCCCAATCCGGAATGGGGCGTATTGTGATAGATATCGACGATCCAACGCACCAGCGCGTAACAAAGGTCTTCAGATGTAAGGCAAGCGCGATCTTCAGAGGGATGATCTCCCCGCTCAAGAACTGATGAGAAAGTTCGACCTTTCAATCGATGCAGCAGCGTCAGCCCAGCCGTCCGAAACAGACGTTCGACTGTTCCGCGCATATCTGGTTCGAAAAATTGCCGAGTTGGCTGTACGGGAGATTGAAGCAACGTCTGACGATGAGCAGGATGGGTCACCAGATGACACCCAACAAAACGAAAATAAGGAGACGGAGCTGGTCTCCCGTCCTTCTGCACCAATGCAAACTACTCGCGCTGGAGGACGAGCTTGTTTGCAGAATTAAAGCCTCTCCTTGTGAAGCGCTCGCACGCCCGGGAACTGGCTTTCCTAGAGCTACTAGGTAATATGCAAAGTTAGCCAATTGCCCGAAAGCCCAGATACAGAGGGGAATAGGAATGCCAGAAGAAAGGCCCAATGAAACGACTGAAGAATTCGAGAAACGCAGCGAGGTAGACGCCATCACGGTGGCCTTTCTCCTACTCAAAGCAGCTCAGCTCGCCTCAGAGGACCAGCTAACGCGAAAAAGCATGACCGCCGATGAGTGGAACAAACTCGCCCCAAAGCAGGTCTAGCAAGGGTCAGTGCCAGCGTTTTCTAAAATGTGCGCTATAGGCCGCTACCAGCCCTAAGCGGACATACAAAAACCGAACTTTACAATTCCAGCTGTACGGTCAGGAGCCGCCCGAAGCTGGTGCATTGAGATCAATGCCAGTTGATCAGTTGAGACGCGGGACAACCTGCGGCGCTGCGGCACATCTTCCCCCGAAGCGGTGGTTGAAGTAGGACAATCGGAATGGAAGCAATAACCATTCTAATACGGGCGATTTCGCTGTCTGCCAACTCGTGCAGGAATCGGCGGCCACGTTCAAATTGCGGACATTAGAATTCGGGCCAAGTCTTCAGGCCTATCGATCATCACGTAGTGCCCGAATGGCACCGAAATCGCTGTCCACCCCGACTGATGCTGGTATCGCTCAAAAAACGGTTGGCCAAGCCCTGGGACCCAGCCGGTGGCATAGATGTAGGTCCGCTTTACCACCTCGGCTCCGCCGCTCACCAGTTGCATCGGTTGCTCAAATGTCTTGAGTGGTTGCGCGACGTTTCGGCGGTCCACCCACGCACAGTCTGCTCCATTCACCGAAAAAGCCTCCGCTGGGCCCGGCGCGACTTTACCATCGGCGGCACCATCACGAAGCCCTGCCGCGATATCCGCAGGCAAAACATCCAAGGCCGCCTGCCCATCGCCCGGTACGAGCGCATCGAGGTACACAAGTGAGCGAATGTGGCCGGGCGCTCTATCCGCGACTCCGGTGACAACCATGCCGCCATAGCTATGACCACACAAAACAATGTCTGAGAGTTCTTCGCACCTGATTACCCCCAGGACATCTTCGATATGCATGGCCAGATCGGTTTCGTCACTCACGAGGTGAGCACGTTCACCCAACCCTGTCAGTGTCGGGGTGAAAACGTCGTGGCCGTCCCTGCGCAGAAGGGCGGCTACGCGAGCCCAGCACCATCCCCCTTGCCACGCTCCATGGACCAATACAAATGTCGCCATAACCCGCCCAACTCTGTCGATACTGCAATGACAGTAGATTCAACAGGGCCGCCTCGTCCACAGGATCGTTTGGACGTTCAGCGTCAATCCCCTGCATATTCACACAGCTCTCGAACCCTCCAATCAAATGGCCACACCAAAATCATAAATTACGATTTGATTATACATTATGTATGAGTATCCTCCCACATAGAGACAGCATATAGCGCGAAGCTGCAGGAGGTATTGGTGGGTCACGGTAAGTCGTTAGTCGCGATTTCGCTAATTGCATTGGTAACAATATTCCCCAACCCAAGTGTCGCAAACGAGATATCAGAGCAGATTGCTTCTCTACTCGGTGCCAAGTTGGACGTGAGTAGCACGCTACCTGACAGAAAGAGCTTGGATGCTGAAATCCTAGTGCCGCGTTTCTACGAAGAGAGGGACTTCACTCCTGCGTGGACACGCGATGAATTGTCAGACGAACTCTTTGATGAGTTGGATAGTGCAATAGAACAGGGCTTCAGACCGGAAGATTTTGACTTAGCTGAGCTTCAAGCCGCATTTAAGGCCGCCCAAAGTGGGGATGTCTCTAATCAAGCATTGTTCGATATTCTGGCAACTGACGCTGCTGTGAAACTGGTTCATCATTTGGTGTTTGGGAAAGTCGACCCAAATGCACTGGACGACGATTGGAACTTCTCAAAACCGGTAATTCAACAAGACCCAGCCGTTGTCCTAAATCAGTTTCTTCAAGGTGAAGGTTTTAGCGCTTTAATCGAACGCATCGATATCGACAATGCGCAGTATATGATGCTTGTCGAAGCACTGAGTAAGTATAGGGCCATTGCTTTACAGGGCGGTTGGACCAATGTTCCGGATGAAACCGTTCTTAAACCAGAGATGGTGGACCCTGCTGTCGCTAAGCTGCGCGAAAGGCTGGCGGCAGAAGGCTTCGTTGAAACAAGCGGTTCTTCTGAAAATGGTGAAAATGGCATAAACACAGCTTGGGTTTACGACGATAACTTGGTGAAATTAGTCAAATCTTTTCAGAGTCGGCATGGATTAGAAGCCGATGGGGTCATTGGCGGTAAGACGTTCGCATCGCTAAACAAACCGGTGGAAGATCGAATTAACAAGCTGCGTCTCAGCTTGGAACGTGGCCGCTGGCTTATGCGGGAAGTCGACGACGAATTCGTGCTGGTGAACATTGCAGGAGCCCGCACATATTTAGTCACATCGGATGGCACGCTTTGGACCACTAGATCAATCACAGGGTCAGCCTATCGAAAGACCCCAGTGTTCCGAGACGAAATCAAGTATATGGAATTCAATCCCACCTGGACCGTTCCCGCCTCGATTTTTCGTAAAGACAAACTTTCGCGCATCCGCAAGGATCCTGCCTATCTGACACGCAACAACTATGTCGTTCGGAACAAGGATGGCCAGACAATCCCCGCAAACGCTGTAAACTGGGGGGCGAAGAACCCCGGCGTGACCCTGGTTCAGCAACCGGGCCCAGACAATGCGCTGGGTTTGGTTAAGTTCATGTTTCCAAACAAATATAGTGTATACTTGCACGACACAAACGACAAAACCCTTTTTGACCGAAACGAGAGAAATCTCAGTTCCGGCTGCGTTCGCCTTGAGTATCCGTTCGAGTTCGCGAGCCTTCTGATGGAGGGAGAGCCAGATTGGAGCCGAAAGAAGATGCAGTCTATTTTGGATAGCGGAAAGACGACGCGCGTTGATCTACCTGAGCCAATGCCAGTTCTTTTGACATACTGGACAGCGTGGGTCGAAGACGGGGTCGTTCATTTCCGCGAGGACCCATACGAACGGGATGCCCGTATCCTGGCAGCTTTGGACCGATGAGCACGAAATGCGCGGCGCGCGCGAACCGAATTATGTGCCCATCTAGTCCAGCAGATTGGCGAACGCCGAATTGAAGATAGACAAAACGGCGTAGGCGACGACAGGGGGATGCATGAGGACTTGGCTGTTTAGAACAATTGGGATTGTCGTACTACTTGTGTTTGCAACAATCACACTTGTTTGGTTGCTACTTGCTGCGCCGCTATTCTCGGAGATGCGACGTGACCTGGTCGAAAAAGTCCTTTCTGAACAAATCGGACAACCGATTGTGGTTAATGACGATGTAAGTGTCGCGCTTGGACGCATTACCCACATTTACGTCGGTGGTGTGGTTATCCCGAGCCAAACAATGCCGGAAACATCTCTTGCAGAATTGAACCTTCTGGAACTGGAATTGGATGTTGCTGCTTTGGCCAATCGACGTCTGCACTTTGACAACCTCGTCGTTGACGGTCTCCAGGCGAATTTCCTTACAGCTGCTGACGGCACTACAAGTTGGCGAATAGGCCGACCGACGCCTAAAGCTGAACCCGAAAACGCCACGGAAGAGGACAATCAAGAGGCTATAGCTGAGACAGGCGGGTCCAATGAGGGCGACCCAGAAGGTAGCGGGATCCTCTCATTCCTGAGCGACAAGAATGTAGCTTTCACATCCATTGGGTTGAACATTGATGATCAAACCTCTGGCTTTTCTTTCGTGTTTGACCTCCAGTCTCTCGCTCTGGAACAGGTAGACGAAGGGCAAAGAACAAAGGTCTCTGGGTCCGGCTCCGTCAACAGTCAAAGTTTCGAAATCGAGGGTGACTATCCTCATAGCGCACCGTTTACGACGCGCGCAAATTTTGGCGAAATGACGGTGAGCTACGACGGCAAACCATTTTCGGAAAGCGAGGGAGGCGGCTATCGTGCCATCTTGCAGATGGACACTGGTGAGTTCGGTGACTTTCTTGAAGTCATTGGGCTGGAGCGAGTTCTGGAAGGGAATGGCCAGTTGCAAGCAGAGCTTGTTTCTCAGGATGCTCTGAAAATCGAGACCTTTACGACCACCGTAAACCTTGAGGACGGACAGCAACTTACAGCAGAAGGATCGATAGAAGACTTCTACACAGCTCGGGGCGTTGATCTGTTATTCGACGCGCGGCTTTATCCTGAGGGGCAGCCGCCGAACGCAGCAAAGAGTTTCCAGGAGCTGAAGTTCACAGCCTTTGAAATGCACATGGTGGGCTCACTTGCATCTTTCGAGTTCGAGAAACTTCTGTTCCAAACTAACGCATTTGACCAAGGCCTGGACGTAATCGGGCCAGCCTCTATTGAACGCATTCGCCGCATGCCCGATGGTCGGCTTGCGATGCTGGGCATCGCCTTACAGGCTGGACCCATTGAGGACCCAATTCTAAAGGCCGACGGCGAAATTCTCGACCTGCTTCAGCTTCAGGACGTGACCTTCGATGGCACACTCAACGGGCCGGCCAAATTGATTTTGCCAAATATGGATGAAGATTTTGTCGATCAGCTCGGTGGCATAAATGCCGACTTCAGCTTGTCCAATGAAGGAGGGCCTGTTTCGCTCAACAGGTTTAACGCAACCACCTATGGCACAGATCTTTGGGCGCTTGACCTCGCGCTATCGGTCAGCGAATTGAAAGGGCTGTCAGGCCTTGATTTTGACGTGGAACTGGATGTCAGCGACGGAGCTAGTTTTCTGACTGCGCTCAAATTGCAACCTGTCGAGATTGGCGCACTTGCCGTCGATGCAGTGACGTCGAAGCAGGGCGAGGACTTCACCGCCTCAATCGAGTTTGAAGCCGGTTCGTCACACCTTCTGGCCGCTTTGGATGCAAAATTTCCGGAGGGCGCTTCTGTAATTCGCGGAAACGTTGCGAGTAAAAGGCTCGATTTGAACGATCTAAAAAACCTGACCGCCACGTTGGACCAGCTTAAGAGCTTGGTAGGCGACGCTTCAAAAGATCTTGAAGCCGACGTACAGCCCTTGGTTCTACCGAAGGAAACCAACGTACAGCCCCTGGTTTTACCAAAGGAGAAAGGAAAGCCTGCCGATCTTCTGGATGTGCGGCGCGTACTGAGAGAGGCTGACGTCGAGGTACAAATCGACTTTAAGGAGATTGTTGGCCAACAAGGCGTAACTTCTGTTTCCAGCCAATTGTCTGCAAAAGAAGGAACCGTAGATTTTGGCCCGCTCAAGATGACATATGGCGGTGGAAACTTCAGCCTAAGGGCAGTGATGAATCTGATTGACTCACCTGATTGGCTCTCCTTGTCGGGGTCAACTTCAGGATGGGAATTCGGAGAGATTCTCGAAGAACTGGGTATCGGGATAGATGCCTATGGACGTTTGAGTGGTGAATTTAACGTTTCGGGCAGTACCGCGTCTGGCAAAGCGTTTGTGAATTCCATGCGCGGCAATGCTTCTTTGTCGATGTCACAAGGCTATGTCAGCACCAGCCTTCTGGAGTTGGCAGGCCTTGGTATTTTCCCTTGGCTGTTCTCAGAGGAACTCCGTCAAGGTTACACGGACATAACATGCGTTGTGGCACCAATTAACATCGAAGCCGGCCGGGTAAGCTCAGACTCCATCGTGGTTGAAACGGGTTCTGTTCAATTGGTGGCCAAGGGCCAAGTGGATTGGGTCAAAGACACTATTGGGATCAGGGCGGAACCTCGTCGTGTAGGCAAACCGCTATCCCGTAGCGCGTGGCCGTTTGACGTGACTGGCCAACTTTCGTCACCGAATTTCAAGTTGGATGTGGGTGGATCTAGAAACAAGGCTCCGGAAGGCGCTGATGCGATGCCAGCAAACAGGCAACCGTGCGTGCCAGACATAACTCAACTGCAATAGTCGGTCACGACCTAGTTCTTGAGTGGTTCAGGCTGTTCTGCCTGACACGCCAAAACGGCCTCGATGGCTTTTGAAGACCCACTCAGATCAAGTTCTACTTCGGTCCCACTTTCACCAATTATCATGACGCTTTGGCGTTTCCCGAATTCGGTTACAAACGCAGGGTTGTCGAAAAAGGCATACCCCCCGGGGACGCCATTTTTAAAAACACCTACGGCTTCGCCTTCAAACTTTGCGTCACCAAAATCGAAGTTCACGATGCCGGTCGACCCGTCCTCAATCTGAACCCAGGCCGGATTATAGGCGGCGAAGAAACCGCCAGCCTGATTGGGTGCGACGCCAATTTCAATTGTCATGTCGTCTTCGAAAGGCTTCCACGCGAGGCAGCCATTTCCTTTCTCGGAGTCGATCAAAATTTTCCAGTCGCCGGACTCACCCCACGGCTCCATACCAGCGGCAACAGCGCCACTCGCGAGAAGCGTTACTATTGCGGTAAATGTCCAATTGATCATCTGGAACCCCAAAACGTTCTGAAAACTATTGCATTAATCCTACCCATTGCTCTGGATCAATCAAACTAATCCGACAACCTGCAAGGGCGGGGTTTAGTAGACCCAGAGTGGACTTGGTATTCTTTTACTCCGCTATATGAGCAAGCTTTCCATCCCATTCCTCAGTGGGAATCTTAGGACTTGGCGGGTCAGCCATGTAGGACGGTGTCATAATTTGCGTACCGTTCTCGTTGAACACTTCCACGATGTTTTGGTGTAGATCAGACAGAATCTTAGGCAAACTCGATCCTCGAGATGTGTATGCGTTAATTTCGTAATTGATGGCATAGTCAGCCAACTGTGTCCAAAGTACAAAGGGCTCCGGGTTTTTCTTCAAACTCTGTGTGCGATGAGCCGCCTCTATCAACATTGCCGTGATTTTTTTTGGCGGCTCCTCGTACCCGATCCCGACCGTCGTGTGCACGAGAAGGCCTCGACCATCGACTTTGCGCGAATAATTCACGACCTCTGAGTTCAACAACTGAGCGTTTGGAATACTGATCATTTCGTTTTTGATGGATTTGATAAGTGTTTCCATAAGCTTGATTTCGGTTACGTCCCCTATCTTGTCGCCAACCATTATTCGATCACCAACATTCGTGCTGCGCCGATAGATGACAAACAGACCTGCCATCATGTTCGATACAACTGTGTTAGATCCCAACGAGACCATGATACCGGCAAGAATTGTCAGGCCTTGAAACGCCCGGGAACCTGAGCCCGGAATGTATGGGTAGGCGAACACCAGTGCGATCACGATGATCAAAGCCCTGAACAGCATGTTCGTTGGCGCGATCCAGTGCGCCTCGAAATCTTTGATTTCGAATGCACCGTTCTCCAGGTTGTCAAAGAACAGATCGAGGCCGCGGATCGCAAATCGACATAAGGCTGCAATAATCACCAGCATGATCAGGTTTGGGATGTACCCAACGACAGCCAGCACAACATTTATCAATGGCTCACTAACGTACTTTAGAAGAATTTGAGCGATGGCCTGGGTTTCCGCGAAAGACAGCAAAACCAAGGACAGGTAGTAATAGAGAAAAAACAGAAACAGCACCCACATCAAAGCATGAATTGAATAAACGATGATAGACGCGATTGCCCTGCTTCGTAGGATTGACTTTGTAGCTTCCTCGACGCTTTCCGCTCTCTTTTCCAAGTTGTTTCTGACGTAGCCCAGAAACTTCTTCCGTTTGGCAAAGAAGAAGTATGACACCACTGCAAACAACGCCGTCCAAGCAACAGCGGCCAAGGCGCTGTCAACGCGGCCTTCGCTGGATCGCGCTTCCCGGTACTTTAAAATGGCATTTTCGATGGCCTCTGCTTGCAGCCCGGCCAGAACTTCAATGTCCATCTGTTCGTGGTCGGCATCAGCCTGAGTGGTAATAGTGACCATATGGCCGTCGACGCGTACGAGTTGTCCAAATTCAGCCCGGGAGATTTGGATGTCGACCGTTTTGCTCTCTGATCTATCAGCAACTTGAGCAATTCTTTCTTCAATCTTTGCGGCCCTGTCCGTTGCGGGCAATGCGCTGGATCCGCGGACGACAAAAAGCTCATCCCCGTCGACAATGACCGGTGCTATGAATTCGGGATCTTCTCGCTCCTGCTGTGGCAGCAAAACTTCTTCTGACTGGGCCGAGGCTACACTGCAAAGAAGCAGAAAGGACATCATCCATATTACTAATGCTCTCATGTCTTTACTCCTTCCACTGGGATCAGGTGAACATCGCGCTGCGGGAACGGTATTGATATTCCCTCTTGGTCAAACCGCTCCTTGGCTTGTCCTGTGAGGTCCCAATAGACAGTCCAATAGTCGTCAGACTTGGACCACGGTCGACAAAAGATATTGACTGAATTGTCGCCAAGTTCACCAACAAATATTTCTGGATCAGGCGACTTCAGGCATAGTTCATGTCTTGCGACCAATTCCTTCAGAACATCGATTGCGTGAGCAGCGTTGTCTGAATACGCGATCCCAAAAACCAGATCGACGCGACGCTCATCAGATGCGCTGACATTTGTGATTACGTCACCCCAGATCTTACTATTCGGCACAATGATGATCTGATTGTCGAAGGTTCGGATTTTTGTCGAAACGACCGACATCTCGTCAACAAAACCAGATGACCCGCCAACCTGAATATAGTCTCCGGTATCGAATGGCTTTAAAACCATGATCATCAGACCGCTGGCGAGATTGCCTAGCGTTTCCTGAAGCGCAAAGCCAAGAATGAAAGACAAACCACCAAATATTGCAAACAAAGGAGTGACGTTCACACCAAACAAGGCAAGTACAACCAGAATGCCGAGAATAAAGACTGCCCAAAACACTGCGGTCGCAATGAATCTCTTAAGCATCCGCGAAATTGTAGGTATCTTTTCAAGGCCGCGCTCAGATAAACGACGCACCATTTTGGCGACAAACATCATGACCCAAACAGCTGCCAAAACACCCAGCCCAGCCAATAGAAGACCAGCACCTCCCTCCCAGGAAACCAACCATTGGAGAGCGTTGTGAAATAACGTCTGTAAATCCGTTGTTTTAAGCACGCCAGTTTTGAGCGCTAAGACATAATCGGTATGCGGTCTCAGGTCTTCTTCGGCGGCGCCCTTTAGGGCCCATTCGTTTAAGACCAGAGCGTAATTATCCAAAATTACAGTGCCAGTATCGTTTATCAAAGAAAGCTGTGATCTCAGGTCGTCTTCTTGCGCTTCGTTTCCGGCCTGAAGGCTAAGATTGATACGGGCAATTTCTTCAAGTTGATTGCGGACATGGTCTTGCCAGGCAACAGCAATTTCCGAAAGCTCATCAGTCGTCAGCGGAACAAGCAGTATCTCCAGGTCACCGGCAGAAATTGATTTGTCGGCAACCTGAGTTAAGAGATCTTCTTGCTGTACCTCAGCAGGTTCCTGTTCACTCGTCGCGTTCTGTGCGTACGCTGGACCAGCGTTAGAAGTCGATACCGCCGCCGCAAAGAGCAAAATAACAAAACCGTAGATGTATCGCGCCATGACACTAAAGCTCCCACATAAAGACTGAAGAGATCATAAGGAGACCGAAAAGGTCTGCCATCAAAAATAGTTGGGGGCGGCCCACTCACTTGCCGCCCCCGCCCGTTCCGGCCAAAATGAAGCCCGAACGGAAACTGCTACCCGGCATTCATCAAAGATTGACCCTCAGTCTCAGTCCCAAGACCAGCGGGTCGTTCGAGTTTGATCCGGGATTTTTCAGGTATTGCACGTCTGCCGTCAGTGCCAGATTGTCGGCCAGGTCCAAACGGTAGAAAGCTTCAAGTGTCGTTTGATTGGCCAATCCTGGTGTCGTCAGGTCGGCAACAGTGGCCGCTATGCCAAGGAGATCATCGTAGGTGCCAGGTCGCCACATCAAGCCTGCGTTGACGGCACGCCTGGCCAGCGCACCCCCGCCATTGGACCATCCCAGCCGTCCGAAAATCATCAGTTGGTTGTCGAATGTATGGTTGGCAGAAAGTGTGGCTCCATATGTTTCCGGTACGCCAACTTGTCGGCGCGCATCCGTGTGAAACATCCCCAGATGAACGTTTGTCAGAAATCGTTTTGATTTTTCGGGCGTCCAGCCGATCTCGGCGTATTTGTAGAATTCGCTACCCCCGGAAAACCACTCAATGTCTGTGAGAGACCCATTGGCATCGCTGACCACCCCTAACGCGTAAATCTGATCCGTCAGATAGCCGCCGACCGTGACACCAAAGCCGGGATCGGGGATTGGCAGCACCGGGCTAAACAGGATTGAATAGTTCGAAAAGGTCGTTCGTGGGTTCACGTAACCCAGAATGTCAGAGTAGTCGCCCGGATCGATCCGACCCGCCACCACTCCTCCGCGTCCGTTTGCGAAGGCTTGTTGCCAGTAAGCTACCGACAAGGTCGTGTTTGTGTCCCCAAACGTGACCGCAGTTGCCCCTTGATATCCAATTTGCGCAGGCAGCGCTGAAGGTGCAATGGACTGGCCCAACCGGTGTCGGTTCTCCAGAATAAAGACAAGGCTACCCGGGTTTTCACCACCCCGGTTTGCAAATTCCCACGTCCCGATCATCCTGAGCTGACCAGATGCAGATTCGTCCTGCCCGGTCAGGCTGTGAGAGCTGCGCTGGTATAGCGCTTGATAGTCAAAACTGAGCGCCAGTCCGGTGTTTTCCCGAAATCGACCCAAAGCGGTCTCGGCTGGATCAATGGCACGGTCCAAACCGGGCCAACGCGAATCTTCCAGCCGGCGCAACCTGTCTTGCTCCTGCTGCGCGCTGGCTGATCCCGGACCACCCAACGATACCTGGGCTGCGGCCTCCAGTTTCGCCTGAGCAGAATTTTCCAGGGCATCAGCAGCACCGCCAAATAGTGAAAAGGCGCTCAATAATGCAATGGCAAGGGTCGGTCGTGGTGGAAGGTACGACCTCTGGTGCGACAAACCTCCAATCACTTTACGTCATCCACAGCTTTGATTTCGGGAACACGTTCCAGCGCAACAGCCATGTCGGCGCTGCTCATCAATTCGATCATCTGGTAGTCATCCAACAAGCCGTCGCCGAGGCGGCTGACATAGAAGGCCTGGATAAAGGTTGGATCGTCTGGCAGGGAAACGGTGATGTAGTTCTTCCCATTTCCAAGCCCCCAGTAATAGCTCAAAAGCTCTCCGCCGAGCGCTTCGATCCCGCCCTTCACCGAGGCTCCGCGATCCCCCGGATTGGCGATCTGCATTTCCCAAGCGGTGCTATTGGACGTGCCAATGAACAAAAACGTACGCATGCTTTCGGCGTCCTCAGCGGCGGCAATTGAACCACGGATCGCCATAAAGATTCCAAGGCTGAGATGTTTCACAGTCTTTCCTTTCAGGGAAGATTTCTTGGCCGACGTGTGGGGTTATCAAAGATAGACCACCCTACTTTCCGATTATTCCAGCGTATTCTTGTAGAACTTGCCGTCCTTCATGATGACACGGATGGTGTCGAAACCTTCTTCACGCGGATCCGCGTCAAACCATTTCGGTTGGGCCCCCAAGACAGAAAGATCTTCAAGCGGGTTGCCATCGACGATCAGGATATCGGCATAGGCTCCTGCCTGGATCACCCCCAACTGCTCTGGATAAGGATTACGTTGGCCAGTCAGCTGCGCAAGTTCGCCCGCGGTCGACGTAGCGGAGACCAGCATGGCATGATTGCCGAACCAATCAGCAAACTGGTACTTTTCGAAATCGCGATGGGCACGGCCCTGATCGAGCGTTGACAGTACTGTATCAACGTTGTGCACGACCTTGGGTTTGTATTTCTTGACAAGCGCGATGAGATCCTTGCTTTGGTCATGTGCAACCGCAAGCTTGATGCCTGCTGGCGTACCCGGTGCAAAGTTGGGGTGCTCAAACAGGATCGGTGAGAACCCGGCGGTGTTGAGGGACCAGAATATCCCTTCATCAGCCATTCGTTTCACGGTTTCTTCTGTGACCATCTGGCCGTGTTCAATGACCTTGACGCCCGCATCCAGTGCCATTTGGACAGTTTCGTCTGTGTATGCATGCGTAAAGGCGTAAGTGTCAAAAAAAGCCGCAACGTCGACCGCTGCCTTTATTTCTTCCACGCTGTATCCAACGGACCAAAGCGGGTCCAATTCCGAGGAAACTCCGCCGCCGACGGTTAGCTTGATTTGCGTGGCCCCATAGCTGAGGTTTCGGCGCGCGGCCGTTCTAATTTCGTCTACGCCGTCTGCAACGACCGCGAGATTGAGTTCTTCCACCTGTGCGACGGGGCCACCTTCAGCCCGGGCACGAGGGCTGCGCCAGTCCGTGTGACCAGATTGTGGACCGATGCACGCACCGCTCGGGTAAATCCGTGGCCCGACAAGAATATCCTGATCGATCAGCTTTTTCATCGCATCGCCTTGGCCACAGGCATCGCGAACCGTTGTGTACCCATCCATAAGGTAATCACGCGCGTTTGCGACTGCCATCGCGCCGACGCCGTCCCAATTCGCATATTCCGCGCCGCCAAAGCTTGTGAACAGACCGGTTAGGTTCAGGTGGACGTGGCTGTCGATCAGCCCCGGCATCAATGTGCGACCACCTCCATCCACAACCGTCGCGCCAGGGGCGTCGATGGCCTCGGTGGACACTTCTTTGATCAAGTTGCCTTCAACCAAAACGCTGGCGTTCTCGATCCGCGCCTCATTTACTCCGTCAAAGACATGGACGTTGGTGAACAGGGTTTGTGGCAGGGTGTCCTGCGCAAACGCGGCAGTGGCCGTGAAAAAAACCAGGCTCGCGACGGCACCCGTCTTTGTCGAAATATTCATGTCCTTCTCTCCCTTAAAATTTAGTGCGCGGGGCGCCGAGGTAAGTTCACCCCACGCGACACTCAGTCGAGTGTGTTCTTGTAGATCACGCCATCCTTCATGATGATCTTCAGATTGGTGTCGGGATCGGACAGCAGCAGGATGTCCTCCAGCGGGTTCCCATCGACCAATAGAAGATCGGCGTATGCACCCACTTCGACCACACCCAGCGGGCCGTCCTGATAAGGATTGTTCAAACCAGTAAGACGGTTCATGCGCGCGCCGTTTGAAGTTGCGATGCGCAATATGTCGAAGGGTGTGAAATTCGCTTCAAGCAGGTATTTGAACTCGTCGCTCATCTTCTTGTCCTGCTCTAGCGTTTGGTCCCAGTTGTTGATGAGGTCAGTGCCCAGGGTATAGAGGTCGATCATGCCTGGCGTGGTTTGAATTACTTCAATCATGTTGGCCGCGGCATCCCGCACCGTCTTCCACTTCGCAAACGACGCTGGTGTGTAAAATGCTTCGGCCTGCTCGGTGGAGACCGAGTAGACCGGAGCCACGGCGGTCGCAAACATGATCTGTTTTTGAACCATGACCTCGGCCACATCCGGAGTCAGAAACGGGATGTGTTCGACGGTCTTCGCGCCATTGTCGATACAGTTTCGGATCGCCTGTTCAGTGAACACATGGCAGGTCACATATGTGCCCCACTGTTCGGCGGTTTTGACTGCCATCTGGATTTCATCGGCTTGGTACTGAAGCGAATGCAGGGGGTCGAACTCGGACGTAACACCGCCGCTGACCATAATTTTGATCTGGGTTGCCCCGCGGCGCAGGTTCTCGCGTACGGCCATCCGGATCTGATCCGGCCCATCGGCTATAAAGCTCATTTCACTTTCGACCCAATGTGATGGTCCTTGCCCAGACAGTGTGGGATGCCGGTCGTTCAGTTTACGGAAGTCCGCGTGCCCGGATGTCTGGGTGATGAAGGCTTCAGAGGAGTAAATGCGCGGCCCGGGAAACATGCCGGAATCTATAATGCGAGCGATGGATTTTGCTGGTCCGCCTAGGTCCCGGACAGTGGTGAACCCATTCATCAGGATGCGTTCAGACCGAATTGTCGCGACGCCGCCAAGATGAAAGGGTGTGATATTCTGGCGCAAACCATCGCTGAGAGGGTTGAACACGGTAAGATGCACGTGTTGATCATGCATTCCGGGCATCAGTGTGCGCCCACCGCCGTCGATGATTTGCGCATTGGCAACGACAAGCGGCTCAGTCGAGACCTCGGCGATCAGGTTATCGACGACCAAAACATTTGCGTTCTCGATCCGCGCCTCGTTCACCCCGTCAAAGACATGAACATTTGTGAAAAGGATCGGGAAACTTTCTTCCTGTGAAGCGGCATGAGTTGGAAACAGATGGCTCGCAGCCAGTACTGCGGG
The DNA here is from genome assembly GCF_900312795.1 of Ruegeria sp. AU67. Lineage (NCBI taxonomy): Bacteria > Pseudomonadati > Pseudomonadota > Alphaproteobacteria > Rhodobacterales > Roseobacteraceae > Ruegeria > Ruegeria sp. AU67. The sequence continues at coordinate 320,306 of NZ_OMPH01000030.1, forward strand.
CACAAGTATGCGCATCAGACATCCGTTCATCAGGGCTCCTATCATCAAGAATCGCAAAAGGCACAATTAGGAGTCATTATAGAATTCGAATAACTTGATGCTTGACGGATTACCGGTTCGAGAAAAATAGTTTTGGGAAACTGCAAGGTTTCATAATTTTATTGTGGGAATTTCCTACACTCGGGAATATTGCGAATTTCTGGAGAAGAGATGACAAGAAGACTTGGTAATAACACGGATCAGTCGCTACCACTCGTCAGGGCTTCAGTTGCGGGCCCGGTTGTCGCAGCGCTTCGCAGTGTGGGGGTCGAACCCGCGTTTGTTCTTGATCCGCTGGGGTTGAACGAAGCACAGGTAATGGACCCGAAGAATTTCCTGCGCCACGATACCGTATACCAGATCTATCAGGCCGTGGCAGAAGCCACTTCACCGGATTTTTGCGCACAGGTCGGGCAATCCGTTGACCTTGTCAAATTTCTCCCGCTCGGCGATATGCTGGCAGAAGCCCTTACATTGGGAGACTTTTTTACCAGGTTCACACAAGCGGTTTCCAAGGAATCCAATGCCGTTACGCAATCCCTCTTTGTTGAAGGAGAGCACGCGTATTTCAGTGCCAAAAGGAACTTCCAAATTTCGGTTTCTCCCAGCCAAACCGATGCGTTTCTGACGAGTATATGGATATCCCTGTTGCACCGTGTCCTGGATTTCAGGTGGGACCCCAACCAGGTCATTCTTCGCGTCAGTGACCCGGATGCGCTGCCCGGTCAGTTTCACGGCGTTCGGGCAATCAAGTGCAATCCTCAAGGTTTTTCGATCAGGTTTCCCTCCAGCTGGTTAAGTTACAGACTACGACCAGAGGCACTGGAAAACCCCCCAGACTACAGGGTTATGGATGAAGATCTGGCCGCCCCGCAGGATTTCCTTGCGGGACTGAAAGGCCTAATCAGGGTCCATCTTGCGGATTCAGGATTTGGTGTGGATGAGCTTGCGGACCTTTGCGGCTTTCATCAGGAAACACTGAACAACCGGCTGGAACCTTACGGTCAAACGGCGTCCCAAGTTATCGCGCGCATTAAGCAGGAAGAAGCCGAACGCCTGCTGGCAAAAGACAATAAATCCGTCGGCGAGACAACGCAAAGGCTTGGCTATGCCGACCCAACCGCCTTCTCCAGAGCATTTCGAAAATGGACGGGCGTATCTCCGGCAGCCTACAAGAAATCAAACCGGAAGGACTAGCATTGCTCCTGAACATCGCCGTCGGTCTTCTATCTGCATTTTTTCTCTTTGCTTCATCCATCAAGATTTTTGGGTGGCAAAAGAAGGTCTTTGAAATCCAGTTGGGCATGTTCGAAAGCTACGGCCTCAACAGGCAGATCATGTTCATCGTCGGATGCGGGGAACTTTTCGGGGCAATTGCCATCTGGTTTCAATCGTCGTGGATCGGGCCGCTAGGAGCACTTGCGTTGCTCTGCACATCTGTCGGAGCGATATTCTGCCATCTAGTGTTCGATACTTGGAAGCAGGGCATACCAGCGATGATAACAGGGACGCTTGCGGCTCTTGTTTTAAACGCTGGGTATTCAAAGCTTCTAAACGTACTGTAACAACAGTCACCCGACCGATACCGGGTAACCTCAGGACAGCGATGGAACGTCCACGACGGGCCTTTATTCTCGACTTTGCAAAGTCCGCTTTCTGCGCATCGCAGACCTTCGCGCCCTGAGCACCGCTGGCAACTTTGGGCTGATATTGTTGAAAACCCCCAATTTGCGTAAACTCGGGTCAGAAACTGGCCCGACAAGGTCGACGGGAGTTTTCAGCTGAGGGGGGGGCGGCCAAAATCTGGCGCTGGCCACCAGTGGGCACCGAAATGCCCGTCATCGGTATCAGCAGTGGACTTTTCGGATTGAGTGCCCGTTCGCAGAATATCGGGGCCTCCCGGATTTTCGAGTTTTTCAACAATATCGGCTCAAAGCGGGCTTTCACAGCAAATCGTCCAAATAACCGCTCTGCGGACCAAAGCAGACTTTGTCATCCGCAACAACTATCGCCATTCTGGATCGGCGGGCAAGGCACCGTGGCATAGGAGCAGTAGACACAACAGTCCCCTTCCAACGGCTTCAAGACCGCTGCGCAAGACTTGCATTCATAGAACCACTGGCAAGCATCCGTCGGCATTATTTCGGTTTCGCTGTGACCGCATGTCGGGCACATCAGGGTGCTTTCAAGCACTACAGTTTGCTCTGTCATTGTTTCACATCTGCATTATCAGGTAATCGTTGATCCGGGCCTCGTTGAAGACGACGACCCAAGCCAAGCCTGTGATTGCGGTCGTCCCTGAAAGCCACCATTTCAACTTTGTTAGGGAACCGCGCTGATAAGATACAAGCCACGATATAGCGACAAGCGCCGTCGAAATCGCCAATACGTAGTAGCTTGCCGCCGCGATCTTTCCGAAAATGGCCAGCCAACTGCCTCCTAGTCCCAGCAACATCATTGTCATGGGCAGTACGCAGCAAGTCGCGACGCCAAGTGCTGACAGTGATCCCAGATAGCTGATGCTAAGGTACTTTTGCATCTCATTCCCTTGATTAGTTGGAGTTGTCGAAGTGACTGCTTCTCGTATAACTTCTGTAGTCGCTACAGGATCAAGACGGGAAAACTCACATGTTTGCGATTGGGGAAGCATCCCGGCAAAGCGGTGTCGGCATTGAAACGATCCGCTACTACGAACGCGAAGGGATCGTGCCCAAGCCAGAACGGGCACCGAATAACCGGCGGATGTACTCCGCGCACGATGTTGGAAGGCTTCGTTTCCTGAAAAAATGCCGTGATTTGGGCTTTCCACTAGCCGATACAAAGACGCTTCTCAGCCTGTCCGAAGGCGACGGAGAAGATTGCCGATCCGTAAAAGAGCTGGCTGAGCTTCATATCTTCAATGTGCGTGAAAAGATAAACGAGCTGAAGCGATTGGAAGCAGCGCTGAACGAACTCACAGCCAACTGTGACAGCGGGAATGTCTCTTGCCCCATGCTCTCAAAACTGCGAACCGACTAGTGAAACTTTGGGCTCAATTCGGTCATGTGTCGCATTCTGAACGAATTGCTGCTTCGGATCGCGAGAGTGCAAACGCTGTATAACTGCGACTTATGTTAAATCTAGAACCCCCTATGGATCGGGGGAAAAATCCGCAATTCTTATACCTGAGATTAAGTTCGACCCGCGATGGTTGCCCGGTAATCTACAAGAGGATTTGACATGAAAAAACTTGCAACCATCGACCTGCCCAGAACAAACGCCAATGCATTTGAAGTGCTGGCACGCTGCCAGACCGCAGCCGAAAAAGCCGGAGCCGAACAAGCCAGAATTCGGGCCTTCCTCGAGGACGCTGTCCAGAGTGACTTTGAGCATCTGTTGCGTGTGGTGAATACCTAACTTCGAAGTCTTTAGCGCCAAGACTTGATTAGAGAGGGCCTGGTATGCCGCCAGGCCACCAATTCAAAATACTCTCAGTCACCAGTAAAGTTGCCTAGCAGGCTGACGGCTCATGTTGTTTTCGAGAGCCTGGTCATCGCCCACGTAAAACCGGTGCGAATTTCCGACGGTTTCAGGAAAACGAATGCTTCTTCCGGTGATGTCTTGAAGGACGATGCCCGCTGTATCACTATTAGACTAAGCGTCCTAAAACCAAGTCTTGTTCATTGTTTTCACTCCCTGATTGGCTGCGCTCCAGGCCAAAATAACTCACCGAAGCGGATCAAAAGCCAGCAAGCGGGCTTTGCAAAGTTTGGCGAACAGCTCTCTTCTGACATCCAAGCGTAGGTCATTATTCTGCGGTCGCAGATCGCATTGCAGCCGTCCGCTGCAAGAGCAATCTTTTGGCTTGGGTGAGCTCACAGTCCGCGGTCGAAGTTACCTTTGAGGCAGGTTACATCTAATTCAGATGTATGAACAAAACTGACCTTGTCCACAGCATGGAACAGTTCTTGAGTATTCGTGGGAATTTTCCGAGACACGTTCAAACACTGGCTGCGAGACCTCAGTGTTCGTTTTTACGGAGTGATGCAAGCGCCGTCTTAAGTATCTCTAAGCTTGCGGCGCGTTCTTCTGGTGTCATCGAGCTCGGGTCCAACACCATTTGAAAATTCGGGTTTTCATATACTACTTTTTCTGCGCGCGGTCTCGATTTCTTTTGACCCAAGACGCGGTATGTCATGACAGGTTGAGCCACGCCTTTGACTTGGATAGCTCCAACTTCTTCGGTCTCTATTTCGTGGTTCACGTGCGCCCAGGTTTCGTACGAGATGTAAATCTCTCCTTCCTCGGCCTGATGCTCCAACCTTGATGCCACGTTCACAGCGCCGCCGATAATGGTGTAATCCATTCGGTCGTCACTTCCAAAATTGCCAACCGTACAAAAGCCTGTATTGATACCTATACGGCATTGTAAATGTTGCCTTATTCCATGACGGCTCCATTTTGCCCGCAACTCTGTCAACTTGTCTCGCATTGCAATTGCCATTCTCACGCATGTCAAAGCATCTTCCCGCACCCCTTTAGTCTCCGGATCTCCAAAGAAGACAAGGATTGCGTCGCCGATAAACTTGTCTATCGTCGCACCGTGGTTCAGAGCGACTTCCGCCATTTCGGTCAGGTAACTGTTCAGGAGTTCTGTTAAGTCTTCCGATTCCATCTGATCCGTAAGCTCTGTGAAGCCGGCGACGTCCGAGAAAAACACTGTCAGCTTTTTTCGCTTACTCGCGAGTTTAACTTCTTGGCGACCGGAAAAGATCGAGTTGTAGACTTGAGGCGATAAGTATTTGGCAAGCTTTCCTGACAATGCCTCAAGCTCTTGGTTTTTTTGGGTAACTTCTTCGGCGGCGATGCGCTGTTTTTCGGCTAGTGCATTCAGTTCCCGCTCGTTGCGATCACTCAATCGCATCATGCGCCGCGTGGTTCTGAGCAGCTTTCTGTATTCTCCGACAAGGTTTTCAATTGATTTGCGTGTTTCATCATTCGGAAATTGTCCAGTGTTTAAAGCTTCTTCCGCGACTTCCAAAGCCTCATTCTCGCGAACAAAGAGATCGTCGATAGTCATCGATCCAACAACTTTTCCAGTGTGAACTTGGCATGCTTCAGGTCTTCCCCAAACTCCTCCCCAAGTTCTTCCATGGTCTCGTCTTCGGGGTCGTGAAACCAATAGACGTCAACGCTATTCCCCGCCTCAGCAGCGGAATCCAAAAGCTCCATGATCATCATGATGGCCTTGGCGCTGGACGAATTGAAATAGATGAGTTCAAAGTCAAAACGACATTTGGATACTGAACCATCCGACAACCAACTTTTCAAAACATCAAACAACGGGTTGTAAAATGTCGTAACATCTTCAGGGTAGGATTCCCCAATCAGTTTGAGGTGGCCAACGTCAAAATCGAACGCCACAGCTGGGGTGCGGTTTGTTGCCGGGATATCAATTTTCTGCATTCGTACCCTCTTAAACCGTCGCTTTGAGTGCGAAGAATGCGTGCTGATCGTCAATCCGCATAAAATCAAACTCTATTGGCTTTGACGCTCGGCGCGCAATTTCAATTAACCCGATACCTGCACTATTGCTGACGGCGTCAGTTTCTGACCGGAGTTGGCCTTTGTACGCAGCCCTAAGTTCCTCACGATTCATGGCGCGTAGTTCGGAAAGTCGTTTTCGCATGTTATCTACGTCACTCAAAAGGATCAGATTGCCCGCATGAACGACATAGCCGTCGGCCTCGTTGCCGATAGTCACGATGCCGTAACTTATGTCCAACACCTCGGTCTCATCGTCGGCTGGTAGCCGTTCAACTGAATATCTGATGATGTTCTGCATTTGCTCTACAAAAACAGCGAAAACGCTTCGGAGAGTTTTGGTGTCAGCATCTTCAGACACTAATTTCTGCTTTAACGCATCGCCAACACCACTGAGAATACCTTCGGTTACATAACCACTGTATGCAAAGACAACGCCTTGTCGGCGCAGGTTGGCGCGTAGTTCGTAGACTTCGCTTGCAAGCATCTGTTCCCCTTGGTCATGCTTGGGTGGCACCAAGTTCAATTCAGGTCTTAATATCATAAGATACACATTTATGCATTTTTAGTGTATCAATTGTGCAGTGTTGTTAGTGGGGAGGTTAATGTGATTAGGCTATTGTGTGTGGCTGCCGTAGTAATATCGTCCAACCCGGCTACAGCGGCCGACATTCCAACTGAGGTCAAGGCAAAGCTCCAATCCGCCATGATTTCGCATGTCGATGGGGTGATGGTCGACGGTTCTTACACGTATCTGGACACGACAACCAACGCGTTTGAAACCGTTTACCCTGCGAATGTTCATCCCATGGTTCTTCTTGCGGGAAATGACTATTTCGTCTGCTCTGAAATGATAACCGAAGATGGCGACACCGTGACGGCAGACTTTCTTGTGCGGGAAGTTTCCGGGGACTACAAAGTTGTGCAGATGATCGTCAACAATCGTGGCGCTCTTCAGGCCGCGATGAAGAACATCGGGAACTAGATGCCGAACACTATAGAGGCATTTATTGCGTAAACTCTGGACATTCTTGAAGCGCCGAATATTTCTGAAGCATATTTTGGCGACGCTCCTGCTCGGAGGCGTGTTAAATGCCATTGTGCTTCTTTTTTACTATGAATTTAAAAAGAAAGCTCAAACGGATCAGGTTGCCGCAGAGGTTGCAACGATTGCCAATCGTATAGCACGCCCGTTGGCTGAATTGGTTGAAGTAGGGAATTTTGCGCAAGCAACGAGCCTGCTCGCCGTCTATTCGGGTTTTCCTTACATTATTTGCGCTGAACAGAGGTTAGAGCCAAGCTCGGATTCTTTGGTTTCCTGGCCTGCTATTGGATGCGACAAGATAAAAAAATCTGGTCTAGATGTCGTCGTTTCTGTTCCGACGGCCGCAGGGCCAGCCACGATGTTGGTCCGAATTGATCAGGAGATCTTGAACGATGAGTTAAGGACAGAAGTGGGGGTTGTGGTACTTCTTGGAATGCTCGGGGGATTTGCACTCATCTTAGCAGGTGCCGCTGCATTTTTATGGCTCATTAACAGACCTCTCGGCCAAATGTTGAAAGCCATTGAAAGGTTCGAGCGATACGATGACCCTCAAATTGTCCCATACCAGTCGGAAGATGAGATTGGCAAGGTTGTTCAAAGCTATAACTCAATGTTGGATCGGGAGGTTGAACGTGTCAGTGAAATCCGCGAGGCGCACCACCAGATCGTCGCAAGTGTAAACTATGCCACGCGAATTCAGCAGGGTTTGTTGCCCAGAACAAGCCAGTGCAAGGCCGCCTTTGCTGACTTCGCTGTCATATGGGAACCACGCGATTTGGTTGGTGGGGATATCTACTGGGTCAAAACGGATGGCCCAATTACGACGCTCGCCGTAATTGATTGTACCGGACATGGCGTTCCCGGAGGCTTCATGACCATGTTGGCAATCGCTACACTCGAGCGGCTCTACTTCGAAAATGAAACGCTTAGCCCGTCGCTGGCGCTGTCCAAGTTGAGCGATTTGACGCGTTCACTTCTAAACCAGGATACTGAAAACGGGACCTCCAACGACGGCATGGACGCTGCGATATGCCAGATCGATTCAGCAAAAGGGGTAGCGACGTTTGCAGGTGCACACATGTCTCTTTTGGTCAAATCCAAAACCGGCATTGACCGAATCCGAGGTGATAAGCTGAGCATTGGGTATGCGGATACTCCAATTGGTCCAAAATACTTGGAGCACGAAGTTCAAATGGATCAAATCACAGATTTTTTTATTTCAACTGACGGGTTGATTGACCAATTAGGTGGAGAAAAACGTTTAGCTTTTGGTTTCCAGAGAATTGTATCTGTATTTGAACAGGAAGAGTGGTCGTGTTCGGAATATCTATTGTCGGCTATTCACAGCGCTTTTCAAGACTATAGTACGAATGAAGAACGTTTGGATGACTTAACCATGATCGCTTTTCGCACTGCCCGAAATACAGACTAAGGTGTGTTTGTGAGGTGCAACGCCCTCTGCTTATCCGTAAACGTTGATGCCTCTCCTGTTCTATCTAAGGCTTTGTTAGGCGTTACTAAAACTGAGGTGACGTCGATTTTTCCTCGCTGAACAGACGCTACAGTGGACTGACCGTTCTACAGGGCGCTTCGGTGACATAGGTGCGGCCGCGGGATCGTCGAGATCGTCATACTGAACCTGAATGGCCGCTTTTTGAGTTTCCCATGAATGACTTTGCGACTAGCAAAGAACGGCAGTTCCCGTCCCGCGTGTTGCTGTGGCATGTCTGCTTTGGGCTGTACTACGGTTCTTTGGAGTGAAAATGCGGATGGTCGCACAGTCCGCATCTCGGGATCTGCAATGTCTAGTTTCGAATGTCCAGATCGACCGGCAAAAAGCCAACCCTGATCACCGCGGAGAACGTCAATACTGAGCCCCATAGCGGACATCCTTTTGGCTTGTTGCGTCGGACAAACTGCCCGCCCAACGCAATCAAACCAAACCGACGGCGCGTCACTCACGCGGCCGATAAGTTGATCAGTCGCCAAGAAGAGTGCTTCGATCAAATGGGGCTCATATAAGTCGGGTCTATGCCTTGGGTCGGCTTTGATGTCGCCAGTATCGAGAAACAGCCCATTGTGGTAACCTCCTACCTTTAATTAGGGGGTTATTGTGATGGATTACTATGATCTCGGTAGCTACAGCCGAAAGATCACAACATCGTCGGACAAAGCCCAGCTTTGGTTTGATCGTGGTTTGGCTTGGACTTACGCGTACAACCACGAAGAAGCGATTGTATGCTTTCAGAATGCCGTGGCTGCGGATCCAAATTGCGCAATGGCGCACTGGGGCATCGCGTATTGTATTGGGCCGAACTACAACAAGCCCTGGGAAACATTCGAAGAAGAAGAGAAGCCTGACTGTATCGCCTTGGCGAAAGCGTCAATCGAGGCTGCTGCGTCGTTAAAGGACCGGCTGACGCCTGTTGAACGCGCGCTAATCGATGCCATTCCAGCGCGTTATCCATCCTCATCGGATATTGAGGATTTCAGCCCGTGGAATGATGCCTTCGCTGATGCGATGCGAAAGGTTCACACCGAATTCGATCAGGACCTGGACGCGTCTGCGATTCTGGCCGAGTCGCTCATGAACCGGACACCCTGGCAGCTTTGGGATTTGCCGACCGGAAAGCCCGCCGAAAGGGCCGATACGCTCGAGGCAATATCCGTGCTTGAAAATGCGTTCGATACACTTTCCGGAGCATGGGAGCACGCAGGACTATTGCACATGTACATTCACCTGATGGAAATGTCGCCCCACCCCGAACGGGCACTGCGTCACGGCGATGTGCTCAGCACGCTGGTGCCCGAGGCCGGGCATTTGTTGCACATGCCGACCCATATCGACGTGTTGTGCGGAGACTACATGAACGTGGTACTGCGCAATCACAAAGCCATATTGGCAGATCGCAAGTTTCTGAAGCGCGAAGGCCCTGACAATTTCTATTCCGTCTATCGGTGCCACAACTATCACTTTAAAATATACGGTGCGATGTTCTTGGGGCAACCATCGGCAGCAATCGAAGCCGCCGATGAGCTGATCGACACCTTGCCGTCAGACACTCTTCGGCCTATGGCGAACTGGTTTGAAGGCTTCATTCCAATGAAGCAACATGTGCTGATCAGGTTTGGTCTCTGGCAGGATATTCTCGATCAGGATCTGCCAGAGGATGAAGAGCTTTACAGCGTGACCATTGCCATGATGCGGCATGCAAGGACGGTTGCCTTGGCCAACCTACACAGGGTCGCCGAAGCCGAGAGTGAAAAAGCCAAGTTCTATGATGCTCTGGCCAGAGTTCCTGAGACCCGAATGCTGTTCAACAACACATGCCGGGACATTCTGAAGGTCGCTGAGCAAATGATGCTGGGTGAGTTGGCCTATCACGCAGGAGAGCACGAAACGGCCTTTGACCACCTGCGAAAGTCAGTCGAGATCGACGACAACTTGCCATACGACGAGCCCTGGGGCTGGATGCAACCCACCCGTCATGCGCTGGGTGCTCTTCTTCTTGAGCAGGGCCAGATGGAGGAAGCCGAAGCTGTTTACCGTGCAGACCTTGGCCTGGATGCAACGCTTAGCCGGGCCTGTCAGCATCCGGGCAACGTCTGGAGCCTGCATGGCTTACACGAATGTCTAACCCGGCGCGGTGAAATGGTCGAAGCCGCCCACATTAAGCTACAACTGGACAAGGCCACTGCTCGCGCCGAGGTGCCGATCAAGGCATCGTGTTATTGCAGGCAGAAGGCTTTGGCCGCCCAGTAATCACTGATCAACAGCAATGGCCGGGGTATTTGCGAGGCCCGCTTTTGCCGTTGACCGGGACTTATTTAACTTCGTTGATGGCAACAGTCTGGACGACGACAAGACTGCCAAGCATCGCTTCGGTGCCGATTTGCGGTAAATCAGCCGCATGGTAGCATAGCGCAGGATTTGCAGTCGGGGGCAATATGGTCTTAACATTCGCACAAATGGAAGCTCAGGAAATATCCAAAGCAAATCCGATTTCAGCAACTGACGCGCTGGCAGTACTGATCGAAGACCCCAACGCACTTGTAGTGGACGTGAGGGATAGCGCTGAAATGGCGGCTACAGGTATCAGCCCTAGAGCAATTCCGGCTCCTGGTCGCGCCGTCGCTTGGATGGCAGACCTTGAAAGTGAATACAGATCTCAAGAGTTACAGGATCGTGGAAGGCGAATTTTCACCACTTGTGGCGGCGCTCCTAGCTACCGAGGCGCGGCAGCGGCAAACGTATTGACTGCGATGGGTTTTCAAAACGTGCAGTTTATCGATGGAGGGATGGCGGCTCTGATCGCAGCTGGCTCCTCCACAGAGCAGCCTTAAGAAACGGCGAAACCAACGGTCTTGAGCAAACAGAGCAGGTGGAAATAGATACGTCTCAGCTTCCAGAGTTGTGTCTCGATACGACTTGCGACTGAGATTTTAGCCAGTTGACGAACACCTTAGCCTCGGGACGCTGAAATTCCACCTGCGTCTGGATGTAATAGACGCCGAAGAGTGGCTCAGAGAACAACTCAATCATCCGACCAGATGACAGATCGTCCTCGAAAAAAGCTCTGGCGGAATACGTGATACCGTCGCCCCGGCGAACCGCAGTCATGATCAGGTTCCCCGGCATGTGATTTATGGTCAATGGCTCGGGAGGTACGACCCCATGATAGGTGAACCAGTCGGCCGCCTCATTTGTGCCCAGTTCCTGCAACCAGGGCAGCTTCGTTAAAGAGGCCGGGTCACGCAGATCTTGGCCTCCCAACAGTGAAGGTGCCCCGATCACGACCATGTCGGAGACAAGAACAGTATCCTCTTCTTTTCTCGGCATGCGTCTGTCGTGATACCGAATGGCGACATCGATGCCACCTGGCTTTATCTGAACCAGTTCAGAAGTTGGGTTCAGCATCAAAGTGATCTCTGGGTGTTGTTGTTGAAACTCTGCCATTCTCGGCAATAGCCACTCCACCGCGAATGCTGGTGACATTGTCACTTGAACGGGACGGTGCGCTGCATGTTCCGCCAGTCGTTCGACACCCCTTCCGATAAATTCAAAGCCGATACCCAGTTCACGTGAAAGAATGATGCCTGGCTCAGTCAGTTCAATGCTGCGCCCACGTCTGGCAACGAGAGCTACACCCAAATGTCTTTCCAACGATTTCACCTGCTGGCTAACAGCCGCTTGGGTCACGTTCAAGCGTTCAGCCGCCACGGTGTAACTCCCTGCTTCCGCAACTGCTGAGAAAGCGCGCAAAGCGTTCATCGGGGGAAGGTGCAACCAATCCATACTGTAGATTTTCTAATGCTTGGCTAAACTATTTGAGTCGCATGATATCGGCATTCTTGACATTATTCACAGTGAAATCTGCGCTGCTATTATAAAATATTGGAGCGGATGCTTTAGTGCCGATGTCAACCTAGCCGCATGCCAGGAGATCTTGATACGATGGAAAAACTTCAAGGTGGATGTTACTGTGGTGCTGTTAGATACCAGTTAGCGACCCTGCCAGCGTGGTCGGGTCATTGCCATTGCCGTTCATGCCAAATGGCCCTTGGCGGTGTCTTTGTAACTTGGGCTAAGGTAGCCGCCGAAGACTTCGCCGTTATCAAAGGCGAAATCCAACACATTGAGAAAACTTCGGGTATTCGCCGCGGGTTTTGTCGGGACTGTGGAACGACGTTGACCTATGCCGCCCTAAATGAAGTTGAGGGCCAAGACTGGAGTGCTGACGCTTGGTTTTCTGCTGCAACGTTGGACGACCCATCGATTGCGAAACCCAAGGCCCACGTCTTCGTGTCACATCAGCAGCCATGGATAAAACTCGACGACGGTCTCCCGACGTTTCCTGAGTTTTGATCAACTTTCCCGTTCAGAAAGAGGAGAAAATGATGAACACCGCATTTTCATATGCCTGCAAGGATTGCGAGGGCATGGAGGCCTGCCCAGGCAAAGTGATCGCAGCGACCAAAGATGAAGTATGGAAACTCATGGAACTCCACGCGGTGGTCGCTCATGGAGAGGACCCCAGCTCGTGGGATGCCGACACTCGGGCATATCTGGGAACATTGATAAAACCAGCATGATCAAATCAGTTAAGCTTAGAACCCAATGATATTTCGGTTTGGATCGCTTGGTGACGAATGGCGGCTTTGTTGCGAAGGACCGGCTTGGGCTGCCAACCAGCTAATCATGTAAGCTGTAGGGATAGGCAGCTCTGTGCCCTGAGGAGACATGGTTAACCTTCTGGTTGATTGGTGAAAAGCAGCCTTTCTGCTAAAATGCCTCCGTGGAAAATATGGGATGGGAGGAGAAATCATGTCTTGGAATGTTTCAGGGGAACTCGTCGAGACCTGCAATTGCAACATGCTTTGCCCATGCTGGTTCGGACAAGCTGACCTTATGCTCTTGGACCAAGGGTATTGCGCGACGTCCCTGTTGATACGCATTAGCGAGGGCTCTCATGAAGGCGTGGACCTTTCTGGCCAAAACGCGATTGTCTCATTGCATTTCCCCGGGCCGACACTGTTCGACGCCAACGGCACCGGGCGAGTGTACATTGACGAAAACGCCAGCGATGCGCAGGCGGCGGCATTGGAGACTATCTTGCAGGGTGCGTCCGGTGGCGGCATGGAGGTGCCGGCAAGCCTGTTGTCGACCTGGCTTCCAACCAAACGCGCCGGGATCAGCGTGATCGAGGCCGATGGCGAAATAACTGCAAGCGTGGCCGGCGTAGGCGAGATGAAATCCCGTCGCCTGGTCAATGACCTCGGCAACAAGATGAAACTGCAGAACGCCGCGTTTAGCCTCGCCTTCGGGCATGAGGGGCATGAAGGTGATCTGGCCCCCAGTGAAGGAACCACTTGGAACGACGCGGATATGCCCGTGACCTGGACGGGCCGGTCGGGTGTGGTCGGACAAGTCGCTTGGGCCGGCTGAGGCCGGGCCGGATCTTCAGGCCATCCTAATGAATGCTGTAGGGGTCGCACGACGAGATCGGGCGCTGGTGCTGGCAGCGTTAGTCGCGCTCACGGCGCTGGCGTGGGCCTATACAATTTACCTCGGGCTTGGTTCGTCCTCGATGACGATGGTTGGCGACATGGCCATGCCGATGATGATGCAGTGGTCCGTCGCGGATTTTGTCTTCATGCTTATCATGTGGGCGGTGATGATGCTCGCGATGATGCTGCCTTCGGTTACACCCGCCGTAATGATCTACGAGCGGGTCCGCGCGAAGCGGGAGGAGGCAGGGCGACCCTTCGTGCCAACGGGCAGCTTCGTGGTGGGGTATATGTTGGTTTGGCTGGTGTTCTCGCTGGCGGCGACGGTATTGAATTGGTGGCTGCACACGGGCGGCGCGCTTTCCTCAATGATGGGGAGGGTTGCGCCGACTGTGGGCGGCGTGATGTTGATACTCGCCGGGTTGTTTCAGTGGACGCCGCTCAAGAACGCTTGCCTGGAGCATTGCCGCTCGCCCATGAGTTTTCTGACGGCTCATTGGCAGGAGGGAACCCTGGGTGCCGCGAAGATGGGGCTTCACCACGGGGCCTACTGTCTTGGCTGCTGCTGGATGCTGATGGTGCTGTTGTTTGTATTGGGCGTCATGAACCTGCCGTGGGTTGCCGTACTTACAATCGTAGTGTTGGCGGAAAAGACGTTGCCATTCGGGAGGTTTCTGAGCCGGGGATTGGGCTTGGTTTTGATTGTCTGGGGCGGGTGGCTGATCACGCTCGCCTGAGTAACCGTTGGTGCATCCACAGGCTGGATAAATGCCACCGCAGAGCGATCTTCAACACGTCACCGGACAAGCAATTTCTACGGGAAGTTAAGGTCCGCTCCGAACCCAAAACGGAAATAGGGGAACGGGTGTGCTAATCTGTTGCAAGACCAATCAGATTTGCTGGAGTTGGCAATGACTCACATCGATCACCTAAAATCGATATGCGAACTTGAAGGTATTCAAGTCGTCGATGTTGGTGCGGGTGACGGCGTCTATTCGCGAGACTTGTACGCTGCAGGAGCCAAAGTCACCGCAATAGAAATAGACTCGGACAAAGTTGCGAAGGCCAAAGAAGATCTACCAAGAAACATCGACGTTAGGATTGGGGCTGCCGGAGACCTACCTCTCGACTCCGGCTCGCAGGACCTAGCGTCTTTGTTCTTCTCACTTCATCACATTCCAGTCGAAGTTCAGCACACTGCTTTCACTGAAATTAGCCGCGTTCCTGGAAAAGATTGTTTGGCCGGACCCAGATCGTTCTAGGCTCCAGACTCATTGATTTACAGCCAGAATAGGACGGTAGCCGCGAGAGCGATGGCCGACAGGAAGACCTTTGGGGATCTATCATAGCGGGTAGCGACACGCCGCCAGTCCTTGAGGCGTCCGAACATAATCTCGATCCTGTTGCGTCGTTTGTAGCGACGCTTGTCGTACCGGAGAGGTTTGTCGCGTGACTTCCGACCTGGGATGCAGGGCTTTATTCCCTTGTCTATCAGGGCTTCGCGAAACC